>DATLMV010000223.1:0-17609 GCA_035537095.1 Pyrinomonadaceae bacterium
CGCCGAGGCTCATGTTCGCCACGGCGGGCAGCACGCGGTTGGACGCCACCCAGTTGACGCCCGCGATGACGCCCGAGGTCGAGCCGGAGCCGGAGCAGTCGAGCACGCGCACCGCGCGCAGCGAGACGCTCTTGGCGACGCCGTAGGTCGAGCCGCCGATGGTTCCGGCGACGTGCGTGCCGTGTCCGTTGCAGTCCTGACCGTTGCCGCCGAAGGCGTCGTAGGAGACGGCGGCGCGTCCGCCGAACTGCGTGTGCGAGGTGAGGATGCCGGTGTCAATGACGTAGGCGCGGACGCCCGAGCCGGTGAAGTTGTAGTTGTATGTGCCGTTGAGCGGGCGGTCGCGCTGGTCAATACGGTCGAGACCCCACGTTGCGCCGGTCTGCGTAGCGTTGGCGGTCATCACGCCGTCCTCTTCGACGTAGGCGACGCGCGCATCTTCGCTCAGCGCGAGCGCGGCCTCCGGCGTCAGGTTGACGGCGAAACCGTTGAGCGCGTGTTTATAGACGTGTTTGAGTTTGCCGCCGTGCAGCGAGGTGAGGAACTCGGCCACTTCACCGGCTTGTGAGAAGTCGCCCGTCGGGCCCGTCGCCCATTCTTCGAGCACGACGATGTACTGGCCGGGAATCGCGTCTTTGCCCTTGCTGCGAAACTTGTCGGACTTCCCTTGCGCTGCGAAATAGCGACTCTCGATTGATGCAGGCACGAACGCGGCTGCACACATTGCGACGACTGCCAAGAGCGTAAAGATTCTTTTCATTCTTCCTCCCGAAAGGTTGAGGGTACTAGGGGAGCACAGGAGCGCGCGCCGTTGGTTGCGCCCTCCGGTGCGAGGAAACTTGCGATTGTCTTAACGAGTCTCAACGCTTACGCATGAGTCAGGTGGTGACGGGAGCCACGCGCTTCGCCCGCCGCGACACTTCGAGCCTCACGGCTCTTGAGTAGATACCGTCGGCGACGTTGCGAATTTTTAAATCAAAGGAGGCAAGGGGTAACGACAAAAAAAGTAGAAACGCGTTTTTCCGATATTTCTCTGTCGGGGTTGGGCATTGCTACTTGTGAGGCCGTGCACTATAGCACGTTGCCGCCGACATGCAAACAATTTTTCAAACCCGCAGAAGAACTTGAGGAGAACAGATGAGCAGGTGTTGTTTTAGCTGCCAGCCGCGACATATCAGAAGCAGACTCCGCGACTCTTTCGACGCAAGCTACCGGGAAGCGCACCCATTGAAGATCACAAGGATAACCGCACCCGTGGATTGAAAGTGGATTTTCCCATCACATTATCCTCTCCATTCCACAAGCTAAACTTTCCGCTCCTTTATTCATCCCTCGTCCCTGACCCCTCATCCCTACGCTTCCATTCGGGTCGAGTTTTGTGCGATGCTAAACGCAGCCGCGCGGGTTCGGACAAAAGCGGAGGCGGCGCGGGAATCAATATCAAGAGGAGGCGTAAAGAATGCGTAGGCAGGGTTTGTTGGCGGCGTTCGTCATCTGCGCGGCGGCGATTTTCTTCGCGGCATGCAAGGCGGACGACGGGGCCGGTAACGCGCGAAGCAGTAGCGACAATAATTCGACGGCGGCGACGCGGAACGCAAGCAACGTCGCAGCGAACAATGGTGCGACGTTGGGCGGTGCACCCTCGACGGGGCCGTCCGCGCCCTCCGACGGCGTGCGTCGCATCGGCGTCGGCGAGGCTCGCAGCGCCGCCGACAGGGGCGAGGCCGTCATCCTCGACGTGCGCAGCAAAGCGGAGTTTGATCGCGGCCACATCAAGGGCGCGCTGTCGTTTCCCAAAAGCGAACTACAGACGCGCGCCGCCCAACTGCCGCGCAACAAGCTGCTCATCGCCTACTGCGCTTGACCGACCGAACACTTGAGCGCCGGTGCGGCGCTCGAACTCAAGCAGAAGAATATAGAAAACGTCGCCGCCCTCCTCGGCGGTTGGGCCGCATGGACTAAAGAAGGATTCCCCACCGAAACCTCCGGCGGGCAATAGTCGAATTTAGTCCAAAGTCTGAAAGTCGAAAGTCCAAAGTCCGAAGACAATCGTGTCTCCTGACTTTGGACTTTCGACTTTCAGACTTTTGGACTCGCTTTAACTTTGGACGTTGAACTTTTGGCTTTCGATTTAGACTTTGGACGTTAGACGTTTAGACTTTGGACTTTTAAGTTTTCGACTTTTGACATTGGACTTTCAGACTTTGGACGTATCGCAGACTTTGGACTCGTTCTGACTTGCGGCTTCAAAGCAGTTTCATGCCCGCGATGCGTTCGAGTTGGGTGGTGAATTTGAAGCGGGCGAGCGCGGTCTGTCGTCGTCGCTTGAGCGTGGAGAGTTCGCGCGCCACGTCTCGACGGATGCCGATGCGCTCGCCCTCCGTGGCGATGTGCTCGACGGCGCGACGCAACGCCTCGCTCACGCCCGAGACGTACAACCCCGTGCTCACCTTGCCCTGTAGCCTGACCGTCCCTGCCCGATACTCGAAGCGTCGCTGCACGGGGTCGAGGAAAGGATAGTCGTCCGCCAGACCGATGCGCGCGCGATGCAGGGCCGACGCGAAGTCCCCGCCCGCCACCGCCGCCGCACGTTCCACCGCCCCCAACAATTCACCGCTCACCTCCAACAACTCGCGCTGCTCCGCCTCCTCCTCCGACACGCGTATCGAAGCCTGCTGCTCCACCGCCTGCCGCGACACCTCCGAAGCAATCGCGCTCCGCCGCTCTGCCGCCTCGTCCGTCGCTGCCTCCCCGCCCTCATAGACGCTCAACAACCCGCCCGCCTCCTGCGCCCGCACCAGCACGCGCTGCAACGCGCCCGCCCCCTCCTCCACCCGCCCCGACGCAAAATCCATCTCCCGCACGCGCAACTCCTCCTGCCCCCGCACAAAAATCTCAACCTCATACTCGTCCAACTCGACATGAACCCGCCCCACGAAATCCCGCGCCCGCAGATAACGCAGCAACGCCCCCAGATTCACATACGCCGTATCCAGATTCTCATGCACGACGCGCGCTGTCTCTCGATGTTCAGGCATACTTTCGATGACCTATTTCGCTTAAAGAGAATCGAGAAAGCTTTCAAATATACTTTCTATATCGCGTGAACCGTGCACCACACGCAGAATTTCGACCCCGTTCTCAAGCGGTTGATAGAAGATGAGATAATCTTTAACGGTGAAACTTCGCAGGTTGAGGAGCAACTTGTCTTGCTCTCGCCCTATCCGGGGATGGTCGCGTAAGAGGGCAAACTTGCCGACTATTTCCTTGATAACCTTACCCGCTGCTTCGGGATTATGTTCGGCGATGTAGGCCCAGATAGTTCGCAAGTCTTCTTCGGCGGCAGCGGCGACCTTGACAGAACGCATCACTATTTCTCCGAAGCATCCCGCCTCTCTTGTCCTTCTCTGATAATCGCATCCGAAAGTGCTTCGAGTTCCGAATCCGTCGTGTAAGTAGTAAATCGCTCTTGCCGGATGTCTTCGACGCCCCGCATGATTTCGCGGCGCAGGGCGTCCATCCCGCGCTCTTGAGCTTTGAGTAGACGCAAACTCGCCAGCACCACCTCATCCGGCGATTGATAAGCTCCACTCCTGACCCTTTCATTTATCAACTCTTCAAGTTCTTCCGTCAGCGTGATGGTCATTCCTTCACCTCATTTCTCTGCACCGTCTGACGCTATCAATGATGCTCCCTTTGCGCCCCAAGAATCAAGAATGTGGTCGCCCTCAACGCTTCCTGCGACGGGGCATATATTTCCGCCTTATCTCTTCGTGATTCGCTGTGTCCGGCAACTTCTCCGGCAACTCTAACTCGTCGTCAATCAAAACTTCCGTATGCACACCGGCGACACGCGCATATTGCAACAGAACCATCAACGTCGGCTCGCTTTTATCCAACTCATAATCGGAAATTCTTGTGTACGGAATATCTTCTTCAACACCCAGACGCCTATACATCTCAGTCTGCGAAAGCCCGAGCGCATTCCGAATCTGTAGCAACTTTCCGGCAAGACGTTCCGGCCTGCGCCGTGCATAGCCCATCAGGACTGCCTCCTTGACATAGTGGCAGTCACATAACGGGGCTTGCATCTATCCGCAGCACCGGATAGACTATATTTGCGCAATCGAATCGCCGAGAGTGTGAACCTTTCAAACTCAACGGCGATGCTCATCTCTCCTGAATCTGTGAGGGTGAGCCGCGCATAGGCCGTTGCAAATTTTCAAAGACAGAACGCGCGCATCATATCAAAGTGTGCGCCGTCCTTCATCACGTTATTTCTCAATCACGTCGAGCAAGCATCCTTGAAAGACCGTATCAACCCGAACTGTAAGACCGGCAAGCCACTCATAGAGCCTCAGACGTGGACGGGGATTCTCGAACCCGCGTTGTGCGAGGATGCTGCTGCCGTCGAGTCGTTGGCGCATCTCCTGTTCGCTATCAGGGAAGCAATCAACAGCGGGCCGGAGGGAATCGAGCGGGCGAGCGAGGCTCTTGCGACCGGCATCGAGTTAACCTATCTCTACAGCGACGCACACAGGGCCGCACTCAAACTCTATCTTCTGTCGCTGACGGGCCAACTCAAGCCGCAAGACGAACCGCTCCGCCTCATCAAAGGAGCAATCGAGAAGGGGCTGGCGACGCTCGAATTTGGAAGAAAAAGCGCGGCCTCGAAAAGAAAACGAAGCTAGTCAATTTGCAGAGCCGGAGAGTCACATCGAGTCACGTCGCGGATGGAACTATACCGCAGGCTCAAGATTCTCCGGTGTGGTTTTAAGGGAAGCGGCGGGCGGCAAGTTTATTTGTTGCGTTGCTATGTGCGGGTGTGCCAAACTCCGCCGAACCTGCATTGGGGGCCGCGTGGGGCGCGGCCCGTCTTAACTTAAAAACGCAATAGCATCCTCGGATTTCGGAGGCCAAGACTGTGCTTCGAGGCATCTTTCGCACGAAGAATCTGGACGACATCATGGAGGTGGCGGGCGGGCCGCAGTTCTCTTTGAAGCGGACGCTCGGCGCGTTCAACGTGACGCTCATCGGCATCGGCGCGATTATCGGTGCGGGCATCTTCGCCACCGTCGGGAGCGCCGCCGCGGGCGACGCCGTGGCGGGGCGTCCCGGCGCGGGCCCGTCGCTCATGCTCTCGTTCGTTATCACGGCTATCGTCTGCGGTTTCACGGCGCTCTGCTACGCGGAGTTGGCCTCGATGGTTCCCATCTCCGGCTCGGCCTATACCTATTCCTATGCGACGATGGGCGAGTTGATCGCGTGGATTATCGGCTGGGATTTGATTATCGAGTATGCCATCGGCAACGTGGCGGTCGCCATCAGTTGGGCGGAATACTTTCATAAACTGCTGCTCAACCTCGGCATCCCCTTTCCGCATTGGCTGGCGGCTGACTATCGCTCGGCAGCAATTCTGGCGACCGAGAATCCGGCTCAATACGCACAGTTGTTCGGCGGCGCGCCGACCCTCTTCGGCATCCCTTTGATCTTCAACTTTCTCGCCTTCGCCATCGTCGCGCTGATCACCATCGTGCTCGTCTGGGGCATCCGCGAGTCGGCCAACTTCAACGCCGGAATGGTGGCGGTGAAGATTCTCGTGCTCATCTTCTTCGTCGGCACGGCGCTCTACTTCGTCCCGCCCGCACAGATGGCGGAAAACTGGCGACCGTTCCAGCCGCAAGGGTGGGGCGGGACGTTTGCGGGCGCGGCGCTCGTCTTTTTCGCCTACATCGGTTTCGACGCCGTTTCGACCGTCGCGGAAGAGACGAAGAATCCGGCGCGCGACCTGCCCATCGGCATCATCGCCTCGCTCATTGTCTGCACGGTCTTCTACATCGTGGTCGCCGCCGTCTTCACGGGGTTGATTCCGTTCGTCGAACTTCAGAAAGTCTCCTCGTCGGGTCAGGCCGAAGCTCTGACGATGGCGTTGGATTACGTTGCGCCGCAGGGCGTGACGCTGCCGCAGACCATCGTCGCCTTCGGCTCGGTCGTGGCGCACACGGCGGTGCTCCTCGTCTTCCAACTCGGCCAGCCGCGCATCTTCTTCTCGATGGCGCGCGACGGGCTGCTCCCGCCCATCTTCGCCACCGTCCACCCGCGCTTCAAGACGCCGCACGTGACGACAATCCTGACCGGACTTTTCGTCGGCGGCATCGCGGCCTTCGCCAACATCGAGTCCATGCTCAATCTGACGAACATCGGGACGCTCTTCGCTTTCATGCTCGTCTGCATCGGCATCCCTATCCTGCGCATCAAAGACCCCAACCGCGAGAGGGCTTTCCGCGTTCCCTTCGGCACGTGGCTGGTTCCCGTGCTCGGAGTCTTCTCCTGCATCTTCCTGATGTACTACCTGTCGGCTGACACTTGGTGGCGCTTCATCGGCTGGCTCGTGCTCGGCCTCGCCATCTATCTCGCCTACGGCTACACGCGCAGCGCCATCGGTCAAAAACTCGGACGCCCGAGCCGCACGCCGCTGCTGCTCAAAATAGGGGCGCTCGGATTTTTTATGCTCGCCGTCGGCCTCTTCACCGTCCCGCATCATCTCGGCCTGCGCGGGAGTCTCGCCGCAGCAACAAGCAGCGGCGCGGAGGAGCATGGCCGTTCGCTCGCCGGTTATCTGCTCATCGTGGTCGGCCTGCTGGTCGGCATCGCCGGTTCGTTGATGGGCGCAGGACAAGAGACGACGGATGAAAGATAGGCGGACAGATGTCGGATGTTAGATGTTAGATGTTAGGAAGAAAAAAGCATGCTTTGTCTTTGCCTGACATCTAACATCCAACATCTAACCTCTGCTTTTGGAGTTTGGTGATGAACGCCCTGCCCATCATCATCGGCGCGTTGTGTGTGATAGCGATTGCGTATCGCTATTATTCGGCGTTTCTGGCGGCCAAAGTGCTCGCGCTCGACGACGCGCGCCCCGTCCCTTCGGAGACGATGAACGACGGGCACAACTACTACCCGACAAACAAGTGGGTGCTTTTCGGCCATCACTTCGCGGCCATCTCGGGCGCGGGGCCGCTCATCGGGCCGGTGCTCGCCGCGCAGTTCGGATTCTTGCCCGGTCTGCTCTGGCTCGTCATCGGCGTCTGTCTAGGCGGCGCGGTGCACGACTTTATGATTCTCGTGGCGAGCGTCAGGCGGCGCGGCAAGTCGCTGGCCGAGATTGCGCGCACGGAGATCAGCCCGCTCTCGGGACTCGTCGCGGGCGTGGCGATTCTGTTCATCGTCGTGATTGCGCTGGCGGGCTTGGGTCTGGTGGTCGTCAACGCGCTGGCGGAATCCGCCTGGGGGACGTTCACGGTCGGCTTCACGATTCCGCTCGCGCTCCTGATGGGCGTCTACATGTACCGCATCCGTCCCGGTCGGATCAAAGAGGCGAGCGCGCTCGGCGTCGCCGGACTCTTCCTCGCGGTCATCCTCGGCGGTCGCATCGCGGAATCCCCGTGGGCCGAAACCTTCACGCTCTCGCGCAACACCATCACGCTCCTGATGGCCGCATACGGTTTCATCGCATCGGTTCTCCCGGTCTGGATGCTGCTCTGCCCGCGCGACTATCTCTCGTCGTATCTCAAAATAGGGACGATTGCTTTTCTCATCGTCGGCGTCATCCTCGTCCATCCCGATTTGAACATGCCCGCGTTGACGCCGTTCGTGCGGGGCGGCGGGCCGGTGATTCCGGGGAAGATTTACCCGTTCGTCTTTATCACCATCGCGTGCGGCGCAATCAGCGGCTTCCACGCGCTGATCGCTTCGGGCACGACGCCGAAGATGATTAAGCGGGAGACGGACGCGCGGATGATCGGTTACGGTTCGATGTTGATGGAGGGCGTCGTCGGCATCGTCGCGCTGATTGCGGCCACGTCGCTTTTTCCGGGCGACTATTTCGCCATCAACACCGCGCAGAAGACCGACGCGCAAAAGGCCGCCTACGTGCGAATGGTAGATGAACATTCAACCGAAGGCTTCAATCTCAAGCCGCAGGAGATTGACCGCCTCGAAGCCGAATCGGGCGAGAAAAACTTGCGCGGGCGGACGGGCGGCGCGGTCACGCTCGCGCTCGGCATCGCCAAAATCTTCGACGCCGTGCCCTTCCTCGGCGGGTTGATGAAGTACTGGTATCACTTCGCAATCATGTTCGAGGCGCTCTTTATCCTGACGACGATTGACACGGGGACGCGCGTCGCGCGGTTTCTCGTCGGCGAGTTCGGCGGGCGTTTCTATCGCAAGTTTGAGGAGCCGACGTGGATGCCCGGCGCATTTATCACGACCGCGCTCGTCGTCGCCGGATGGGCGGCGTTCATCTGGTCGGGTTCGATCTCGACCATCTGGCCGATGTTCGGCATCGCCAACCAACTGCTGGCGGCGGTCGCGCTCTGCGTGGCGACGACCATCATCATCAACTCGGGCCGTGCGCGTTACAGTTGGACGACGCTTGTGCCGCTCGCCTTCGTCGCCACGACGACGCTCGTCGCCGGTTGGCAATCCATCACCGACAACTTCTGGCCGCTCGCACAGAAACCCGACACCGCCGCGCAAGGCTACATCAACACCGCCCTGACCGCGATTCTGATGACGGCGGCAATCATCATCCTCTGCGATTCCGTCCGCCGCTGGACGCGTGTCCGGCGCGACCCCACGCTCGCGCAGACGACTGACACGGCGAGCCGCCCCGTAGCTTCCAGCACCGTCTGAACCGCCGGAAAACCTTTCACGACGCGCGCCCGGAGAGGTCTCTCATCTCCGGGCCTTCTGCTTTGGAGGTACGTTTGCGGGTGGACAGTTCAGGCATGAATCGGCGATAATGCCCGCTTTTAGTGCGGCTGTTAATCGAGGCTGTCAGGGGTTCGCCGGGCGTCCTCTCTGGCGCGGATGCGTTCCGAAAGACAGCCGGAAGTTTTTGGTTGTCCCTGCTTGTCTCGACAGCTTTCTTCAATTCACAGGTTATCAAACGAACCGAAAGGAATCTCTCTATCGTGGAACTATCGCTGCTTTCCGCCACCGGCATCCTCATGCTCGGGCTGGCCGCTGTGCTGTTGATTTTCAAACTTCTAACGCTTAAGACGACAGTTGCCCGGCGCGGCGTGCTCTGCGCGGTCGCGTGCGCGGCCTTCGCGCTCGCCTGCGCGGCGACGCCCGCTCTGGCCCAACGCGCCGCCACCCCGCCCGACGCGCACGGCTCCGGCCCTTCGCGTCAGGCGACCGACCATCACGCGGGCGGCGAGGCCAACCTGATTCTGCCCGACCTCGCGAGCCAAGAGTTTCTCGGCGTGGACGGGCACACCCTGCTGCTCATCGGCATCGCGGTCTGCGCGCTCGGCCTCCTGTTCGGACTCATCATCTACATGCAGTTGAAGAACCTGCCCGTGCATCGCTCGATGCGCGAGATCTCCGAACTGATTTACGAGACGTGCAAAACCTATCTCGTCACGCAGGGGAAATTCATTCTCCTGCTGTGGGTCTTCATCGGAATTATCGTCGCCGTCTATTTCGGCTGGCTCGCTCCGGCGATTGACCCCGTGACGCGCGCGGCGACTACGGGATTGCCGCTCACGAAGGTCGTCGTCATCCTACTCTTCTCGCTCGTCGGCATCGCGGGCAGCTACGGCGTCGCGTGGTTCGGCATCCGCGTCAACACCTTCGCCAACTCGCGCACGGCCTTCGCCTCGCTCGGCGGCAAGCCCTATCCGATCTATGCGATTCCGCTCCGCGCCGGAATGAGCATCGGCATGATGCTCATCTCCGTCGAGTTGCTGATTATGCTCTGCATCCTGCTCTTCGTCCCGCGCGACTACGCGGGGCCGTGCTTCATCGGTTTCGCCATCGGCGAATCGCTCGGCGCGGCGGCGCTCCGCATCGCGGGCGGCATCTTCACGAAGATTGCCGACATCGGTTCGGACTTGATGAAGATCGTCTTCAAGATCAAAGAGGACGACGCGCGCAACCCCGGCGTCATCGCGGACTGCACGGGCGACAACGCGGGCGACTCGGTCGGCCCTTCGGCTGACGGCTTCGAGACCTACGGCGTGACGGGCGTCGCGCTGATCACGTTTATCCTGCTCGCCGTCGCCGACGCGACCGTGCAGGTGCAACTTCTCGTCTGGCTTTTCGTCATGCGCGTGATGATGATCGTGGCGAGCGCCGTCTCCTACTTCATCAACGAAGCCATCGCCAAAGGCCGCTACCAGAACGCCGACCGGATGAACTTCGAGAAGCCCCTGACCTCGCTCGTCTGGATAACTTCGATA
The DNA here is from genome assembly GCA_035537095.1 of Pyrinomonadaceae bacterium. Classification (GTDB taxonomy): domain Bacteria; phylum Acidobacteriota; class Blastocatellia; order Pyrinomonadales; family Pyrinomonadaceae; genus DASWNP01. Next base: position 10,248 of record DATLMV010000223.1, read on the forward strand.
GTCTCGGTCGTCCTGACCTACGTCGTCTCTTATCTGATCGTGCCATCCTTGCGCGGAGACACGTCGCTCTGGTGGAAGCTGGCGACGATTATCACCTGCGGTACGCTCGCCGGGGCGATTATCCCCGAACTCGTCAAGGTCTTCACCTCGACCGAATCGCGCCACGTCAAGGAAGTGGTCACGTCGTCGCGCGCGGGCGGCGCGTCCTTGAACATCCTTTCGGGTCTGGTCGCCGGTAACTTCTCGGCCTACTGGCTCGGCATGAGCATCGTCGCGCTGATGTCCATCGCCTACCTGTTCAGCACGCAGGGACTCGAAGGCTTGATGGTCGCTCCGGCGGTCTTCGCCTTCGGTCTGGTCGCCTTCGGCTTCCTCGGCATGGGGCCGGTGACGATTGCCGTTGACTCCTACGGGCCGGTGACGGACAACGCGCAGTCGGTCTATGAACTGTCGCTCATCGAGCAGGTTCCGAACGTCGAGGCGGAGGTCAAGCAAGACTTCGGCGTGACGGTCAACTTCCATCGCGCCAAAGACCTCCTCGAAGAGAACGACGGCGCGGGCAACACCTTCAAGGCGACGGCCAAGCCGGTGCTCATCGGCACGGCGGTCGTCGGCGCGACGACGATGATCTTCTCCATCATCATGTTGCTCACTCAGGGTCTGACCATCAACATGCAGAGCCTCTCGCTGCTGCACGCGCCCTTCGTCTTGGGACTCATCACGGGCGGCGCGATCATCTACTGGTTCACGGGCGCATCCATGCAGGCCGTGACGACGGGCGCATATCGCGCCGTCGAGTTCATCAAGGCCAACATCAAACTGGGCGACGAAATCGAGAAGGCTTCGGTCGAAGACAGCAAGAAGGTGGTCGAAATCTGCACGCAGTACGCGCAGAAGGGGATGTTCAATATCTTCCTGACGGTCTTCTTCTCGTCGCTCGCCTTCGCCTTCGTCGAGCCGTTCTTCTTCATCGGCTATCTCATCTCCATCGCCGTCTTCGGACTCTATCAGGCCATCTTCATGGCGAACGCGGGCGGCGCGTGGGACAACGCGAAGAAGATCGTCGAGGTGGAACTCAAGCAGAAGGGCACGGCGCTGCACGACGCGACGGTGGTCGGCGACACGGTGGGCGACCCCTTCAAGGATACTTCGTCGGTGGCCTTGAATCCGGTCATCAAGTTCACGACGCTTTTCGGCTTGCTCGCCGTCGAGTTGGCCGTCAGCCTGACGGCGCGCAACGACGGCGACGCCACGCTGACGCACATCCTCGCCGCCGTCTTCTTCCGCATCTCGATGTTCTTCGTCTGGCGTTCCTTCTACGGGATGCGCATCGGCACGGAACAGACCGCCATCGCCGGCGAGATGGACGCCAACCGCGACGCCATCCCCAGCGGCGATGCGGCATACATCCGGGAGGACGTGAAGTCTAAAGTTTGAAGTTCGGTGTTTGAACGTCCGAAGTCCAAAGTCTCAACCGTCGGCTTAAGGACTTTGGACTTTAGACTTTCAGACTTTGGACGCTTTACGGCTTGTCAATCGCCATGCAAGAAAGTTATAAGTGACGGGTCGTTGTAAATCCGGCCCGTCACTTGTCACTTATCACTCGTCACTTTTCGATTATGGACACTTCCTACAGTAAGGCCGAAACATTAACGGGCGCGCTGCTTGCGCCTCTGGATGCGGCGCGCGGGGTTGCGCTGGTTGTCGGTTTCAGTCTGCTGACGGCGCTCGCCGCGCAGATTGCCATCCCCGTGCCGTTCACGCCCGTGCCCATCACGGGGCAGGTCTTCGCGGTGCTCCTGACGGGCGCACTGCTCGGCCCGCGTCTGGGCGCGCTGGCGATGATCGCGTATCTCTTCGAGGGCGCGAGCGGGCTGCCGTTCTTCTACGGCGGGCGCGGCGGCGCGGCGCATCTCTTCAGCCTGACCGCAGGGTATCTCTGGGCCTACCCGCTCGCGGCGTTCGTCACGGGCTACCTCGCCGAACGCGGTTGGGACAGGCGTTATCTCCCGGCGACGTTGGCGATGGCGCTCGGCTCGGCGGTGATTCTGCTCGGCGGATGGTTTGGGCTGCTGGCCTTCATGTCTCCGGCGCAGGCGTTCATGCAGGGCGTCGTCCCGTTCGTCGTCGGCGACCTCATCAAAATCGCGCTCGCCGCCGCCGTGCTCCCGACGGGCTGGCTGCTGCTGCGGCGACGCAGCCCGCGCGACGACGTGTGAAAACGCGTCCGCCGCGTCCCGGCAATGATTGACGAAAAGCCTCCGACTATTCACGGCATCGGAGGCTTTTCGTTTTGCATGAAGACGGGCGCGGGCGCGAGAGTTGAAACGCGTCGGGACGCGAACTTATAATCTCTTTCGTTTGCCAACATTGCTCCCCCGCGACTGTCGGCGCAAATCTTTATCTCGTTAAAAAAAGTCTCCCCGAACTGCTGCCGGAGAAGAATTGAAATGAAAGCAAAATCCTCGCTCGCCGTTCTGATGTTGATGACGATGCTGCTCAACTGCGTCGTCGCCGTCGCCGCGCCGCATCAAGAGACGCTGCGGATTGTGAGCATCGGCCCTTTCGACAAAGGCGTGGCCGGACAGATTCTCGAACTGCGCGTCGAGGGCATCAACACGCGCATGACCGAGCCGCCCGCCGCCGACGAGATGCAGATTCAAATCTCACAGGGCGCGACGACGCGCAACGTCTCCGTGCGGACGGCCTCGCCCGTGATGATTCGGGAAGCGCGCGAGGGTGGAGGCGGCGGCGCGGCGGGCGCAGGAGGAGCAGCAGCAGGAGTTGATGCGTCCGAGTTGAAGATGTATCAGGGTTTGACCTTCGTCGTGCCTCACGGCTTGCAGGTTGGGGAGGCGGAAGTCTCTGTCACGTATCGCGGGCGACGCAGCGACGCCTTCAAGTTGAGTATTCTCGAACGCCCTTTGCGTCCCATCGTCGGCGGCGTTCCCATCACGACGATTGCGCCGACGAGCATCCCTACGCCCGCGCGCAAGGGTCTGCCTTTGGGAAATCCGGGCCTGCGATTTGAACGCGGCACGAAGGCCGAACTCCACGTCCGTCCGCTCCCCGACCCCGAAGACGTGGGCGCGGGCGTGCTCGTTCGTTTCAAACAGGGCGGCGCGTTCTACGAAGCCAACGCGCGCGTCGTCCATTCGGAGCGAAAGACGGAACAGATGGTGGGCGGCGTCAGGTTTTTGCCGTCGCGCGACCGTCTGGAAATTGATGTGCCCGAAACGCTCGCGCCGAGCGAAGCGGAGATCGAAGTGCGCCTGCGCGCGGGCGGGCAGACGGGCGAAGCCGCGACGCTTCCGGTCTTAATCACGGATGCGACGCGCGTCATCGAGTCGCCGAGGGAGACGGCTCCGCGCCTGATGGCCGTCACGCCGCGCCGCGTCGGAGCGGGACAGGCCGTGATGATCTCCGTAGACCATCGCCGCACGCTCGACCCCGACCCGTCGAAAACCGTGATCGTCGTCGAGCAGGATAACCTGCGCTACACCTTGCAGCCGGAGATGAACAGCGTGCAGCGCAAGCCCGACACCGCGCCGGACGAGCCCGTCCTGTTGATCGCGCGGCTCGACCGGCGCATCACCGGCACGGCGCAACTCCGCGTCTTGAATCCCGCGCGCGGCGAGCAGGGCTTATCGAGCGAGCCGACCACCATCGAGATTGCGGACGAGTTGCTTGCGCCGGAAATCGCGGGCGTCGCCGAGTCAACGCACGCGGAACTCGCGCCGCTCCGGCAGATGTACGAGATACAACAGAAGGCCGGACGCGAGTTTCCGCAATACGACCCGGCGAGCCGCTACGTCACGATTCGCGTCAACGGGCTCGACTACAATCCGCGCTTCTCGCGTATCCGCATGGAGCAGGAAGGACGCCCCGCCGTGACGCTCTCCTTCAACGATTTTTCACTCTTCTCCGGCAACACTCTCGTCGTCCGCGTGCCTCGAAGTTTGGGCGCAGGGACGACTAAAGTCACGGTCGAGAATCGCGGCGAGCGCGGCTTCAGCGCGCCCGCCGTCGGAACATTTGAACTGTCGCGCCGCGAGTAAGAGTCGCGCCGCCGCAAGACTTCGACGCGCATCCGCTGGCTATGCTGTACACGTTGAAAGTGCGCTCCGGGGAGCGCGAACAACTCGTCGAGATAACCGGCGAAGTGCGTCGGCGTCTCGCGGAGTCCGGCGCGCGCTCAGGGCTGTGCGTGCTCTACTCGCAACACACGACCGCCGGTCTGACCGTCAACGAAAACGCCGACCCCGACGTGCCGCGCGACATGCTCCACGCGCTCCGCACCCTCCTGCCGCAACACGGCATGGGCTTCCGCCACGGCGAACAGAACTCCGACGCACACATCAAAACCACCCTCACCGGAACCAGCGCGACCATCCCCTTCCACGAAGGCGAACTGCTGCTCGGACGCTGGCAAGGCATCTTCCTCTGCGAATTCGACGGCCCGCGCGAACGTCAAGTCATCATGAAAGTGATGAGTGATGAGTGACGAGTGACGAGCAAGAAAAAAGTGACGAGGCTTGAGTCAAAGGATGATGAGAGGAAAGCTGAATAAAGCTTCCCTCCCATCATTCATCGCATGATGGGAGAGACGTTGAACAAAGCTTCCCTCTCATCACTCGTCACCCAACACTTATCACTTCTCCGGCTCGCCACTTCTCCGGCTCATCACTTGTCGCTCGTCATTTCTTGCTCATCACTTGTCACTCGTCACTCGTTACCGTTCTTCTCACCATGCGCGCGACCAGCTTGGCCCTTGCTGTTCGTCTCGGCGGAGGCGTGCATCTACTCCGGCGCGGAGTTCGAGGAGGCGGCCAAAGAGCCAGAGCAGGTCGGAGAGACGGTTGAGATAGGCGACCACTTCCGCCGGGCCCGCGTCCTCGCCCGACTCCGCGAGACGCACCACGCAACGCTCCGCGCGACGGCAGACCGTGCGCGCGACATCATAGCTGGCTGCCGCCGCGTGCTCTCCCGGCAGAGACCAGTCGGACAAAATGCCCTCCATACTCTCGATGCGATGCACGTGGCCCGTCAGAGCCTCGACCATCTCGCCCGTCACGTAGGGCTTCGCGCTGCGGCTGCTCGCGGGGTTGGCGACCGCGCCGCTCACGGCGAACAACTCGCGCTGGATGTTCTTCGTCAAGTCGCGCACCTCCGCGTCGTCGCAGATTGAACGCGCGAACCCGAGCGTCGCGCTCAACTCGTCAATCGTCCCGTAAGCCTCGACGCGCAGGTCGGCCTTCGACACGCGCTCGCCCCCGATCAGCGCCGTCTCTCCCCCGTCGCCGTGTTTCGTCGCAATACTCATAAATCCTCCGTGAATCGTAAATCGTGAATCGTGAATAGATATGTGGTTAATTCAGTTATCTATTCACGATTCACGATTTACGATTTACTACATGGCAGAATAGCGTTGCTGGCGGCGCAGCAACAGGAGAAAGACCGGCCCGCCTGCGAGCGCGGTGATTGCGCCGACGGGCAGTTCGCCGACGCCGAGCACGGTGCGCGCCGCCGCGTCCGCCAGCATCAGAAAGGCCGCGCCGAGAATAAACGAGCACGGCAGGACGAGCCGCACGTCTTCGCCGAACAACAGGCGCACCGCATGCGGCACGATCAGTCCGACGAAACCTATCGTCCCGCCGACGGCCACCGTCACGCCGACAATCAGAGACGCCGCCGCATACACCCAACGCTCGCTCCGGCGGACGTTGACGCCGAGACTCAAAGCCGTCTCCTCGTCCACCGCGAGCAGGTGCAGGTCGCGCGCCATCAGTAAAAGGACGATCCAACCGGGCACGAGAAAAATCAACATCCGCCAGATGAGGTCGAAGCCGACCACGTCGAGGCTGCCAATCGTCCAGCGCAAAATCTGTAGCGCGCGCGAGTAGTCCGCGAAGTATTGAATGATGACGACGCCCGCCGCCGCAATCAGGTTGAGCACCACGCCCGAGAGCAAGAGCGCGCCCGGCAGCACGACCGCGCCCGTGCGCGCCAGTCGGTAGACGACGAACACCGCCGCGCCCGCGCCCAAAAACGAGCCGACAAAAATCAACGGCAGCCCCGCCACCTTCGCGCCCAACCCGAACGCAATCGCCACGCTTGCACCCAACGCGCCGCCGCCCGAGACGCCGAGCGTCAGAGGCTCGGCCAGCGGATTACGAAACAGAGCCTGCAACGCCGCGCCCACCGACGCCAGAGACGCGCCGACTATCCCTGCCAGCAACACGCGCGGCAGACGAAGTTGAAAGAAGACCGTCCGCGCCGTCTCGTCCGTTCGCAGCGCGAGCAGGTCGAGCCGCTTGTAGCCGACCCAGAGCGCGACGAGCGTCGAGGCCGCGAGCATCGCCGACAGAATCAACAACGCGCGCCGCAGACGTACGCCAGCCGTGAGAGATTTACTCATTTAATCATCGAACCATTGAATCATTTACTGATTGGCTCATTTAATCGTCGAACCATTTAACACTCGTCTCGTAAATAGTTTCGACATCGTTGGAAGCCGCATAAACACTAGCTAAAAACGTCGCAAAGGTTATTTATGAAACTGCTTTCAATCACTTAATCATCTTATCAATGAATCAATAACAAATGATTCAATCATTATAGCTCCGACCAGACGAACGTGCGCCCGAACGCCTGACGCGCGCGGACGTGCTCGTCCTGATAGACCTCCGCGAGGATGTCGTCACGCAGCACTTCGGCGGGCGTGCCTCCGGCGGTGATTGCGCCGTCGCGCATGGCATAGACGTAATCGAAGGCGGGGTCGAGCAGCAGTAGGTCGTGCGTGACGATGAGCGTCGTGATTCGTCGCTCGTCGCGGAGGCGGCGCAGGTGGCGGACGAGTCCGGCGCGGTGCTTGAGGTCGAGCGCGGCGGACGGCTCGTCGAGCAGCAGGCAGTCGGGTTGCTGCGCGAGCGCGCGTGCGAGCGCAACCAACTGTCGCTCGCCGCCGGAGAGTTCCGTCACGGGCCGCCCCGACAGGTGCGCCGCATCAACGGACGCCAGCGCATCGCGCGCAATCCCGGTGTCGTGCGCGTTCTCGAAACGAAAGCGCGTCGTGTAGGGGCTGCGTCCCGTGAGCACGACTTCGAGCGCGGTGAACGGAAAGACGGTGTTGATGGTTTGCGGCACGTAGGCGATACGACGTGCGCGCGTGCGCGCATCTATCGAGGCGAGCGGTAGGCCGTCGAAGAAGAGTTCGCCGCCGAGCGGCGCAAGCAAGCCCCCGAGCAGACGGACGAGCGTTGACTTCCCCGAACCGTTCGCGCCGATGAGCGCCGTCAAACTCCCGCGACGCACCCCGAGCGTCGCGCCCGCCAGAACCTCCGGCCCGCCCGCCCCGTAAGC
>DATLMV010000224.1:0-1085 GCA_035537095.1 Pyrinomonadaceae bacterium
GCCGGACGAGTTGGGCGCTATCTACGAGCGCGCGGACGATTTGCTCAAGGACTCGCAGGACCCGCGCATCAGCGACCGACTGCGTTCCTGTGTGCGCAAGGTGTTTAGCCTGTACGGCGAGCAACTTGAATTCGACAACGCGGTCGAAGCGGCGCACAACGCGCCGGTCAACTGGAAAGACTTTTCATTCAAAAGGGAGATGCGGCGCTACGAAAGGTTCTTAATCGAGCGCGCCCTGAAAGACGCGGGCGGCGTGGTCACGCGTGCGGCGCAGTTGCTCGGCTTCAAGCATCATTACAGCCTGATTTCGCTCATCAACAAGCGTCATAAGAATCTGCTCGAAGCGCGCTCGCCGGTCGTGCCGCGCCGCCGGAGCATCATCGGTGAGACGCGCGGGCGAACTCGCCAGGCGGATGAAAAGGCTTCGCACCCGGTCACGATTCTGCACGTCGAGGACAACCAGATCGTCGCGAGCGCCGTGAAAGAGACGCTCGAACTCGAAGGCTGGAGGGTCGAAAGTTGCGCCGAGGGGACGACGGCGCTCAAGAGAATTGCGAGCAACACGCACTACGACCTTCTGCTGCTCGACAAAGAACTGCCCGGCATCAACGGATTGGAGTTGGCGCGCACGGCGCGAAAACTCTCGCACCGCCGGCGCACGCCGATCATCATGTTCTCGGCCCGCGACTGCGAAACGGAGGCGTGGAGCGCGGGCGTCGACGCGTTCCTGCGTAAGCCGCAGGACACGCTCGCCGTCGTCGAAACCATCACGCGTCTGCTCGACACGAGACGCGGAGAGCCTTAATAACGACGACCCTTCTCAGGTCGTCTACGCATCGGCAGGGCCTCCGCGTACGGGAGCAACCATGCCGTGAGGCTGCCACACTTGGGTGGGGGTGTGGCAGCCATTTTCTATTTACACGACAGTTAAGACGTCATCGCTGCTAATGATATAACCAATGGAATTCTTGATTGACAGAGTGCTTTTGTAAGCCTATGCTTCCGCTGCCGCTCGCCGGTGCATCCCCGGTGCCATAAAGTCAGCCTCACCCATAAAGGAGTCGGATTGTGACGCCTCAACAAAT
>DATLMV010000225.1:0-32546 GCA_035537095.1 Pyrinomonadaceae bacterium
CGAGCGCGAGAAGATGATGGAGGTGAGAATCCCCGCCGGGGTGGAGACGGGTTCGCGCATCCGCGTGGCGGGCGAGGGCGAGGCCGGGATGAGCGGCGGCCCGACCGGCGACCTCTACGTCGTCATCCACGTCAAGGAGCACGAACGCTTCGAGCGGCAGGGAAGCAATCTCTACACGTCGGTTCCGGTCACGTTCGCGCAGGCCGCGCTCGGCTCGGAGATCACGGTCGAATCGCTCGACGCGCAGCAGCAACTCAAGATTCCGGCGGGCACGCAGACCGGCACGGTCTTTCGTCTCAAAGGCAACGGGATGCCCGTCCTCGGCGGGCGCGGGCGCGGCGACCTCTTCGTCTCCGTCAGCGTCGTCACGCCGACCACCCTGACGCGCGAGCAGCGTCGCCTGCTCGAACAACTCGCCGAAATCGAAGACCACGACCTTGAGGACAAAGGACTTCTCGACAAGGTGCGCGACATCTTCGGTTAAACTCCGAATCTAAAATTCTACCCCCGAAAGTCGCTGAACGGCGGCGCACGATGAGCGGAAAACTCACGCGCGCCGCGTTTCTCTTTTATAATCAAGCGTTTAGGGTGTCGCTCCGGGGCGCGGGCGGAGATTTTCGGGCTGGCCTTCGGCTGCGTCCCGGCGTCCGCTTTTGCATCAAAATAAAACGTCTCTCAATAATACGAACGACGGCGAACCGCCAGCCGTCACGACGCTTCGAGCGTCGGCGGCTTATTCCGTTTTTCGTCTTTAAATTCAACGGTTTACCATCGTCCCCGAACGCCTTTCGCAGCGCGCGGCATATCAGTTGCCAAATGCATCGCATCAGCCGACGAAATGCGCTCTCTCCGTTCAGAAAACAAGGGACGATAAAGAAGATGAAACAACGACGCCGCGCAAGCCTTTTCGCAAGCATCCTGCTGTTGACCTTCTCGACCGTCGCGCTGGCCGCCGACGAGCCGCGCGAGGACACGGACACGCGCATGACGGCTGCCGAAGTGGTGGAAGTCACGGACATGCGCATCTCCGTCATCTCGCGCTCGGGGATCGAGCATGTGATTGCGATTGACAACAGCGATACGAAAGTGATGCTGGAAGGTAACGTCGTCTCCCTCAAGGACTTACGCAAGGGCGACATTGTCACCGTCGAGCTTGACGAGAAAAGCCCCGTCAAGTTCGCGCGCAATATAGCAATCTCTCTGCAAGCCAACAACGCGTTGGTCGCGCGCGCCAAACCATAGGCGGCAGCAAACGATAGTTCGCCGGTCACGCGCTGACGTACTTTTTGAGCGTCGCCTCGCCGTCACCGGCAACACGAGCCGCTTTGCTCCCTCGCAAGAAGCAAAGCGGCTTAAGTTTTATCTGAAAACAGGCCGGACGAAACAAAAGAGGCTCTTGGGTTTTAACCCAAGAGCCTCTCTGTTTTCAAAGACTTACGGTCGTCCGGCGACGTTTTTAAAGTCTGTAGCGGACGCGGCTGCGGCGGAGGGCGTCGTCCTCCACGTCGAGATTTTGCAGGCGCAGGGAGATGTCGGCGTTGAGGTCGAGACCGGCGCGCTCGCCCGCGTTGAGTTTGACGGTTCCGGCGGCGGCAATCATGGCGGCGTTGTCGGTGGAGAGATGCCTCGAAGGGAAATAGACGGGGACGCGGAGCCTGCGTCCGGCCTCCGACGCGGCGTCGCGGAGCGCGCCGTTGCAGGCGACGCCGCCCGCCACGATGATCGTGCGCGGCGGATATTCGCCCGCCAAACGCTCCGTCGTCCCGACGAGCGAACGCACCACCACGTTCTGAAAACTCGCCGCCAAATCCTTGATGGCCTGCGAAGGCTCCTCGCCCTCGCCGACGGGTTCGATCCCCGACTCGCGTATGTACTTCGAGACGGCGGTCTTGAGCCCGCTGAAACTGAAATCGGGACGCCCGTCGCCCATGCGCGGCACGCTGAAACGGACGGCGCGCGCGTCGCCCTCCCGCGCCAGTTTTTCTATTACCGGCCCGCCCGGATAGCCCAAGCCCACCATCTTCGCCACCTTATCGAACGCCTCGCCCGCCGCGTCGTCGCGCGTGCGCGCCAGAACCTTGTACTTGCCCGCTTCGGGGACGAGAAACAGGTTCGTGTGGCCTCCCGAAACAATCAGCGCGAGCGCCGGATACTCGACCGGCGGATTCTCGAAGACGACCGAATAAATATGTCCCTCGATGTGGTTGACGCCGACGAGCGGCTTGCCGAGCGCGTAGGCCATCCCCTTCGCGTAGGAGAGCCCGACGAGCAGAGAGCCGACCAGACCCGGCCCCGCCGTCACGGCGATGCCGTCAATCTCCTCTTTCGCCACACCTGCGCGCTCGAAAGCCTCTTCGACCACCGGCACGATCTTATCCAGATGCTCGCGCGAAGCGAGTTCGGGCACGACGCCGCCGAAGCGTTTGTGGGTCTCAATCTGCGAAGAGATGACGGAGGACATCATCTCGCGCCCGTCGCGCACGAGCGCCGCCGCCGTCTCGTCGCAGGAACTTTCAATCCCTAATACAAGCATCTTCAGTTTTCTTCACCACTCCCTTCATCATCCATCATAAACGAACCCGAAGCTTCACACTATCCGCGACGCACGCACGCGCGGACGCGGGCGACGTGGCTGTCATGTTCGACAACCGCGTCGCCCGCGTCGGCGTGTCGCACGCGTTTAAAAGTAGAGCGGCTGGAAGGATGAGATGACATCTCCGAACTCTTTGAAGTTCGGGTAGTATCCCGGTTCGAGGTCGCGATGACCGGATTTCACGTCGAACTCGGCGTCGTTGTAGAAACGCCAGACGCCGGAGACGATGATGATCGAGGAGATTCTGTCGTTCCAATCGCCGATCCATGCGACGGCGAGGTTCGTGCGAAACTCGAAGCCCTCACCGCCGCCTTCGCCGGTGTTGAAGTTCGGATGCTCGTAGATAATTATTTCCGGCGCGACGTGCATGCTGGCTGTTCGTCCGTGCTTTTCTTTCGCGGTCGGGGGAACGAGTTTGAGGTTTGCGGGAATCATCTGGCCGCTCCTTTCGAGGGGGTTGAGAGAGTATTGGAGAGGATGAAACCAACTGTTTCGATCCCGGTTCCGGCTACTCCTAGAAGATTGGGCGAGGTTGGAAATCCTGACGATAAAGACAAGAATCCTTGTGCGACGGCTAAAATATTACTATCAAAGTTGACCTGTCAAACTTTTACCGGCGCAAGATGTCGGGCCGTCTTGAACGGTTGCGTGCGTCAGTCAAGCACATCAAACAGTCTCGTAAAAACTGAGCGCCGAATCGCCCTGCTTGAGGATGCGCCAGCGACGCAACCGCCCGAACTCGTCCTTGAGATTGTTCTTGTGATGATGCTCGACGACGACGATGCCGCCCTCGCGCAAGAGCGCGGCGGTGTCCTGCCCGAAGGCTTCGAGGACGGGCGCGTAGTCGTTGGCGTAGGGCGGGTCGAAGAAGGCGATGTCCCAAGCCTGCCCGCCGCGCCAGTTCTCCGCGCTCGTCCGGCGCAGGTACTCCGCCGCTTCGCTCAAGACGACCTCGGTCGCTTCCTCCGGCACGCCGCACAAGTCCAGATTCGATTCGACGAGTCCGCACATCTTGCGCGAGCGGTCAACGAAGGTGACGAACGACGCGCCGCGCGAGAGGGCTTCGATGCCGACCGCGCCCGAACCGGCGCAGAGGTCGAGAAAGCGGGCGTCTTCGATGCGCGGCGCGAGGACGTTGAAGAGCGTCTCGCGCAGGCGGTCGGAGGTGGGCCGAATCTGCATAGACGGCGGGCTTTTCAAGACCCGCCCGCGATATTGTCCCGAGATGATTCGCACGCGCGCGATGTTAGCACAGAAGCGAACGCGCGATGAATATGCACGGCGAGAGAGCGTCGAGACGTTGGTGCGCAATCATCTTTTGAGACATAACAAGAGACTCAAACGTCGTTCGTCTTAAATTCCCTCGACTATGAACGTCTTCAGATAACTGGTGTATCGCGCGCGGTCTTCCTTGCTCATCGAGATGATCTGCACGCCGACGAGATAACCGGCGTCAAGCCCTTCGTCTTCCAGACGCACGTAGCGCGCGGGCGCGCATTGCATTTCGACGGGCTCGTGCGGGATGCCGACGAGGATGCGCAGCGTCCGGTTCGGGTTGACGATGGTGACGCCGCCGAGACGAATCTCCGGCACGACGATGCCGAGCCCCGTCTCGCTCACGTCGCGCGTGTAGCCGACGATCTTCGCCGCGCGTCGCGGACTGTCTTCGCCCTCGCGCCCGTCCAGCAAGTGAACATAGACGACGAGACTCTTTTCCAGATGCGTCGCATAGCGCGGCGCGACGCGGCGATTGCCGACCAAGCCGCGCAGGCGTGCGATGTAGGAGTTGAGTTTCAGCATCGTGAGGTTGATTCGGCCCGTCCGTTCGTGCCTCTCCGGAAACGCGGCGGGTTATGGCGTCGCCCCATTTGAGAAAGAGACGGGCGCACGCCGGAAGTCAGGCGTCCGGCGCGCGCCGTCGCTTGAAAGATAATCTGCTCAACGTCTTTGTGTGAGGGGACACAAGGGGCCAAGACTTCGCCCGTACGCGCACGCGTTGCGGGCTAACCGACCGCCGCGAGGCCGAAACGCGCGTCGGCGCGGATGCGTTCGATGAGCCTTGAGGTTTCGCGCGTGCGCCGCCGACGGTTGAAGTAGAGGTCGGCTTCGCGTCGCGCCTCTTCGAGAATCTGGATATCGCGGACGATGTTGCCGACGCGAAACGTGGGCACGCCCGATTGCCGCGTGCCCATCACTTCGCCGGGGCCGCGAATCTCCAAATCTTTCTCGGCGATGCGGAAGCCGTCGTTCGTCTCCTCCATGATGCCGAGACGTTCGCGCGCAACTGATGTCTGTTTGTCTGAAGCGAGCAGGACGCAGAAGGAAGCCTCCGCGCCGCGCCCGACGCGCCCGCGCAGTTGATGAAGCTGCGAGAGGCCGAAACGCTCCGCGTGCTCGATGACCATCACCGACGCGTTCGACACGTCAACGCCGACCTCCACGACCGTCGTCGCCACGAGTATCTGTATCTCGCCGGAGACGAAGCGGCGCATCACGTCCTCCTTCTCCGCCGTCTTCATCTTGCCGTGCAGGAGTCCGAGACGGAAATGCGGAAAGATGCGGTCGCGCATGTGTTCGTACATGCGCGTCGCGTCCTTCAAGTCCATCTTCTCCGACTCCTCGATGAGCGGATAGACGACATACACCTGACGCCCCGCGCGCACCTCGCGCTCGACTCCCTTATAGACTCCCGCGCGCTGGTCTTCGCCGCAGACGACCGTCTTGATCGGCGTCCGGCCCGGCGGCATCTCGTCAATCACGGAGACTTCCAAGTCGCCGTAGACGGTCATGGCGAGCGAGCGTGGAATCGGTGTGGCGGTCATCACGAGCACGTCCGGGTTGAAACCGCGCTCGCGCAAGGCGGCACGTTGCAGCACGCCGAAGCGATGCTGCTCGTCAATCACGACGAGGCCGAGTTTCTGAAACATCACCGCTTCCTGAATGAGCGCGTGCGTCCCGATGCAGGCGTTGACTTCGCCTTCGGCGATGGCGCTGTGCAGTTTCCGCTTCTCCGCCGCGCGCAGAGAACCGATGAGCATCTCGACGCGGAAGGGCGTCGCCGCGAGGATGCGTTTGACGTTGCGCGCGTGCTGCTCGGCGAGAATCTCCGTGGGAACCATCAGCGCGGCCTGATAGCCGTTCTCCATCGCGGCGAGCATCGAGAGCAGCGCGACCGCCGTCTTCCCGCTCCCGACATCGCCTTGCAGCAGCCGGTTCATCGGCACGTCGGATTGCATATCGTCAAGTATCCGACGCAGGGCACGCTCCTGCGCGTTGGTCAAATTGAAGGGCAGGAGCGAGAGCAGACGCTCGTGCAGATGTTCGTTGACTTCGATGAGCGCGCCCTTCGGTTCTTTGACGCGCTCGTCGCGCCTGAGAGCGATGGCGAGCGCAACCCAGAAGAACTCTTCGAAGATAAGACGCAGGTGGGCGGGGCTGCGCGCGCGTTCGTATTCGGCGAGCGGGGCGTCGTCGGTGGGGAAGTGGATGCGGCGCAGGGCGTCGGCCCGCGAGATGAGTTGCTGGCGCGCGAGCATCTCTTCGGGCAGCGTCTCTTCGATACTCTCGTCGTCGAGCAGGGCGAGGACGGCGTGCATGATCTCGCGCAGACGCTTCGCCCGAAAATCTCCGAGCTTGCGATAGACCGGAACACGACGCCCGACGTGAATCGCCGCGAGCAAGGGGTCGCTCGTCTCGTCGTCCGCGTCTTCCGAGTCCGCATCGTCGTGCGTTTCTTCCTCGTCGTCGCCGTCGCGTGCGGCGTTTCCTTGCGTCTCCGCGTTCGCCTGTCCCTCCGCGTCTTCGGCGAGACGCAGGAGCGCGTGTTCGGGCGGCGTCCAAGTGCCGGGCAGCATCTCCAACTCGTCGGGCTTATTCAATCGCAGCGCGAAGGTGTTGCGCCGCGCGTCCCACTCCCACTTGCCGTAGGCGATGAAACGCGAGCCGCGCTCGAATCGCTGGCGATTGTAGGCGACGATGCGCGCGGCCTGCCTGCCGGAGACGAACCACCAGACGACAACCGGCTTGCCCGTGCGTTCGGGGTCGCTCGCCGTGATCTCGAAGATGAAGAGCGGCGGGGCTTTCGGCCCGCGATTCTTGCCGACCTGAAAACCGCCCGCGACTCTCACGTAGAGTTCGAGCGAAGCCTCGACGCCGTCGCGTAAAGATTCGATGCGCGCGAGATTCGAGCGGTCTTCGTAGCGCATCGGCAGATAGTTGAGAAGGTCTTCGACCGTCGCGTCGTTGGCGTCGCCCTTGCCGGAGACGGTCGCCACCGCGAGCGCGAGACGCCGCGCCGTCGGTTGCCCCATGCGCGGGATGCCGTGCTTGTTGAGCAGGGGCAGAGGCGTGGAGAGCGACAACGAAGACATAGCAAAGGAAGCGATGAACGATGAACGGAAAGTGGGAAACGGGTAAGGATAAAAGGGAAAAGGTTAAAAGGGGAAAGGGTATCTTCCTTTTACCCGTTTACCCCTTTAACCTTTTACCCCTTGCGTCGTTCCTATGCGGTCGCCGCGCTGGCGGGCGTGCAGAAACGCTCGAAGGCTTGCGTGAGTTCCTGCGCAATCTGTTCGGCGAACTTGTTCTCGATTTGATGACGCTCAAGCATATAGACGAGTTGGCCGTCTTTGAAGAGCGCGATCTGCGGCGAGGACGGCGGGTAGGGCGCGAAGTGTGCGCGCGCCGTGTCGGTCGCTTCGATGTCGGCTCCGGCGAAGACGGTGATGACGCGGTCGGGGCGCACCTCGTTCTGCAACGCGTAGGCGATGCCCGGTCGCGCCTTGCCCGCCGCGCAGCCGCAGACCGAATTGACGACGACCATCAGCGTCCCCTTCGTCTCGCGCAGCGCCTCTTCCACCTGCTCCGGCGTGCGCGTCTCCTCGACTCCGATGCGGCGCAAATCCTCGCGCATCGGTGCAATCATGATTTCCGAATATGGCATATTTCTTTCTCCTTCAAACGATTACCTGCGCCCGTCCGACCTGTTTGCACCCGGACGGGAAACAGGGAAGTTTAGCTTAAACAATTTTCAGCCTGTCGTGTTCTTTTCCACAAGAAGCATTTTAGCATGTCGCGCCCCGCGACGTGCCCCTTGACGTGTGTTGTGACCTGCGCCGGAGGCAAACGACGTGCGCCGTCTATCTTTCGCGCCCGCTGCTTCGTCTCCGTTTGCATCTGCGTTTCAGGCGCGCTCGATATGGATGCGGCGCGGGTCGTCGCCGTCGCCCGCGAGAGTGATGCGCCAGACGTTCGCGGGCAGCGGATAGCGGCCCATGCGTGCGGCCCACTCGATGACGACGACGGCGCGTTCGTCCGCGAGCAGTTCATCTAAATCAACGGCGTGCGCAGCCTGTGCGCCTTCGGGCAGGCGATAGAGGTCGAGATGATAGACGGTCAGGCGGCCTCCGTCGTAGCGATTGACGAGCGTGAAGGAGGGGCTGGTGACTTCGTCCGCGTCAATCTCAAGCCCTGCGGCGATGCCTTTGACGAAGACGGTCTTGCCCGCGCCGAGCGTGCCGTCGAGCAACAGAATCTCTCCGCCCGCGAGTCGCTCGCCGACGCGCGCGCCGATCTCGAACGTCTCCCCGACGCTCCGCGAAATCCATTCGCCCGAGGGGAGAGAGTCTTGCGCCTGCGCGTTCACGGTTGCTCTCCTTTCGGGTCGAGCGCGCGAAACGCCGCGCCGAGATGCTCGCGGATGTCGGAGGCGACCATTGCGCGCATCCCGCGCGCACGCGCGGCCATGTCGCCCGCGAAGCCGCTCGTGTAGACGGCGGCGACGGTGGCCGCGAGCGCGTCCGCTTCTTCGCGGAGCGCGGCGAAGGCTTGCGCGTTGAATGCGGCGACGATGCCCGTGAGCGTGTCGCCGGAGCCCGCCGTGCCGAGTCCGGCGTTGCCCGTCGGGTTGACGAAGACGCGACCGTCGGGCGCGGCGACGAGCGCGCGCCTGCCTTTCAAGACGACGATTAAATGATGCCGCGACGCAAACTCGCGCAGGATGCCGACGCGGTCTGCACGCAAAGCGTCGTCCGCCGCAGCCGTTTGGATGCCGAGCAAGCGTCGCATCTCGCCTTCGTGCGGCGTGAGGATGAGCGGCGCGGCGTCGCTGCCCTGCAACTCTTCGGGCCAAGGCGCGAGCGCGTTCAAGCCGTCGGCGTCAATCACGAGCGGCTTTGTCCGACGCTCGACGAAAGCGCGGACGAAGCGTCGAGTCCGCTCGTCGGCGGAAGTCAGGCCCGGCCCGAGGGCGACGACCGTCGCGCGCTCCGCAAACTCCAACGCATCGTCTAACGCTGCGAAACTCAACGCGCCGTCCTCCGTCTCCGCGAGCGCGAGCGTCATCACTTCAGGCGACGTGCGCGCGGCGGCAGCGTTCGACGCCGAGGAGGGAACTGCCAGCGTGACGAGTCCCACGCCCGCGCGCATGGCGGCATCGGCGCAGAGGACAGCCGCTCCCGTCAGGCGTCGGGAACCGGCGACGACGAGCACGTGGCCGTGCGTGTTCTTGTAGGAGTCTGGCGCGTAGCGCGTGCGCTCAAGGAAGCGGCGCGCGTCCGCGTGCTCTGTGAGATAGAGTTGCGAAGGGGCGGCGTCGAGGAGCGCGGGCGGCGAACCGATGTCGGCGACGTGAAGTTGCCCGCACAGATGCGCGGCGGGCGGGAGCACGTTGCAGGCTTTGGGCGCGGTGAAGGTGACGGTCAAATCGGCTTGGACGGCTGCGCCGATCAAGTCGGCGGAGTCGGCGTCGAGGCCCGAAGGGATGTCGAGCGAGACGACGAGCGGGCGCTCCTCGCCTGCGTGCTCGCGCGCCTGCCGGACGAGCGCGAGGTGTTCGACGACGGCACGGAAGACGCCTTCGAGCGGGCGCGAAAGACCCGTGCCGAACAGCGCGTCAACGATGATGTCGTAATCCCGGCGCGCGCTCGCAATCTCTTCCCACGCGTCGAGCGTCTCGCATTCTACGAAAGAGAGCAGCGACGGTCTCTCCCTTGAACCGACCTCGAAACTGGCGAGCCGGCGGACGATCTCGAAGTTTGTGCGCGCGTCGCCCTGCGTCTCCTCGACGCGCCCGAAGAGCACGACATCAATGCGCGCGCCCTGCGTCCAGAGAGCGCGTGCGAGCGCCGCGCCGTCGCCGCCGTTGTTGCCCCGACCGCAAAAGACGCGGACGTTGCGGCGCGTGAGGTCTTGCGCAAAGCGTGCGGCGATAGTGCGTGCGGCAGCGTTGGCAGCCGCTTCCATCAGGAGCAGCGAGGGCGTGGCGTATCGCTCCGAGGTGAGGCGGTCAATCTCGCGCATCTCCTTGCTTAAGATGATTTTCTGCACGAGACGGATGATAAAGAGAGAGCCGTGCGCGGGTCAAACCGGTTTCCGCGCGCGGCTCACGTATTTTCGCATCGCGTGGGCTTTTCAGTCGTCTTTGAACAGGTCTTCGCGCTGGCGAAAAAAAAAACTCGCACACGCAAAAAAAGAGGCCGCCCCGCGCCTCCCCTGCCGACCTGCCGCTCTTTCCAGCCACCTACCTGTTTTATCCGGTAATCAAGGGAAAGGGCTAATCGGGCAACCTCTCCAGAAAAACGGAGAAAGTTTGACGAAAATATTTCGGGGACGGGAAAGCTAATGTTCACATGCAAATAGAGAGAGCCGGAACTTTTTAAAGGTTCCGGCTCTCTCTGTTTTTAAGACTCGGGAAAGCGTTTTACAGGAAACGCGCGGACACTCAGGTCGAGCGTCGCCGTCGCCCGTTAAAGCTTAATCCTGCTGCGCGGCTTTCCGGCGTTTGCGAACCTTCGCGGCGATGCCCGCCAGACCCGTGCCGAGCAGAATCATCGTCGCCGGTTCGGGCACGGCGGTCTGCTGCGCGCCGAAAATGTCTGCGTTCAGAGACGCGGTCTGTCCGGGGTTGATGGAGAGATCGTTGATGCGGAGGCGGAAGCTGCCGCTGCCGTTGGCGTTCGAGAAGGTGAACAACATGCCGGTCGTGTTGAGGCTTTCGTCAAAATCGAGACGGACGCCGCCCGTCGTGTCGTTCACGACCTGCCCCGTGAGCGTGGCCGTGAAGACCTGCGAGTTTGAGCCGTTGATGCCGGTCGGCACGGTGAACGTCACACGCAGGGCAAACGTGTTGCCGGTGTAAGTGTTGGCAGCGCTGCTCAGAGTGAAGGAGCCGAAATTGTTCGAGCTTTGCACTCCGGGCGGGGTCGGGTTGCCGCCGAAGGCGAGAAAACCGCCTGCCGTGGTTCCGCTGAATTGAGCGTTGGTGTAGGTCAGTCCAAGCAGCGTATCGGTCTGCGTGGTCGGGGTGTTCGGCGGGGCGGCGCAGTTGAAGCAGCCGTTGGTGTAGCCGCCGACTGTGACTTCGTCGGCCCGTGCCGAGGATTGGCCGAGCGTAAAGAGAGCGATAGCGGCGATGCTCAGCGCGAGCGGTTTAATCATCGCCAGAACGCGATTTTTCATGTTTTGCTTTCCCTCCATGCTGTTCTTAAAACTAAATGAGTGAATCTCGTTGCACCCCATCGCTTTGACGAACCCATCGTGCAGAAACCGGGCAATGGTCAACTGCTCAACGCGTATTTCGAGAGCGATTCGGAAACCGCACTTTCAACGATGCCCTCTCGGGTGAGTGAAACCATCGAAGCACCTGCGGCGCGAGCAAGCCCGTGGCCTGCCATGATTGCCAGAAGTATTTTGAACTTCGATATTGAGGGTAAACTCACAATCAATGAGCCGTTCCAGAAAAACTGGAATCCCCTCGAATGACTTCCAGAAAAAGGTGAGCGAAAATAGCATAGGCCGGAAACTTAAACAACAGTTAAGTTTCCGGCCTGTGCTAAAGATCAAGGAGCGACGCCGGACGGGCGTCTGTTTTGTCGGGCCGGTCTAACTTTCCGCGCCGTCCGTCTCACCGGCGGCAGTTTTCCGGCGTTTGCGAACCTTCGCGGCGATGCCCGCCAGACCAGTGCCGAGCAGAATCATCGTCGCCGGTTCGGGCACGGCATTGGGCGCATTCCCGAGATTGCCGAAGAAGAAGTGGTCGGGGCCGCCGAAGGTGCTGCCGAGCGTGGCTTCGAGGCCGAGACGCAGGTCAGGATTGGCGTCAATCAAAGCCTGTAGTCTGGCGGCCTGCGTGCTGTCGAGGCCGAAGACGTGGTCGGATCTACCGCCGCCGGGGCCGGGCGTGGCCGTCAGATTGCGAAACTCTCCGGTGTAGAAGAAGCGGTCGAGCACCGTCCCGTCGTCTTTGTAAGCGGTTAGAACTAAAGACGTTCGGCCCGAAATCGTCAGCAGGTTGTCGTTACCGGGTTCGACGATGTCGAGGAAAATCCCCAGATTCGCCGCGCTCGTCACGCCCGCCTCAGTCCGCAGTTCGGAGAAGAGGATGGTTTTCGAGTTGATGCCCGGTTTGGCATCGCCTTCGCGCACGTCACGACCGTTGACGCGGCGGATTGCGCCCGTTTCGACGCCGTCTCTGTCTTTGACCGCGCCGTTCTCCTGAAGCGTCAGCACGGTCGGGACGACGCCCTGTCCGGCGGGCTGGACGACCCTCGCACCGAGATACACGATGTCGGCTTTGGCGACGCTTCCGGCGAGGACGAAGAACGCGAACGCCCCGACGCTTAAAGTTAAATTGGTGAACAGTTTTCTCATGACTCCTTAACCCTTTCCCTAAACTCTGGCCGGTGTTTAATCACTCCAATGCGAAGTGAAAATTTGTCTCGAAGCGAGGGCTGCCAAAGGCTGGCTGTTGCGACTAGGACACGCGCTGACAGCCTCGTCGGTGACATCTTTGGTTGATTCGCTCTATGGTGTTGATATACGGAATCCGAGACGATTTCCAAATTAAAGAGGGATGGGAACGGATAAATCACGAGCTGAGACGTTTGCCCATAAACACCGGGAGCCGGACGAAGAAGCGTGTAACTTCTCGTCCGGCTCTTGAAGGGAGCATCTAGCTTAAGGAAAGAAAGCTGTCTGCTGCGGGTTTAGAGCGCAGGCGCATCGTCATCTTTGGATGCACCCTTGCGCTGCTTACGCACGCGCGCCGCGACACCAGCCAGACCCGTGCCGAGCAGAATCATCGTCATCGGTTCGGGGACGGCGTTGGGCGGCACGCCCGGCCCGATAACTTCGCTAAAGTCTCTCGCGCCGATTCCTTGAAAGCGCAGAAGGATTGAAGCTGCAATCTGGTCAGCCGTCAGGCCCGAAAAATTGCCTGTCACAGTGAAAGTTCCGCTCTGTTGGGAGAGGAGACCTTCAGCGACCGTCCCGCCGCCGAAATTGTTGCCGGTGAGCAGGGCGAAGTCGAAGGTCGAGGTGGTGTTTTGCGCCCCGGCCTGAGCTTTGACGTTGTTCGCGAGCGCGAAATCCGAATCCGACGTGGTACTTAAAGTGAAAGCCCCACGATTCGTTCCGGCTAAGTTAAAGCCGATGGCGGTGATTGAGCCGGTGCTCGATGTGTTGGTGACGGTAAAGGTAAAGGTATTACCGACCAGCGAGTAGCCGGTGACGGTTGCTGTCGAACCGAATTGCCCCGGCCCAAGATTAACTGTGGCGGCGTGAGCAGCGGTGTTCAGGGCGACCATGATGACGGCGGCGGCGGCGGTTAAAAGTAGTTTGCGAAACATCTCTAGCTTCTCCCTCTCATGTTAAGTCTGGTTGGTGTGTTGCTTTCCTCGTCTGACGATATTCCGCAGGAGGTTTGGAGCAAAAGAGCCGACGGCAGTTGCGTCTGCCGTGTCATTATCAAAGCAACCCTTCTTGAACTGTGCATAGGAAATAGTGAGAATGCGGAAACGTTTCCACAAAGTGGATGAGCCTCGTATCGTGGCCGGAGAGATGCCCAACAGATAGGCCGAAGTTTTGCCACCCCATGTTAAATAAATTCCGGACATGGAGTTACGCGGCGTTGCCCGCAAAGTCGGAAGCTGGCCCATTAGTTGTGCTAAGGATACTAACCAACCACACCATGTTGTAGTCGTTTAGCACTTCTCGGGCAGAGCCGGGTTACGCCGTCTCTGAGCGGCGACGCAGGAAGCGTCCGGCGATGAGTTGGAGGGCTTGGTCGAGTTCGTCTATCCGCAGCAGGCGCGCGACCATGAGAAAGACCAAGCCGCCCGCAGCTATCGGAACGAGCGTTTCCAACAGACGCGCGCCGAAGCTGTGCTCGCGCGTCAAGCCCGAAATCGCTGTGTAGGTAAAATAACCTACAACCGAGAGCGCGGCGGAGGCGAGCGCGATGCGGAGGAAAGAGGAGACGATGCGGCGGCCTTCGAGACGTTTGACGCGGCGGCGCATGAGGTATGCGAGGGCGAAGAAGTTGATGAGGGCGACGACGGAGGTGGAGAGCGCGAGTCCGGCGTGCGCGTAGCCGTAGGGGGCAAACCACGCGCGGAAAAAATAGCTGGCGAGGGCGTTGATGATGATGGAGACGAGGCTGACGAGCATCGGCGTGCGCGCGTCGTCGAGCGCGTAGAAGGCGGGCGCGAGGACGCGTATAGCGGCGTAGCCCGCCAGTCCTATCGAGTAGGAGGCGAGCGCGGTCGCAACCATGTCCGTGTCGGTCGCTGTGAACGCGCCGCGCTGGTAGATGAGCGCGATAATCGGTCGTCCCAAGACTATCAGGCCGCACGCCGAGGGAATCGTCAGGAGAAAGACGAGGCCCATCGAAGAGGAGAGCGTGGAGCGAAAGCCTCGGAGATCGCCGCGCGCGGCGAAGCGTGAGATGGTCGGGAGCGTGGCCGTCCCGATGGCGACGCCGAAGAGTCCGATGGGAAACTGCATCAGGCGAAACGCGTAGCCGAGCCAAGAGGGGCCGCCCTCGATGCCTGACGCGTAGAAAGTGTTCACGAGCACGTTGACCTGCACGGCTGCCGCGCCGATCACCGCCGGGCCCATCAGACGCATCACCTTGCGGACGCCCGCATCCGCGAAACTGACGACGGGACGAAAACGAAAACCGACGCGCCACATCGAAGGCACTTGCACGAGAAACTGTAGGCTGCCGCCGATGAGCGTGCCGACGGCCATCCCCGTGATCGCCCATTGCGCGCGCAAGTCGGGCACGGCGTCGGGTTCGAGCGGCGTCTCCCAACGCCCGCCGCTCAGCCAGTATGCGAAAAAGAGTCCGCCCGTGATGGAGCCGATGTTGAAGAGCGTCGAAGCGGAAGCCGGAACGCCGAAGCGGCCCTTTGAATTGAGCACGCCCATCGCCACCGCCGCCAGCGCAATCAGCAGGATAAAGGGAAACATGATGCGCATCAGCGTTGTCGTCAGACGCGCTTTCTCGGGCGAGAAGTCGTGCGCGATGGCGGCGACGATGTAGGGCGAGAAGATGATGCCGAGCAGCGTGATGACGCTCAAGACGATAGCGGTCGCGTTCAGGACGAGACTGGCGAGACGCCACGCCGCCTCTTCGCCGCGCTCTTTGTCTTCCAGATAGTCTGTAAAAGTTTTGACGAAGGCGACGGAGAGCGCGCCCTCTGCGAAGAGGTCGCGCAGCGTGTTGGGGATGCGGAAGCCGACCTGAAAAGCGTCGTTGAGAAAACCCGCGCCGAAGTACCCGGCGAAGACCTGCTCGCGCACCAGCCCGAGCACGCGCGAACCCAACACCGCCAGCGAGACGACGCCCGCCGAACGCGCCACGCTCTGCTGCGCGCTCTCGTTCGCCTCCTGCTGCTGCGTGCTCTCGTTCGCTTGCTTCGTGCTCTGTCGCTCGCCGTCCTCGTGTCGCGTCGCTTCCGGCGAGACGGCGGCGACGACCGCGCCCGTCGCGCCGCCCGCAGGTGTCTCCGCCTCGCCCGCTTCGACGCCCGCGTCCTTCGTCGCAACGGCCTCAGCGACGGCGGCTTCGACAAACGCATCGCCGCGCGTCTCGTCGGGTTCGGTGTCGGTCGTGCGGTTCATAGACGCAACTTGTGTTGGCAGAGTCGAAGGGAAGTTGAACGCTTTGACTAACGACGAAAGTTAGCCAGTCGCGACAAGAGACGCGTGACGCGACCGACGACGGCGCGCGCTTCGGGCAGACCGAAGGCGTTGGCGAGCGCGAAGTATATAAGCCCGTAAGGAGTTAAAACCAGCGCGGCGACGACGAGCGGATGTCTTGCGCCGACGAGAAGTTTAATAGCCCACGCGAGCGCGGCGGCGACGGCGGCGGCTGACCAGAGTTTGAAGACGAAGCCGAGCGGTAGTCCCGTCCGCCCGATGCGATGGTTGAGCGTGCGGCGCAGCAAGTAGAACTCGACCCAACCGGCGATGTCCGCCGACAGAGTGATTCCGACTACGCCCCAACGCTGCTCGATGCCGAGCGCGCGCGGGACGAGAAGCGCGAACGCGTAGCCGAGGACGATTGTTAAAAAGACGCGGACGACCGCATAGCGCAGGGGCTTGCGCGTGTCGTGGAGCGCGTAGTAGGTGGATGAGTAGAGGCGTCCGAGCGTCGAGGGGAGCAGCCCGACCGCCGCGCCCGCGAGGATGGCCCAGACGTAGACGGTGTCGTCGCGCGTGAATCTTCCGGTCTGAAAGAGCGCGCCCGCCATCACGTCGCCGAGCGCGAGAAAGCCGATGGCGGAAGGGACGATGAAGAGTGCGATTTGTCTGAGTCCGGCGTCGAGACGTTGACGCAGGCGCGCGGCAACCTCCGCTTGCGCGCCGAGCGTGCTCGACATCGCGGGCAGTTCCGCCGCCGAGATGGACATCCCGAAGAGGCTCACGGGCAGCGTGTAGAGAATCTGCGCGTAGCTCAAAGCGACGACCGCGCCCGTGCCGAGCAGGCTTGCGAGCAGCGAATCAACATACGCGCTGATCTGCACCACTCCGCGACTGAAGAAGACGGGCACGAAGTTCCGCACGACCGTGCGGACGCTCTCCGATGCGATGTCGAACGACAGGCGCAGGTGCTTCAAGAGACGCAGCACGGTCGGGAGTTGGACGGCGAACTGCAAGCCGCTGCCGACGACCGAACCCCATGAGACGATCTCCGCCAGCCGGAACTGTTCGACGCGGCTGCCGAAGCCGACGAGCGAAGCGATCATCGCCACGTTCCAGATGACGGGCGCGGTGTACGAGAGAAAAAATCGCCGGTGGCTGTTGAGCACGCCGAGACACCACGCCGAGAGCACGAGCAGTCCCGCGCCCGGAAAGAGTATCTTCACCAGTCGAATCGTCAACTCGCGTTTCTCGCCCTCGAAGCCGGGCGCGATGGCGTCAATCAGGTAGGGCGTCGTGAGGACGCCCGCGAGCACGATGAGCGACGTGACGAGCGCGAGCAGGGCGAAGATTGCGCCCGCGACGCGTCCGGCCTCGCGCTCGTCTTCGCGCGCGAGCAGCCCTGCATAGACGGGGATGAAGGACGCGGAGAGCGCGCCCTCGCCGAAGAGGTTTTGCAGGAAGTTGGGGATGCGGAAGGCGGCGGTGAAGGCGTCTCCGGCGGCGGACGTGCCGAAGTAGTATGCGAAGACGCGTTGACGGACAAGCCCGACGAGACGACTCGACAGGATTCCTGCGCCGACGAGAAAAGCGTGCCTGCCCGTCGTCGCCGCCTCGCGCTTGCGCCGCGCCTCCGCTTGCTCTGCGGGAAACTCCCCCGTCGCCGCGCCGACGGTCGCTTCCGTCTCGCCCGCGACCGTCGCCGCGTCGTCGGGCGTCGAGAGTTGTTTGTCGAGCCGCGCGGCGGCGTCTGCTCTGTGTGTTGGAGACGAAGGTTTGCTTGCGGCGTCTCTTGTCGTCGAGGGCAAAGATGCGGCAGCGTCGTCTGCTTGTGTCGGAGGCAAAGATTTGGCCGCAGGGTCAGACGCGCTCGCGCTGTCCTCCTGCGGCCTAGAGTTTGGCCCGTCTGCGTCGTCGGTCATGGCGAGTCTAGAGGTTGTAGTCCTTGATTTTGGTTAAGAGCGTTTTGTAGCTGACGCCGAGCGTTTCGGCGGCGCGCGTTTTGTTGCCGTCGTGGGCGCGCAGGGCCGTGGCGATTTTGCGTCGCTCGACGAGACGCACGGCACGCTCCGCGACTTCGGCGAGCGTGCCATCGAAATCAACTCCGGCGAGCGTCGCCTGCTCCGCGTCGCCGGTCGCGTCTGCGCTGTGCGTGGCGGCGTGCGGCGGTTTGAGTCCGAGGTCGCGCGCTTCGATGACGGAGGCGTCGGCGAGAATGCACGCGCGCTCGATGGCGTTCTCAAGCTCGCGGACGTTGCCGGGCCACGCGTGCGCGCGCAGGGCGGCGAGGGCTTCGTCGCCGAGCGTCGCTTCGCGTTTGCGAAACTCCCTGCCGAACTGCGCGGCGAAGTGTCGCGCAAGCAGTGTCACGTCGTCGCCGCGCTCGCGCAAGGGGGGAATCTCGACGGGGAAGACCGCGAGACGAAAAAAGAGGTCGCGGCGGAAAGCTCCGGTCTCGGCGTCCTGTTGGAGCGGGCGATTGGTGGCGGCGACGATGCGAATGTCAACGGCGACGGGCGCGCGCCCGCCGATGCGGTCAATCGTCTTCTCTTCGATGGCGCGCAGGAGTTTGCCCTGCACGGCGAGCGGCAGTTCGCCGATCTCGTCGAGGAAGACCGTGCCCGTCGAGGCCAACTCAAACTTGCCCGCGCGCCGCTCGCTCGCGCCCGTGAACGCGCCGCGCTCGTGGCCGAAGAGTTCCGACTCGATGAGTGTTTCGGGAATCGCCGCGCAGTTGATGGCTACGAAGGGACGGTCGCGGCGCGGGGAGAGATGATGGACGGCGCGCGCGAAGAGTTCTTTGCCCGTGCCGGATTCGCCGAGCAGCAGGACGGTGGCATCGGTCGAGGCGACGCGCTGCGTCTCGGCGACGGCGCGTTTGATTGAGTCGGATTCGCCGATGATGCGCGGGAAACCGTAGCGGCGCGACCACTCTTCGCGCAGCAGAATGTTTTCAGTCCGCAGCCGCGCCTGTTCGAGCGCGCGCGAGATGAGCAGCAGCAGGTGGTTGGAGTCAACGGGCTTTTGCAGGAAGTCGTGCGCGCCCTCTTTCATCGCCTGCACGGCCTCGTCAATCGAGCCGTAGGCGGTCATCACGACGACGGGCACTTCCGCGTTGGCCGCACGCGAAGCGCGCAGCACGTCGAAGCCGGAGCCGTGCGGCATCCGCAGGTCTGTGAGGACGAGACGAAAGGGCGTGCGCGCAATCTCCTGCGCGGCGACACGCGCGTCCTCCGCCTCCGCGACGCTGTAACCGGCGGCCTCAAGCGTCAGGCGCAGCACGCGCCGCAGGCTATCTTTATCTTCGACGAGCAGTACGTCAGGCATGGAGCAGGGCTGTCAGTCAGCGTGTCGGATGTCAGATGTCGCGGCAAAGCTTAGCACGGACAGGCGGCGGATGTCAGATGTCGTCAATCATTTCAAAGGGCAAAAAAGTCGCGCGTCGAGCGACGCGCGTGCGCGCGTTCGCTTGCGTTCGTGCAGGAGTTGTCGTTCGAGATAAAAAAAGCGCGGGCGCGCTGCTTCTTGCGTTGAAGCAGCGCGCCCGCGCGCCGGGTGGCGACCGGATTTTGAGCCGCTAATATTCGACGACGCCGACGACGCCGCTGCCGAGCAGGTTGTTGGCGTCCTTCACCTTGCGCGAATCGAAATCGAAGTTGCTGTTGCCGCCGCCCGACACGTCGAAGGAGGGCGGGAGGAAGAGTCTGCTTTCGGTTCCGGTCGGGAAAGTGCGGTTGAAGCGGGCGATGACCCAAGAGCCCTTGATGTTTCCGTTGCCGCCGCCGCCGCGCACAACGCTCCCGCCGCCGAGCACGAGGATGACGCCCTGAAAATCGTCGTTGCCGTGAAGCGTCAGCGTTCCGGTGACGACGAGCAGGCCCGAGCCGCCTTCCAACGTGAAGTTGCCGTCAACGAAGGTGATCGCCGGGGCGTAGGGATTGTCGTCGCCCGCCATGCCGCCGAGCGTCGCCGCCGCCTGAGCCGCCGTGAAGTAACGACCGTTGGCCCTGACGTTGGTGTCGGTCTGACGCGCAATCTTCTCCATCTCCAGCAGGAAGGCGCGAGCGGCGTCCGCCGTCACCAGAAAATCGGGAGTCTTGACGGATTCGGGCGTGGCCTGAGCGGGCGAGCCGGTTCCGGGCGCGGGCGTCAAGGGTGTCGGCGCAGGCGACGGCCACGGGTTGGGAATATCGTTCACGTCGAGGATGCTCAGTTCAGGATCGGCGACGGTCGAACCCTTTTTGATGCCGGTGTTGCCCGTTCGCCAATCGTAGAGGCTGATGGCGACGGTCGGGCGCGGCGCATCCACGTTGCCGAGGTCTTTGCCGGAGTAGTGCTTGGCGTTACTGCTGCCGAGGTCGAAGGTCATCGTCGCGGGAGTTGCGCCCGCGCTCGTCGGGTCTGCGCCGCGAATGACAATCGGCGCAGGCGGGTCTAAATCGAACTTGAAGCGGTTGACCTCCATCGCCATCGTCTTGATCGAGCCGCGCGGGCCGTAGCCGGTGGAATAGACGATGAGCCGACGCGGGTCGGGGGCCGTGATGGTCGAACCGATGGTGGTATCACCGGCGGCGGGCTTGAGAATCTGCAAAGTCTGGCAGGTCGAGCAGAGTTGGTATCTGGTCTCCCCGGCGGTCGCCGACTTGTAGGAGAAGTTGAAAGTGCTGACGCTCACCAGCGGCAGAGATGTCGTGTTGACGGTGGCGACGAACACGGTCTCTCCCTCCCACGGGACAGTCTGCTTGATCTTCAGAGTGAAGGTCGGCTTAGGGCTCGCGAGCGCGCCGACTGTGAGCGAACTCCCGGTGACGACGAATTTTCCGAGAGTCTGCGCCGTGTTATCCGGATAAGCGGTGAAGGACGCCGCCGTGCGCGGAACGTAAGTGATCGTGAGGCTGGAACTGATCCCCAAGACAGTCGTGGTGAAACTGATGGCTCTTTTATCCGCGCTGACCGAGCAACCCGACGCGCCTTTGCAATCGAACTCTCCGTCGGTCGTGAAGTCCACGACATCGCTATCGTCGGGGTCTTCGACCCTGACGCTGTAGGCCATGCCGGTGAACGGGCTATAGGTGGCCGGGTCGCCGAGCACGACGCGGTCGGCGTAGGCGCTGCCCGTGGAAGTGTAGTTGTAGTTCAGCCAGCGCGAGAGGCGAATCGGCGCAGCCGTCGCGTCGTTGGGACGGTTGGAACTCGGCGTCGAAGGGCTCGACGAACTGCCGCGCGTGACGGCACGACGAAAACTGATCTTGTTATTGGCAGCGATGCCCGCGGGCGAGGTCGGGTTGGGCGTCGGCAGAGGGCTCGGCGCGACGTTGCCGCGCAGGACGTTGAGCGCGGCCTGAATGCCCGCTTCCGCCGCCGCGTAAGCCTGCGCTTCGCCGGTGGCGTCGAAGGCGGTGGTGGCCGTCATCGCCGTCGTCAGGACGAGCGCGCCGCCCGCCGCGAGCACGAGCGTCGAGATCAACAGGACGGTGATGAGCGCCGCGCCGCGTTCGCGCGTGCGGTCTGGCGCACAGCTTTTGATGGCTGAAGTGGTCTGCATCGGAGCACCCTCACACATTGATTTACAGAGACTTGATTCTTTAGAAATTGTCGAGCACCGCATTGCGCATCACGACTTCGGATGTCAGTTGGGTCTGCGACGCGGGCTGATAACCGGGCGAGCCTGCCGTGCCGACTTCCGGCAGCGTGACGGCGATGGTGATTTTGATGCCGACCGTGTTGGCCGTCGGCTGTGAGTTGGCCGCCCCGTCGGTGAGCGCGCCGGTCAGCGGATTGCGGTTGACATAGACGAAGGCGACGCTGTCAATGCGATTGGCGAGCACGAGCACGCCGCCGCTGTTCATATCCTTGCGGATCAGAAAACTCTTGTCGGAGGCGTCGGTGTAGAAACTGTAGTAGAGGGCTTCGTCCGTATCCGATACGTCGCCATCGCCCGTGAAGGCGTTGAGATTGGAGACGAAACCGAAGTTGTCGCCGTCGGAATAACCGGGCAGCACGCCGTTGGAAGGGACGGCGGAAGGGGTCGTCGTGCCGGGCGGCGTATAGGTCAGAGGGCTCGGCAGGCTGAGCGCGGCGTTGGCGATCTCGCGCGACATGATATTGAGCGAACGTTGCGCGTCGGCGAGCGCGTCGGTGCGCCGGTCTTCACGCAGGCGGACGGCGAGAGTTTGCGCCAAGAGCGTGCTGGCGACGGTGAGGATGACGAGCGTCACCCCCATCGCTATTGTCAACTCGATGAGCGAGAAGCCCGCCGCCTTCGAGTTGTTGTTGTCTGTTCGTCCACTCATCTCAAACACTCCGTACGCGCCGACGCTGGCTCGCGCGCC
This sequence comes from Pyrinomonadaceae bacterium, assembly GCA_035537095.1. GTDB lineage: Bacteria > Acidobacteriota > Blastocatellia > Pyrinomonadales > Pyrinomonadaceae > DASWNP01. The sequence continues at coordinate 21,850 of DATLMV010000225.1, forward strand.
TCCATCTGCCGTCAAAGACTCATTGAATGTAATCGCCGGTTTGATACGACGTGCGGCGCGTCATCAGGGAGACGGCGGTGCTGGCCCACGCGGCGTTCGCGCCGAGCGGCGCGACCTGAATCGTGATGGTCTTCATCGTCGTCGTATCGTTGACGACGATTTTCGTGACCGTGTACGAACGTGTGTTTCCGTCGTCGAAGGGAACCTCGACCGTCTCGGTCGTGCCTGCGGTCGCGCTCAGGTCGGCGTGGCTGAAGGAGCGGCTGCGGAGCACCTCGATGCGCTGCTGTGCGAGGGCGAGGGCCATCGCGCGGTCGGTCGCGCCGGAGTTGTAGTTGACGGCGTAGACGAACAGCGAGGCGACCGCCAGCCCGACCACCATCATCACGAGCAGCGCGATGGACGCTTCAATCAAGGTGAAACCGCTCTGGTGTTTCGATGTTTTCTTCACGATGCGCTCGCCCCTTCCTCTTAGGTTGTCACCTTGACTTTGACTTTGACCTCGCCGCAGGACGACTTGAAGAGCACCTCGTAGGTGATGCCCGCCGTGTTGTTTTTGGTTGACTTGATTTCGAAAGTCACCGAACCGTTGATCGGAATCGTCGCGCTGGACGAAGCATGAGAGCCGTTGCCGCTGAGGACGGAAACTTCCGCCGAACTGCTGGAGGTGGCCGTCACGGTGACAGGGCCGGTCGCGTTCGGGGCCGTGACCGTGACGTTGGAACCGTTGTTACGGTTCTGCCTGACGCTGACCTCGACGGGATTGACCGCCAGAGAGCAGGGTATCGGCGTCGGCGTCGGCGTCGGCGTGGCCGTCGGGGTCGGGGTCGGAGTCGGCGTCGGCGTGGGAGTCGGCGTCGGGGTCGGCGTCGGGGTCGGTGTGGGCGTCGGTGTCGGCGTCGGCGTGGGTGTCGGCGTCGGTTCGGGCGTGGGAGTCGGCGTGGGAGTCGGCGTGGGTGTCGGCGTGGGCGTTCCGGTCGGGGTGGGCGTCGGGGTCGGGGTGGGCGTGCCGAAGAGGTTCGGGGTGACGTTGATGATGGGGACGAAGACCGTGCCGTTGATCGTCACGTCGCCCATGCCGGAGACGCGGATGCTCTGCGTGTCGCCGCGACCGTTTTGGAGCGTCAGGCTCTCGTTGCCGCCGGTGCGACCGCGCCAGTCGAAGGTGATGGTCGGCGTCCCCGTGCTTTCGGTGAAGATGACGCTCTGTTCCATCGTGATGGTGCGGAACTCGTCGTCGCCGAGCACGCCGTCGCTGTCGAAATCCATATAGACGTTGTAGCTCGTGTGCGGCTCGTCCTCGATGATTTCAATCCGCGACTGGGCGGTGTCCGCCGCGCGGCGGCGAATCGAATCCACGCGCGCTTTTTCCAGATAGCCCGCCAACTCCTGTGTCGAGTTGGTGAGGCGCATCCGGTCGCGCGCCGCCGCGATGCCCATGATGGCGAAGGTGCTGATCACGAGGAAGACCGCGACCGCGATGACGAGTTGCACGACGGTGAAGCCCTGCTCCTGCCGGGCGCGTGCCGGTCTGCTCACTTCGACGCTGTTGATTCGCTTATTCATCTCCAACTCCAAGAGGCGGAAGCCCTCGATTCACGGAAAGACGCGCCGGACGAGAGGACGCCCGTTCATGCGCGCTCCAATCTTGTGCAAGAGCGATGCCACGCCGCTGTTCCCCAATGTTTCCCGCATTTACCAGACTGACGCGGGCCGCCCCCGACTCCTTTCCGTAACTTTAAGTGACACGCACGGAAGCCGACTCCATAGCCGGAAGACGCGGGAAAACGTGAGCCGTAAGCATTGGGCGGCGAGCGGTGAACAGTCAAAAACAGGAAGCGGTCAGGGTTTGATGACTCCGTGCTTCTTGTCACGTTCTCTCAACTGTTCACCGCTCAACGCTCAATGCTCGCGGCTCGCTCCTTAACTCTTCCCGTTGTGTCTTTGGGTCTTCGACTACATAACGGCTGTTACCGGCAGAAACAGTTTGGAGGGCGTCGGGTGCGGCGTCCGGCGTGGGCCGGAGAACCTGCGGAGGGGTGTAAATGTTGGAATGATAGCTGTTAGATGTGATTCGCGGGGCGGGCGGGAGGTTGCGGCTTGAGAGTTGCTTTGAGGGGGAGCGGTTGCGCGCCCTGCGCGTTGCGGTTCCTGACCTGGTTTTCGCAAACGCGCCGGGCGCGCGACCACTCCCTTGAAATTGCCGCGAAAGGCTGCGGTGCGGAAGCCTTCAAAAGCTCACACCTTCGCGGCGTCACCCAATCAACCATCTTTCCGAATCGTCTCCTTGCGCGCGTCGCCGCACGTCGCGCGCAAGCGGGACGTAAAAGCGCCCCGGCGACTTCTCAGGCCGTCGGGGCGCGATTTTTTTAGGGATGAAGGATAAGGGATGAGGGATGAAATGATTGATTCATTGACTCATTAGTCCAATGAGGAAATGAACCGATGATTCAATCATTAAATGTTTTCTTATTCATCCCTCATCCCTCATCCCTTAGTTCGCTATCGGTTCGTATTCGTCTTTGCTCGCGGGTTTGGCCGGGTCGAGTTCGGTGTCCACGAGACGCATGGCGAGCGCGTGGGGCGAATAGACGAAGGGCGCGGGGCCGCCGCGCGCGGCTTGCAGGTCGGCGATGATTCTGTCCTGCGCGTCGCGGAAACGCACGACGCTGCCGCGTTGATTGAAGATGACGAAGAGCAACGTCTCGCCGCTCTGCGTGCGAAACTGCCCGACGAGCGCGCTCGCGCCGCCGTCGGTTCTAATCAGCGTGCCGGTCTTGGCGATGATGCTGCCGCGTCCCGCCGAGAAGCGATAGCGTCTCTCCAGAGTGCCGGGGTCAATGCCTGCGACGGGCATGATGTCTGCGGGCGTGTGGCCGCTCTCGGAGAGTTCTTCGCGCAGCGCGCGATAGATTTTCAACATCCCGCGCGGCGTCAGGCGATTGACTCCGAGGCCGCTCGTCGAGGCGAGACGCACTTCGCCTTCGGGCAACCCGACATCCTGCACGAGAAAACGGCGCACGCCGTCGGGCCCGCCGAGCGAGTCGCCGAGTCGTTCGGCCATGAAGTTGTTCGAGTAGCAGAGCAGGACTTTGAGGATGTCAATGAGCGGGCTCGACTTGTGTGTGACGATCATCTTCGCGCCCGACGGAACCGAACTGACGTAGACCGCGCCCATCACGGCGACGCTCGGCGCGTTCACGAGGTTCGACGTGTCGCCGACCGCCGCGCGGCTCTCATACCAAGCGCGCGTCGCCGACGCCGGACGCCGCGTCGCATCCAGAGTATCGTAGAGACGTTCGCCCGAACGCACGGACGAGGGGCTGAAGTTCATCGTGAAGCGCGGCGCGACCACGAGGTCGCCCGTCACCGTGCGGATGCCGAGACGATTCAACTCGCGCGCCAGAAGCACGGCGTGTTCGTCGTGGAAAGAAGGGTCGCGGCCCGAGACGACGAGGTCGCCCGTCACCGTGCCGGTCGTGGCGTCGAATGTTCCGGTCGTCCAGATGGCGGTCGAGAAACGATGTTGCGGCCCGAGCGTGCGCAGAGCGGTCAGGGCCGTCGCCAGTTTGACGGCGGACGCCGGATTGAAACCCTGCTCCGTGCCCTGCGCCATCACGGTCGTCCCGTTGAGTGTTTCGACGAGCACGCCCTGCCTGAGCGCGACCGGTATTTGTGCGAGCGTCGGCACGTCTTCGACGCCGACGGGCGGTTCATGCGTCAGCGAGACGGGCGGCGCGGCGGGCACTTCCACGGGCGTCCCCTGCCGCGACAGAACCACCGCTTCCGTGTTCTCCTGCGCCGTCGCGGATGCTACGGGCGCGAGCAGCAAGCCGAGCGTGATGATCAGTTGACGGAATCTGTTTCTAGCCATGCTCGTCCTCAATAAAAGAGTTTTCCGAAGGGGGCGCATCATAACACAGGAGACCGATGTGCAAGGGATAAGCCCTATAAACTCTGAATCGCGTTGCTATTCCCGACGTGTTGGTGGAGAGTGACGCTTTGATGCCCGCTCCGCACGTATTGGATGCATGCAACGCCCGCCCCGCCCGAAGTGTTAGAGCAAATTCCACGCCAGAGGAGGAGGAAAAGTAAAAAGGAAAAAGGTAAAAGGCAAAAATTAAAACTGCGCGACCCGAGTAAGTAGAGTTTTGAAATCTCGTCTCCCCTGTCTTCACTTTTGCCTTTTACCTTTTTCCTTTTGCCCTCCTACTGCCTTTTTCCTTTTGCCTTTCTTCCGTCCGTGCGTCCATAATAATTTCGTTGAGTGAACTTGAGACCACGCGTTTGACGAACCAACCTTGCGGCGAGAGCACACATCCGTCACGGTAGAGAATATTCGCGCGACGCATCGCGCACGCGCCGGAGAGATTCGCCAGCGTCTCGCGGAGTTTCGAGAGGTGTGGCGCGAAGGGTCGGACGTGCGTCTGTGGGAGGAGTTGGTCTATTGCATCTTCACGGCGGGCGCGTCGGCGCGGATGGGCTTGCGCTCGGTGGAAGCGGTCAGGCCGCTGCTCGCGCGCGGCGCTGAAGATGAGTTGGCCGGAGCTTTGCAGGGCAAGCATCGTTATCCCAATTCGCGCTCGGGCTATATCGTCGTGACGCGCGACTATCTCTCGGAGCAATGCGCGATGCGTCTGCGCGAGCGTCTGGAAAGTTTTGACGACGACGCGGAGCGACGCGACTGGCTCGCGCGCGAGCGACGCATCAAAGGACTAGGCTACAAGGAGGCCAGCCACTTCCTGCGTAACGTCGGCTTTCGCGGCTACGCGATTCTGGATAAACATATCCTGCGCTGTCTTGCGGAACTCGGCGTCGTCGAGTCGCCGCAACCGCCCTCGACGCGCGCCAAGTATCTCTCGACCGAAGCGCGTCTCCGCAGTTTCGCGCGCGACGTGGAGATTGACTTTGACGAACTCGACCTCGTCTTATGGTCTATGAAGACGGGGGAGATTCTGAAATAAGTTTTTACAAATTTTGATTTGTCGTTCGCCCGTCGCGCACACGAAAATCTTTCCCATGCTGTTTGCCTTTGAAGATGATGCTATGAGATTTCACATGAGCAGAGCGCATCGCCGCGCGCCGTCGTTCGTCGTCGCCGCCGCCAGAATCCTGTTGACGTGCGTCGTCATCGTCGTCGCCGGACAGACGTGCGCGCTCGCGGCGACGGCTGCGGCGTTCGGCGACAAGGAGCACCAGCGCGCGGAGAAGGCTCTGCGCGAGGGCGAGTTCGAGTCTGCCGAGAAGATGTTCCGCGAGATGTTGCAGAAGAACACGCGCGACATCGCGGCGCGTCTCGGCTTGAGCTTCGCTTTGCTCAAGCAGCGCAAGAATCAAGAGGCGTTCGACGCGGCGGCGCGCGTCATCACAATCGAACCCACGTCGCCGCGCGCACACGCCCTGCTCGGTTACGCCCTGCTCGCCTCCGGCGATTTTCAACTCTCGGTCGAGGAGTTTCGCACCGCGCTCTCTTTCAAAGAGGACGAGGCGCTGGCGATTGCGGGGCTGGCGATGGTGGACTTCTACGAGAACCGCATCAATGCGAGCCTTTCGGGACTGCGCCGCGCCGTCTTCATTGACGGCGACGAGCCGGACTACCATTTCAATCTCGGACAGGTGGCCGCGCGCAACGAGCGTTACGGCGAAGCCGCCGACGCCTACGAGCGTTTCCTGCGCATCGCGCCGCGCACCGATGCCGACCGACGCGCGCGCATTCGCGGCCTCATTGATTTCCTCCGTTATCTCGGCACGCAGCGCAATCTCATCAGCATCACCGGCCCTTCGCGCTCGCGCGTGTCCTTCGAGATCGTCAACAACCGCCCGATCATCAAGGTACGCATCAACGACAATAAAGAGCCTCTGCGCTTCGTCGTAGACACGGGCGCGGGGATGTGCGTCGTCTCGACGACGGCGGCTGACCGTCTCGGCCTGCGCTCGGTGGCGCGCGGCGGAAACGCGCGGGCGGTCGGCGGGAGCGGCAGCTTCGAAATAGTTTATGGTTTCCTACGCTCGCTCGAAATCGGCGAGGCGCGCATCGAGAACGTTCCCATCTACATCCGCAAATTTTTCAACGAGCAGGAGAAGATTGACGGCTACATAGGGCTTTCCGTGGTCGCCAAGTATCTGACCTCGATTGACTACGGCGAGCGCACGATGACGCTTCTGCGCGACGACGCGCGCGACAAGGCGATGGCCGCGATCACGGCGCAATCCGGCATAGACATCCCGATTCGCATCACTTCGAGCGGATTTTGGAGCGGCGAAGTGCAACTCGACGGCGTGACCAAACCGCTCAACTTCATCATGGATACGGGCGCGACCATCACGGTCGTCTCCGCCGCGCTCGCCGCGCGTGAAGATTTGTCGCGTCATGCGCAGTCAACGAAGCTGACCGTTTACGGCGCAGCCGGAGTGACCGACGACGTGCAGATGCTTCTGCTCCCGCGCATCAGTTTCGGCGCGCACGCGCGCCCGCGCATCCCCGCCGCCGTGCTCGACATGGACGCCATCAACGAGACGGCGGGCTTTGAACAGACAGGCATCGTCGGCGGCAACGTCCTGCGCCACTACCGCGTCACCTTCGACTTCCAACGCGCCAGCGTGCGCCTCGAACCGCTCGGCCCGCAGCAGCAGCCAGCCGCCGACGACCTGCAAAGAGTCGCCGCCCCGATCATCGCCAACCAGCCATGAAGCAGAGCATCTATCTGGAAACGTCGGTCGTCGGCGCGTATCTCGACAACGGCGAACCGTTCCGCCGCGACCTGACGATTCGCTGGTGGGAGCACGAGATGTCGGAATACCGCGCCGTGATCTCGCCGCTCGTCGCGCGCGAACTCGAACGCATCCCCGAGCCGCATCGCACCGGATATCTGAAACTCATCAAGCCGCTCGAACACGTCGAACTGACGGACGAGGCGACGATTCTCGCCGAAGGCTACATCGCGCGCGGCATCTTTCATCGCAAGTATATCGCCGATGCGCTGCACGTCGCGGTTGCCTCATTCCATAAAATAGACTATCTAGTTACATGGAACTTCGGTCATCTGGCGAACGTGCGGCGGCAAGCGCGCATTCGTCTCTTCAACACGGCGGCGGGTTTCTTCGTCCCCATGATTGTCACACCGGAGTTTCTCGTCGGCACGACCCTGATGGAAGAAAGATGAATTAGTAAATCGTGAATCGTAAATCGTGAATAGACGGAACTGTTTTTATCTATTTACCATTTACCATTTATCATTGACGATTAAGCCATGTACCCAAAGCCGAGATTTCTCGAAGTGCTGCACGCCATCCGCGAAGAGATGTCGCGTGAGGCCGATTATGATGTCGAGTTGTTCGCCGAGATGGCGCGTTCGGGCCAGCGCCCGCGTCACGGCCCCGAGCACAACATCCGGGGCTTCAAGAGTCGCGCGCCGCGCGCCGACGAGAAACCGCAGAAAAAGGTGAGCAGTAAGCGGTGAGCAGCCAGCAGCACAAGAGCAGAGGGACAACCGCTTCCTGCTCACTCTAAGAATTATGGACGAAACGTTTGAGGCTATCGGGCTGGAAGTGCCGAGCGAGAGTGATTTCAATCATCTCGCCGAGCGCGCGGGCGATCAGGGCGAGGCGACGCAACTGTCGCGGCGCGGCGCGGTGTTGCATGGTCGCTGTTGGAAACTGGGCGAGGGGTTGGAAGTCTGGACTGTCTTGTACGAGTCGGGGACGGGTGACATCTTCTACGCCGATTGCCGACCCGGCTTTCGCGCGCGCTACACGCAGCGCATCAGCCCTTGGGCGCTGACCGAATATGACGAAGACGGCGAGGCCATCGTGCACGGCTACTGCGACGGGACGGACACGGAGGTGCTCTTCGAGTTGCAGAATCTGACGGAGGTCGGGCCGGAAGGATTTCGCGCGCAGGAGTTGAACGTGAGCCTGTGCGGGCTGGCCTATCGCGCGCGCGTCTGTGCGCGCACGACGCCTCTGCGCTGGCAGCCGCTCGAAGAGTGCGCGCCGTCGCGCGCCGCGCACGAGAACGACTGGAGCTTGTGCGGGCGCGTCATCTCGTTCAAGTCGCTGCGGAATCCCTTGTCGGGAAGCGAACTCTACTGGGTCTATCTCGACCTTGAGCGTTTGAAGTTGGAAGTGCTGGTCAACCGTCGGACGCTGCGCGGCGGCAAGTTGAAGGTCGGCGCGACGCTCGCCGCCGAAGTCTGGTTGCAGGGCCACGTCCTCGACCGCCGCGCGCTCCTCTCGCGCTACGAAGGCACGGACATCTCCTACGCGATGTCCGACCTCTGGACTCTCTTGAAGCGGAGAAACTGAATGCAGAGGTTAGATGTTGGATGTTAGATGTTAGCCGGAAGACACAACTCTAACAGCTAATATCTGGCTTCCAACATCTACTCATGCTCAAACGTCTCGCCCTCGCCCTCGTCGTCCTCGCCGTCCTCGGCGCAGCCGGTCTCTACTACTTCAATCGCTACTGGATTCATCGCTACGACGCGCTGATTGCGCGTCAAGCGACCGTCTATCGTCTCGACCCCGATCTGGTGTGGAGCATCATCTATGAGGAGACGTATTTCAGCCCTTGGAAGCACGGCGACGCGGGCGAGATCGGTCTGATGCAGGTGACGCCGACGGTCGGGCGCGAGTGGGCTGCCGAGACCGGGATGCGCGAGCTTTCGCGACAGATGGAACGCAACCCCGCCGCCGCCCTGAGCGAACCCGAACGCAACATACAGGTCGGCTGCTGGTATCTGGAAAAAATCTCGAAGGACTACCGCGACACGCCCGACGCCGAAGCGCGGATGGTCGCCGCTTACAATGCGGGGCCGAGTCGCGCCGTCGAATGGAACAGGCGTCCGGCAGGCCAACCGCCCTACACCGCCGACGAGTTCATCGCCCGCATTGACATCGCCTCGACACGCAACTACGTCTCCAACATCCTCGCGCGCTACCGCAAGTTCAAGCTCGACAAAGGTGAGTAGCAGCATCGGAAAAGCGAGCGGTGAGCAGTAGAAACTTCTCGGAGCGTGCTCGCGTGCGCCGGGTTTGGACGAACAGTTTACGGTTATAGTTCAACGGACGAATAGTTTCCTCGGATGATTCAACGTCCGCTGTTGACGCCCGCGCGCGTTTGCGCCAGCCCGTGTCTATTCGCTTCGAGTTCTAAAAAGCGATTCACGAAACAGACTCTTTATGACGACTCTCTATTGCGCGCGTTGGGTTCTGCCGGTCGTGAGCGCGCCGCTCGACGACGGGGCGGTGGCCGTCGAAGGCTCGAAGATTGTCGGCGTCGGCGGGCGCGCGGAACTCTCGGAGAAGTTTCCCGGCGCGGCGCGGCGCGACTTCGACGAGGCGGCCATCGTGCCCGGTTTCGTCAACTGCCATTCGCATCTCGAACTGACGGCGCTGCGCGGTTATCTCGAAGCGGAGGAGCCGGACTTCGCCGCGTGGCTGCGAAAGTTGACGACGGCGCGTCTGGAACGGATGACGGCTGACGACCTCTCCGTGTCGGCGGCGTGGGGCGCGTCGGAAGCGGCGCGCGCGGGAGTGACCTGCGTGGGCGACGCGAGCGACTCGGCACAGTCGAGCATGGCGGCGTTACGCGATGTCGGCTTGCGCGCGACGGTCTTTCAGGAAGTGTTCGGCCCCGACGCGCGGATCGCGGGCGAGCAGTTGGAGAAACTGCGCGAGCGTGTCGCGCAACTGCGCGGCGGCGAGACGAACCTCGTGCGCGTCGGCGTCTCGCCGCACGCGCCCTACAGCGTGAGCGCGCCGCTGCTCCAGTCAACAACTCTCTATGCGCTCGGAGAGGGTTTGCCCTTGATGATGCACGCCGCCGAGTCGGAGTCGGAGCGCCTGCTGCTCGGCGAAGGTCGCGGGCCATTCGCGGAGAATCTCGCGCGGCGCGGCGTCGAATGGCGCGCGCCGCGCGTCTCGACCGTTCAATATCTCGACGCGCTCGGAGTGCTCGCCGCGCGCCCGCTCCTCGCGCATTGCATCACGGTTGACGACGCCGACATCGAGACGCTGCAACGGACGGGCGCGAGCGTCGCGCATTGTCCGAAATCGAACGCGAAACTCGGACACGGGCGCGCGCCCTTCGCCGCCTTCATCCGTCAAGGAGTCTCCGTCGGATTGGGCAGCGATTCCGTCGCCAGCAACAACACCTGCGACCTGCTCGAAGAGGCGCGTTTCGCCACGCTGCTCGCGCGCACGATGGGCGGCGAGCAAGCGAGCGAGGGCCGGAGCGTCAACGCGACGGACGCGCTCCGCACAGCGACCCTCGGCGGCGCACGCGCGCTCGGTATCGAAACACAAACCGGCGCGCTCGCCGCCGGTTTACAAGCCGACCTCGCCGTCGTCTCGCTCGCGGGCGCGCACCAGCAACCCGTCCACGACCCCGCGCACGCGCTCATCTTCTCCTCGTCGGCGCGCGACGTGATTTCCACCGTCGTCGCCGGACGCGAGATTTACCGCGACGGACACGTCAACACCATTGACGAGCCGCGTCTCCGCGCGCGCCTGACAGAGATAGCTGAAAAATTTAGTAAATCGTGAATCGTAAATCGTAAATAATCCAAGTTGCTAGTTAGGGGTTTGCCAGTTCTTTGAGAAGCAAAGGAAAATCCCCTCCACTTCGTCGCCAAACGAAAGTAGGAGGGGAGCGGTGATCGATCACACGACCGTAATTTATTGCATTGTTGATGATT
>DATLMV010000226.1:0-1811 GCA_035537095.1 Pyrinomonadaceae bacterium
GGCGTTGGGACAAGAAGGAGTTCTCGAAAGCGCGCGGGCTCTACGGGCGCACGCTCGGGCTCGTCGGCACGGGACAGATCGGTCAGGAGGTGTCTCGACGCGCGCGCGCCTTCGGGATGCCGGTCGTCGCTTGGAGTCGTAGCCTGACGCCGGAGCGCGCGTCGGAGTTGGGCGTCGAATACAGGGAGAGCCCCGAAGAAGTCGCGCGCACAGCCGACATCGTGAGCATCCATCTGGCCCTGAAGCCGGAGACGCGCGGCATGATTGACGATGCTTTCTTTCGGGAGATGCGCGAGGGCGCATACTTCATCAACACAGCGCGCGGCGAGATTGTTGACCAAGCCGCGCTCGTGCGCGCGATGCGCGAGCGCGGTATCCGCGCGGGGCTCGACGTGTTCGCCAATGAGCCGACGAGCGCGAGCGGCGAGTTCACCGACGAGATTGCGCGCGAGCCGAATCTCTACGGCACGCATCACGTCGGCGCGTCAACGGATCAGGCGCAAGAAGCCATCGCCGCCGAAACCGTCCGCATCATCCGGACTTTCAAAGAGACGGGCGAAGTCCCGAACGTCGTCAATCTCGCGCGGCGCACGCCCGCCACGCACATGCTCGTCGTCCGCCACCGCGACCGCCCCGGCGTGCTCGCGCACGTCCTCGACTCCATCCGCGCCGCCGACATCAACGTGCAGGAGATGGAGAACATCATCTTTGAAGGCTCGGAGGCCGCCGTCGCCCGCATCAACCTCGAAGCCGCGCCCCCCGACGACATGCTCGCACGCCTCCGCACCGAAAACGCAGACATCATCGAACTCAATTTACTCGAATTGCCGAAGAAGTGACGGGTGACGGGTGACAAGTGACGAGCAGGAGAAAAGAAGTGACGAGTGATGAGATTAAAGCTGAGTACGTTCTTCATTTGTCACTCAATACTTACCGCTCATCAACTTTCTGACTCAACACTTTTTGTCTTGCTTGTCACTCGTCACTGTACTGGAATGAAAACGACACTCATCACGGGCGCATCGGGCGGCATCGGGGAGGTGTTCGCGCGGCGGCTGGCGGCGCGGGGGGATAACCTTCTGCTGGTGGCGCGTTCGGGGGATAAGTTGGCCGCGTTGTGTGAGGAATTGAAGGGCAAGCACGGGATTGAGGCGCAGTTCGTCGCGTTGGATTTGACGGAAGGGGATGCGGCTGGGCGTCTGTTTGCGGAGACGGCGGGGCGGGGTTTGGAAGTGGAGTTGTTGATTAACAACGCGGGTTTCGGTTCGATGGGTGAGTTCACGGATTTCGCGCCGGAGCGTGATATGGAGATGATTGATTTGAACGTCAAGTCGCTGGTCGCGCTGACGCATCTCTTCATCCGCCCGATGCGCGAGCGAAGGCGCGGGGCGATCATCAACGTCGCCTCGACCGCCGCCTTTCAGGCCGTGCCCTACATGGCGACCTACGCGGCGACCAAAGCCTTCGTGCTCTCTTTCTCCGAAGCCATCCGGCAGGAGAATCGCGCGCACGGCATCCGCGTGCTGGCGCTCTGTCCCGGCTCGACCGACACAAATTTTTTCGACGCGGCGCAGGGCGCGCGCCCGCCGCAAAACATCATGCAGACGCCGGAGGCGGTGGTTGATACCGCGCTGCGTGCGCTCGAACGAGACAAGGGCCACGTCATCTCCGGCTGGGGCAACTTCCTGATGGTCGAAGCCGAACGCCTCGCGCCGCGTTCGCTCGTCGCCCGCATCGCCGGTCGCATAGTCAAAGGTCGTCACAAAGTTAGTGAATCGTGAATCGTAAATCGTAAATAGAAAGAACAGGAT
>DATLMV010000227.1:0-8024 GCA_035537095.1 Pyrinomonadaceae bacterium
GGAGGAATGCTGCGACGAAATCCTCGTCCTGAAGGACGGGCGCATCGCCGCCAACTGCAACCTCGACGAGGAGCGCAAGGCGAACCGCAAGTTCATCGAGCTGGAGACGCGCGGGGGCGACCGCGCGGCGTTCGCCGAGGCCATCGGCGGGCTGGGCTGCGAGTACGCGCTGGCGGGCGAGCGGCGCATCAACCTCGTGATGCAGGACGGCGTGGAGATCGACGACCTTTTCCGCCTGGCCTTCGAGCGGGAGGTCCAGATCCGCCGCCTGAACTACAAGCGCGATTCGCTCGAAGACATTTTCCTCAAGGCGATGGAGGGCGAAGAGAACGGCGCGGCCAAAGGAGGGAACGGCAATGGCCGTATTTGAGAACAGCTACCGGCAGTACGAAGGAGGGCTCACGCCAGAGTGGTCGCGCTTTCTCGTTCTCGCGCGCTACGCGCTGCGCGACGTGTTCGGGTCGAAGTTCTTCACCGCGGCCTTCTGCCTCTGCTTCATCTACCCGCTCGTCGCGGCGATCCTGATCTACTTGCATCATAACTCGAACGCCATCGCGCTCCTGCAAGTGGACGTGCGCGAGTTGTTGCCGATCAACGCGTCGTTCTTTCAGTACTTCGTCGAAGTTCAGGGCTGGCTCGCCTTCATCCTCACGGTGCTCGTCGGCCCCGTGCTTGTCTCGCGTGACTTGGCGAACAACGGCCTGCCGCTCTACCTGTGCCGCCCCTTCTCGCGCGCCGAGTACGTGCTCGGCAAGATGACGGTGCTCGTCGTGCTGCTGTCGCTCGTGACGTGGGTGCCGGGGCTAGTGCTCTTCCTGCTACAAGCCTACCTCGAAGGCGCGCGCTGGTTCGTGTGGAATTTGTGGATGGCGGGGGCGATCTTCCTCGCTAGCATGACGTGGATCGTGCTGCTCTCGCTGCTCTCGCTCACGGTCTCGGCGTGGGTGCGCTGGCGCGTGGTGGCGAGCGGCGCGCTGCTCGGATTGTTCTTCGTCCCGTCGGCCTTCGGCGAGGTCGTCAACGAGTTGTTTCTGACGCGTGCCGGTCACCTGTTCAGCCCCGGCGCGCTCATCGGCAACGTGTGGAAGGGTTTCTTCGGCACCTTCGTGCGCGAGACCGGGCGCATTCAAGGGCGCATGAGCCGCGAAGGGCCTTTCGTCCACATGGAGGAGCAGTATGTGGACTGGGTGCTGCGCGAGCCGCCGCTGTGGGCCTCTTGGCTCGTGCTCGCGCTCGCTGGCGCGTTCTGCCTGTGGTTGCTTTCGCGCAAGATCAGGGCTTACGAGGTGGTGAAATGACGAGCGCTCCTACTGCGGCGACGGCCGCACCGGCGAGCATGATCGTCTTCGAGGGCGTCTCGAAATTCTACGGCGAGATTCTCGGCGTCAACCGCGTCAATTTGGCAATCGCGCCGGGCATCACGAGCCTCGTCGGCCCGAACGGTTCGGGCAAGACGACCTTGATGAACTTGATGACGGGGCTGCTGCGACCGACGCGCGGGACGATCAGCATGCTCGGCATTTCGCCGCACGACCCGGAAAAACTCTTCCGCAAAGTCGGCTACTGCTCGCAGTTCGATTCCTTCCCGCGCGGCATGACGGGGCGCGAATTCATCGAGTTCTACCTGAGCGTTCACGGCTACACGAGAGGTGAGGTGCGGGATTTAACGCAGGCTGCGCTCGAACGCGTGACGATGCAGGATGCTTCCGAACGCAAGGTGGCGGGCTACAGCAAAGGCATGAGGCAGCGCATCCGGCTCGCGCAGGCGATTGCCCATAACCCTTCCGTGCTCATCCTCGACGAGCCGCTGAACGGGCTCGACCCGATGGCGCGCGCCGAGATCATCCGTCTGTTTCAGTCGCTCGCGGCGGAGGGTTTGTACCTCGTCATCTCAAGTCACATCCTGCACGAAGTTGACATGATGTCCGACAGCGTCGTGCTGATGCACAACGGCTACGTCGTCGCGGAGGGCGACGTGCACGGCGTGCGCGACGAGATCGAGGAGCACCCGATGCAAATCCTCGTGCGCTGCGACCGCCCGCAAGTTTTGGCCGCGCGCCTCTTCGAGCACGAGCACACCATCGAGGCGCGCATCCACAACGACCGGCAGGGGCTGTTCGTCAAGACGCGCCGTCCCGACGACTTCTACCTCCTGCTCAACCGCCTCGTGACGGAGAATAACCTTCAGGTCGAATCAGTCGCCCCGGCGGACGACGACCTGAACGCCGTTTACCAGTACTTAATCAATTCCGACGGAGGGCGCGTAAGTTGAGTTCGACGATTGAGACGAGGGAGAAGCGTGTGGCGGGAGGCGGCGAGGCGGCGAATCTTGATTGGTCGCTCTGGGCGCGGCAGACGCTTGCCGTCCTGCGCCTCGAACTCGGAAGGAACTTCCTTGGCCGCCGCGCCCTGTTGCTCTACGCGCTCGCGGGGCTGCCGCTGACGGTGCTAGCCGCGTTCGCCATCTTGTTGCCGCCCGAGCGCGGCTCCGAGGACTTCGCGGAGATGGCCGTAGCTTACTCAGTCATCTACGGCGCGCTGATCCTGCGCACGCTCCTCTTCTTCGGTTGCGCGTGGGTCTTCATGAATCTGTTTCGCGGCGAGGTCGTTGACCGGAGTTTGCACTACTACTTTCTCGCGCCCGTGCGACGCGAAGTGCTCGTCGTCGGGAAATACTTATCGGGGCTGGTGGCGACCGTCACGCTGTTCGGCATCTCGACGCTCGGCTCGCTCGCCCTGCTCTACTTCGGACGCTTCCCGTCACAGAGTACGGACTATTTTTTCAACGGCCCCGGTTTCGGGCAGGCACTCACGTACGTTGGCATCACGGTGCTCGCGTGCGTCGGTTACGGAGCAGTATTTCTGATCGTCGGGTTGTTCTTCAGAAACCCGATCATCCCGGCGTTGCTGATCTACGGCTGGGAGTGGATCAACTTTCTGCTACCGCCGTTGCTGAAGAAGATAAGCGTCATTCACTACCTTCACTCGCTCGTGCCCATCCCGCCTCCGCCGGGCCCCTTCGCCGTGCTCGCCGAGCCGACGCCCGCTTGGATTTCCGTTCCCAGCCTGCTCATCTTCACCGCGCTGACACTCGTCCTCGCTGGCCTTCACATCCGCCGACAAGAGATCAGCTACGCCGGCGAATAGACGTGATTCCAAAGTGCGGCGTCAGCTACCACAACTAACCGTGTACCTTGAAGGTTGGCACACACAGAAAGCAAAAGGGCAGCCGCGTGGCTGCCCTTAACTCGTTGATTTGCTTGATACACCCGGCAAGGCTCGAACTTGCGACCTTCTGATTCGAAGTCAGACGCTCTATCCAACTGAGCTACGGGTGCTGGGGAAATTCTGTCGGGAGTTTGGAGGATAACATGAGCTTGTTGGTTTTGGTGATGGGCGTCCTTATTTTTGTTGGGGCGGGGGGGCGGTGACGAGTCCGGCTTGAAGTTCGCGGCGGACGAAGCGTGCGAGTTCGTCAATCTGTTCTTGGGAGAGACGCTTTTTGAAGGCGGGCATGCCGTCGTCGCCGTTGGCGATCTTGCGTGCGAACTGTTCTTCAGTATGTTGGAGCGCGTGGCCTTCTTTGAAGTTGGGGACTTTGAGTTTGGTCTTTTCATCCAACTCGACGAGGCCGCCTTCGCCGTTCTCTTTGTGGCAGCGGATGCAGTTGGAGTTGTAGGTTGCGCGCGCGGCGGCAAACTCGTCGGGCGTCGGGGTGGCGAGTGGCGAAGTCGTTGCGGCGGGTGATTGGGCGGTGTTGGCGCGGGTCGTTTCGTTGTTGTTCGTGTTCGACGCGTCGGTGCAAGCGTTGAAGGCCAAAGTGGAGGCGCAGAGGAGCAGCGCGAGTTTCAGATATTTCATCGGCAGACGGTTCTCCAAAAAGTGTTGCACGGAAATTCTGCTGGTATGGGTTTAAAAGCAGGGCGAGTATAGCTTACAGAAGCGGCGATTTAAAAGTCGGAGCGACAGGGCAGCGCGGCCTATAGCTTGAGCGAGGCGATCCATTCGGCAATCGCGCGCTTCTCGTCTTCGGAGAGCTTGCGCGCGAAGGACGGCATGCGCGCTTCGAGGCCGTAGGCGGCGGGGTTGTTCTGGATAGCGATGAGGTCTTCGACGGTGCGACGCGGCTGCGACGTGATGCCCACGAGAGACGGGTTGGCGAACTTTCCCTCGCCGTTTGCACCATGACACTTCGCGCAGTTTTTTGCGTAGGCTGCGGGCGGCGCGTTCGAGGGGGATGAAGACGTTGCGCCGTCGTCTGTTGTGTTGCGCGGGGCGGTCGTTTCCGTGTCATCGTCGGCGCGGAGGCGTCGCGGCGCGAAGGGCGTTTGACGAAAGGCGTGTTCTTCCTGTGCTTGTCTGGCGAGTTGTTTGCGCGTGTGCGGGTCGCGTGCGTCCTCGACGTATGCGAGCGTCGTGAAGAGTGCGACGAGCGTGACGCCGAGTGTGAACAGGACGACTCCCGCGTTGCGGCGCGGATGATTCGTGAGCCGCGCGAATCTCGACGCTTGGATGAGCGGCAGCGCGGCGAGGCCGCCGAGCAGCAGGAGCGGGAGCAGCAGGGCGGCGAGCGACGCAGCCGCGCCCGGAAGATATTTGAGAAGTTGGAAGAGCCAGAGAAACTGCGCGCCGGGGCGCGGCAGATAGCCCTGCGCGGCGGCTTCGGGCGGCGGGCCGAGAGGCGCGGGGAACTTGGCGGCATAGAGAGCCAGAGCGATGAAGACGAGTCCGGCGGCAAGAGCGTTGCGTGCCAACTGCGCGCGCATCCAGCCGCGCGCGCGTGCATCAGGCACGTGCGGGTCAGGCGCGCGTTCGTCGCGTGCTTGTGTGTCGTGTGTGATTGCAGCCGTCGCCTTTGTGATGTCGGTTTCGTTGTCCGGAATCGCGTTCGGGGGTTCGCGAAAGACGAAGAGACGTGCGACGACGGTTAGGAGAATCAGGATGGGGATAAGCAGGACGTGGAGCGCGTAGAAACGCGAGACGGTGAGCGTCGAGAGGTCTGCGCCGCCGAGTAGCCACGCGCGCGCCGAAGGGCCGACGAGCGGGAGTCCGCCCGCGATGCTCGCGGCGACGCGCGTGCTGTAGAAGGCGCGTGCGTCCCACGGCAGCGAGTAGCCGGTCGCGCCGTTTGCCAGCATGAGCGCGAGCAGCACGACCGACGCAATCCACCCGAACGGTTTTCGTCTCCATCCTCCGCGCATCAGAAGTCTCTGCGCCAGATGCAGGACGAGCGCGACGACGAGCCACTTTGAACCGTGCTCATGCAGCGCGCGGATCCATGAACCGGCGGGGAGCGATTTCTCGATGAAGGCGACGGTGGTGTGCGCGCTCTCGGCGGCGGGCACGTAGAAGAAGGCGAGCAGGACGCCGGTCGTGATTTGCAGAAGGGTGAGGACGACGACGACGCCCGCCGTCGTGCGCGCCCACGCGTCGAGGCCGCTGAGCGGCGGCGCGTCGAGGATGGCGTGCGCCGTCCCGGCGATTCTCGTGTGGCGCGAGAGCCAGCCGGAGCTTTGGTTCGCGTCCGACGCTGTTTCTTGCACGGCGCGCGCCGCGCCCGTCTCCGCTTTCATCCGCGCACCGCCGGTCGTTCTTCCGCGACGCTCGCGGAAGGTTCAAGACGTATTTGCAGCACGCCGTTTTCGACGCGCGCCGGGAGTTGCGCGAGGTCTTGCCGGGCGGGGCCGCGCGTGCGTTCGCCGCGCGCGTTGAAATAACTGTCGTGGCAGGGGCAGACGAAATCGTTCTCGCGTTCGCGCCAGACGACCTCGCAGCCTTCGTGCGGGCAGACGGTGGACAGGACGCGGTTGTTATCTTGCGGCAGCACATAGACGCGACGCTCTTCGCGCTCGCTCGTCCAGCCCGCGACGCGCTCGACGCCGACCTCGCGCATGATAGGCTGCGCGCCCCGCAACTCTGCGAGCGGCGCGAGCGTCGTCCACGCCGGATCGTCGCCTGCGCCGGATGAGACGCCGGGGGCGAGCGGGCGCAGGAAGCGGAAGGCGGCGGCGGCGACGGTCGAAATGACACCCGCGAAGACCAGAAAGGGGAAGGCAAGCAGAAAATTCCGACGCCCGCGCGTCGCATCTTTGTTCGCTTCGGGGCGGGCGTTGGCCGGAGTTCGGTTCATGATTTCGTCAATCAAACGGGGCAATTATCGGTTGTGAAATTGACAAAAAGCAAAAGCATCCGACGGCTCGCGCCGGAGGATGCAGGCCGTTTGCATTCTGTCGCGGTTCGCAGCAAAATATGTCGTCATTCGACATCAGCGTATTGCAACCCGATGCGCTCTTGCAAGAGGCGGTTCAGGAAATCGCTTCGGGAATCATAGAGGAAGAATGCGTTATGAGTCATGAGAAAGAGCCGCCCAGCGGCGTTCGCAATTCGTTGCGGTTAGCCAATCGAGCCACGCACGAACGCGAACGCGGCGACGAACAACCGAAGACCGCGCTCCCGCGACAGTTCGTCACCTTCACATTTTTTCGCGCGCGCCCCGAATGGCGGATGCTCGACGAACAGACGAAGGAAGCGGGCCGTCTTGAATTTCTGCAAACGGTTGACGAGTTCAAACGCGACTTGCTGATTCACACCTACTTGATCGCGGGCCTGCGCACCAACGCCGACTTTATGATCTGGCGCATCGGCTACTCGCTCGACCCGATGCAGGAGATGACCGCGCGACTCAACCGCACGGGCGTCGGTCGTTATCTCGAAGCGACGCAGAGCTTCCTCTCCATGACCAAACGCTCGATGTATATTGATAAGGATAACCCCGAGCACGTCGAAGACCGTCTGCACATCATTCCGGGACAGGCGAAATATCTGTTCGTCTATCCGTTCGTCAAGACGCGCGAGTGGTACACGCGCCCCGTCGAGGAACGGCAGGAGATGATGGACGAGCACATCCGCATCGGCTCGAAATATCGCTCCGTCAAACTGCACACGACATACTCTTTCGGCTTGGACGATCAGGAGTTCGTCGTCGCCTTCGAGACCGACGAGCCCTCCGACTTCCTCGACCTCGTGCAGGAACTCCGCGAGACCAAAGCCAGCAGCTTCACCCTCCGCGACACGCCCATGTTCACCTGTCGCCAACGCCCGCTCGCCGAGTGTCTGGAGGCGTTGGGTTGAGACACGAGACGACGCGCGGACGCGCAACGGACGCGCAGCAGTCGCGCAGGCGTGATGAGTTTTTAAGACAACGGTCGGTTCTTCTCCGGTGCTGCAACGCGTCCGCATGTCTGCGTATCTTTCTCGCCGTCGCGCTTTTCTCCCTGCCCGCATTAGCTCAAACATCTCCGACGCAGCCTGACGTTCGTACCTCCCCGCGCCACTTCGAGTATCTCTGGTACGAGGCGGAGAACATGCGCGGCTTGGCGACGGATGCGCGCAACGAGCCGCTGACGAATCCGTCTTGGAGAAATCTTTCGCGCGAGAAATCGCCGGGATGGGGCATCAACGGGCCGGGCGTTTCGGCGGAATGGACGCAGGGCGGAGAGAGCGAGTGGAATTCGGCGGCGGCGAGCGCGGACGAATCAAAGGCGTCGCTCTATCAAGATGTTGAGGTTCCCCGCGCGGGGCAGTACAAAATCTGGGTGCGCTACGCCGACTGGGCGCGCGCGGGCGAAAACTTCATGGTGCGCGTGCGCCAGCGGGAGCGCGAAGTTTTCCGGCACGAGTTCGGCGCGCGCGAGGTGGTTGACCCGCACGACGAGGTGAGCATGTACTGGGGTTGGGCGTTCACCTGGGACGCCTCGCCCGTCGCCACGCTTGAGCGCGGCGCGGCGCGCATCTCTCTCGACATCGAACGCACGGCGGGCGCGCGCAGGCATGTTGATTGCGTGCTCGTGACAAATGATCTTGAGTTCGTGCCGGACGGACGGCGTAAGCCGGAGTTTGCGGCGATGCGCGTGCTGCGCGAGTGGGCGAGCAAGAAGCCGACGCTCGCGTCGCTGCTTGTCGAGAGCAATGCTGAAAGAAGTGACGTTCCCGCCCTGTGGCGAAGGCCGACAGTCGCGGGGCGT
>DATLMV010000228.1:0-46203 GCA_035537095.1 Pyrinomonadaceae bacterium
GAGTTGTCGAAAAATAGTCTCTCGTCTCATCTTTGAAAGCATCCTTTCCCGAAGCGAAACCGGAAGCGACGGGGGGGCGGCCTGTGTGCTGCGGGAAGAGTATGCCGGAGATGTTTGAAGGGCGTGTGAAACGTCGTCGCAAACAAAAACGCCCCCGGTCTTCCATGCGTGCGGAAGACCGAGGGCGTGTCAGGTTTGGAAACGACGCGCAATCGGGAAGCGGCGACCGGGCGGCGCGTGAACAAGCGTTTCGCGCGCACCGTGACACCTTTGATTGCGCCTGACGCCACTCGCTCTTTCCCGGAGCACAAGCGGTCGCCGCCGTCAATCAGTAGTAAATCGTGAATCGTAAATCGTAAATAGAAACGTGCTTAATGCAGTTATCTATTTACCATTTACGATTTACTATTCACGTCTTTTTGCAGGCAAGGTTTCCTGACTTCCGGCTCAAGCGCGTCGCGCGCGCGGCCTTCCCCGACGCGCTTTCGGCGTCGAGTGACCAATCCTCATTGGCGTGCGACACAATCGCCGGTTCACAGTGGCGGGAACCGTGCGGGCTTTACACCCGACTTCCCTTGTCGCCCCCTCTTTTTTTAAACGAGCGGGCTTCAACCTGCGACGGTCAACCCGCGCCCTTCGATGTCGTCAACTTCAGACGACATCTCCGATGCGGATTGAATAGCGATACAAAATATCCATCTGACAAAGAACGGCTCAGAGCGTTGAGCCGACACGCTACCACCCGGCGGTTGCGGCGTCAAGTCGGCAACAAAGAGAGGCAAAGGGAAAAAGGCAAAAGGCAAAAGTGATAAGAACAACCTGAGGACGAGTGAACGGCGAAAAGAGTTCGCGGCGACCAAGATGATTGATAAGGCTCGCGCTGATTTAACTTTCGCCCTTTTCCTTTTACCCTTTCACTTCTTCTTGTCGGCCAACGCTTTTCTGATTTTGCGCACGAGTTCGCGGGCCTGCGGGGCGTATTCGCCGTCGGGTTGGAGGCGGAGATATTCTTCGTATTCGAGGAGGGCGCGTTCGGGTTGGTCGAGGCGGAGGAGGACGTTGCCGCCGACGAGGTGCGCTTCGGCGAAGTCGGGTTTGAGTTGGAGCGTGAGGCCCAGATGGGGCGCGGCGCGCGGTGCGTCGTTCATCTCAAGATAGACGCGCCCGAGCGTGAAGTGTCCGAGCCATGATTCGTCGTCGTGTTTGAGTCCGGCGAGCAGAACCTTTTCGGCGTCGGCGTAACGCTTCTGCTGGCGGTGCACTTCGCCGAGCGAGACGAGCGCGGGCGTGGATTCAGGCCGCAACTCCGACGCGCGCCTGAGCGCACGCTCGGCTTCGCCGAAGCGGCGCATCTCCATCTGCGTCGTGCCCAAAAGAAACTGCGCCTCGTAGAAATCCTTGTAGAGACGGATGGCCCTGTGCAGATGCTCAAGCCCTTCGTCCGGCTTTTTTTCGCGGAGCGCGGCGCGCGCCTTCGCCAGTTCTTCGCGGGCTTCGGCGGGCACGCGCGCATCTATGACGGCGGCGGCGGACGACGACGAAGCATCGCCGCGACAGGCGGGCGAAGACGATTCGGGCCGGAGTTCAAAGAGCAGATATGAGCGAAAGATGACCTGTAACTCGACCTGCTGCTGCGCGGCGGCAAAGCAGGGCGCGGAGACGGAAACCATGTACTGACCGCGCGGCAGGGCGGCGAAGCGAAACTTGCCGCGATTGTCGGTCGTCATCTGTTCGAGAAAGCCGCCCGCGCCGAATCTTTCGACGCGCACGAGGACGTTCTTCGCCGGTTGCAGCCCGTCGGCGAGTTTGACCTGACCGGAAATCTCGACCGAGTTGGAAGGGTTGGTATAGGAATCGCGGTCGCGCTCGTTCTGCGCGGCGGCGGGCGCGCACAGGAGCAGAGTCAAAAACGGAAGGATGAACAGGCGGCAGCACTTTTGGCTCGACATCAACATCCTCCTTCGTCTCCGGCGAACGGTTCGTCTCGCAAGAATCATCCTCCAACGCGCGCGCGAAAACAAGAACGCGATGCGGAGAAGCCGTAGAGAGTTTGAACTTCTCTACGGCTTCTCCGTGTCTCTATCAAGGCTCAATCAAGGAGAGACGCTCCCTCCTGCGCCGGACTCGTTAGAAGTCGTACTTGAGCCCGAACTGAATGAGACGCGCGGGAACCGCCGTCTCGGTGATGCGCCCGAAGGTTGAAGGCGTGCCGATGTTGACCGCCGAGGGGAAGCGGAAGACCGGATGGTTGAAGAGGTTGAAGAAATCGGTGCGGAACTGGAAGGCGTGCCGCTCGCCGATGGTGAAACGCTTGTTGACGGACATGTCCCAATTCTGCTGCCGGGGGCCGCGAAACGCGTTGCGCGGGGTGTTGCCGAAGATGGTCGCGCCCGCGCCCGCGCCGAAGGGTGCGGTGCGCGCCGTCGTGAAGCAGGCCGGATTGAGATAGGCGTTGATGCGGTCTTGGACGCGGCCCGGAGTGTAGGCTTCGTCCGCGCTGCCGCAGACGAAGGTGGCCGTGCCGAGGTTTGTGCCGAAGACGCCGCCGCTCGTCGAGTCGGTGACGGAGAAGGGCAGCCCCGACTGGTACGTGACGATGCCGCTCACGCTCCAACCGCGAAAGACCTGATTATCGAGGAAGCTATCGCGGGGCACGGGGATGTCGTAGGAGTAGCTGATGACGAGGCGATGCGGGCGGTCGAAGTCGCCGCGCGCCTTATTCTGTCGCGGGTTGTCCTGCGCGTTGTAGATGTTCGCGCCGTTCTGCCCGGCGCGCGTGGCGTTCAACTCGTCGGTGCTGAGCGAGCCGCTGACGTTGTCGAGCGATTTCGAGAACGTGTAGGCGGCCTGAAAGTAGAGGCCCGTCGAGAGGCGACGCAGCACCGTGGCCTGCAAAGAGTTGTAGGTCGCCTGTCCGATGTTGCTGGAGAAGCGCGCGCCGCGCTTGCGCGACAGACCGATGATCTGGTGGCGCAGTTCTTCGTTGTTGACGGTGTTGGTCGTGATCGAATAGCTGTTGCCGTTGATGTCGCGGACGACGATGGGAGCCGAAGGGCTGGCGAGCGGGGCCATGTAGGGATCCCAGATGCCGATGCCGCCGAGATAATGCGTGCCGACGTAGCCGAGTTCGGCGGCCCAACCGTTCCAGAGTTGACGCTGGACGGTCAGGTTGTACTGCTGCGTGTAGGGCGTGTAGGCGTCGGTCGGCGCGGAGGTGAACGACGCGAGATTGATGGAGCAGTTGGTGGCCGTGCCGCCGTAGTTGAGACAACGCTCGCCGTTCTCGTTGACGAAGATGGGCGCGACGTTCGGGTCGTTCGGGTCGAGCGGCCCCGTGCCGCTCACGCGACGCAGGCCCGCGAAGAATGTCGCCTGCGGGATAAAAGCCGAGGCGATAATCGAGGGCGGCGGTTGTCCGGTGAAGGGGTTAGCCAGTTGGAGCGCGGTGGGCGTCGCGCGATTGTCGAGCGGCTGGACGGTGAAGGGCGCGCTCAGAGAATTTTGCAGGATGTTCTGATTCGAGAGACGCTGGTAATAGATGCCGTAGCCGCCGCGCACGACCGTTTTCTGGTCGCCGCCCATGTCCCACGCGAAACCGACGCGCGGCGCGAAGTTGTTGCCGTCGAAGCAGTTCTCCAGCGCGCAATCGGAGACGCCGGGCGTCCCACGGAAGCCCGCGAGGTCAACCTTTTCGGGAATCAGGAAGGGGTTGCGCCCCTGCGCCGCGAGACGCGGGTCGTAGATACCGGCGCGGTAGAGCTTGTCGCGCCCGAAGCTCATGCCCTCCCAGCGCAGGCCGAGATTGAGCGTGAGGCGGGGACTGATGCGATAGTCGTCTTGAAAGAAGGCGGCGTAGTCGGTGGCGACGAAGTTGCGCGCCGGGTCGCCGAAGGCCGACTGGATGGCGGTGATACGTCCCTGCAAGAAGTTTTGAAACGCGGTGAAGGTGTTGCCCGCGCCGCTCGTCGCGCCGAAGGTGAGCGAGCCGCGCACGGCGAAGTTGTTGAAGCGGTTCAGTTGATACTGGACGGCTTCGCCGCCCATTCGCATCGTGTGTTTGCCCGTCGTCCAAGAGAAAGTGTCAACGAGATTGTACTGGTTCGAGACCGTCCCGCGTTCGTCGTTGACGCCCGTGCCGGTGGAGAAGAGGCCGGTGACGGCGATGCGATAGACGCCCGGAAACTCGCCGCTGTTCGGGCGCGACGCGCCGATATCGGCCAGCCCGATGGGGTCTTCCGGACTGAAGGCCGAGATGTAGCGGCTGTAGCCCGCGCGCACTTCGTTGACCATCGCCGCGTTGAAGACGTGGGTGTGGCTGATGGAGAGGAAGCGGTTCTGCTGGATGTCGTTGCGCGGGAAGGCGAGGCTCGTGTCCGTCCCGAAGGGCTTCAAGACCGAGCCGTTGTCCCAGAACCAGCGACCGGAAATCTTATCCTTACCGTCGCGCATGAAGCGGTCGTAGGTAATCGTGTATTGATTGTCTTCGATGGGCGCGACGGCTGAAAACTGGCAGGTGAAGTTGCCGGGGTCTGAGGCCGATGCGCCCCTGACGGAGCCGCAACCGCTCTGCCCCAAGCGCGGGACGAGAAACTCCCCGCCGTAGCGCGAATCTTTGAGATTGAGGATGTTGACGGCGACGGGGTCAATCTGCGCGGGCGCGAGGCCGAAGCGTGCGGCCAGCAGCGCGGCATTGGTCGTGCCGTCGGCGGCGGTCGGGATAACCTGCACGATGGGCGCGAGGCTCGAACCGGAGGGGTCGAGACCGTTGCGGGCGCGGACGCCCTGATAGTTGAAGAACCAGAAGCCGCCGAGTTTCGGGACGGGGCCGCTGGCGCTGCCGCCGAAGACGTTCTGCAACAGGCGCGCGCGCTTCGGTTGATTGTTGGCGTTGCGGAACCACTCGTTAGCGTTCAGCGCGTCGTTGCGATGATTCCAGTAAAGCTCGCCGTGAAAGTCTTTCGAGCCGGACTTCATCACCAGACCGAGCGCGCCGCCGCCCTTGCTGCCGACCGTCGCGTCGTAGAGCGACGTGGCGACCTTGAACTCTTGCAGCGTGTTGGGGTTCGGGAGCGGGACGGTGTCGAAGTGTGCGAGGTTGAAGTCGTTGACGTTGACGCCTTCGAGCGAGATGCTGTTGTTGCTCGTGCGCCCGCCGTTGACGTTGATGTCGGCTGTGCCGCGACCGGCGGTGCGCACGTCGGTCGGTTCGCCCGCCGTCCCCGCCGAGAGCGAGAGGAGGAACAGGACGTTCGGATTCGCCAGCGGCAGACGCTCCATCGTGGCGGCGTCAACGGCCTGTCCGGTCGTCGCGTTGGTCGGGTTAATCAAAGACTGCGTGGCCTCGACGTTGACCGTCTCCTGCACCGCGCCGACTTCCAGCGCCACGTCCTGCCGCGTCGTCTCGCCGATTCTCACCGCGACGCCCGAGACGCGCGACTGCTTGAAGCTCGTCGCCTTAACCTCGATACGATATTGACCGGGCGGCAGAAGCGTCGCCGTGTAGCCGCCGTCGGATTCCGTGACGAGACGACGCTCCGATTTGCCGGTCGTCTCGCTGATGATGTCAACGGTCGCGCCGGGGACGACCGCGCCCGAAGGGTCTGTGATAACGCCGGTCAGACCGCCCGTCTGCGCGCCCTGCCCGAAGGCCGTCGCCGCCGCTAAGAGTAGATAGAGGAACACCCCGCTTGCCTTGAGACGCATCGCGCTTCGCATAGCCGATTCTCCTTCTTATGCTGGAAGATGGGACTTGAGGGACTCCGGCGGCACGGCGTCTCTGACCATCGAGAACGCTGCCGCCCGCGCAACGTCACGCGTGGAAGCGTTGCCGTGCGCCCGTTTATTAGCTTTTAAGACCGGACGAATCTACTCTCGCCAGCGAGGAAATTCCGAGAGAGCAAACGAGAGAGTCGTCCCCTTGTTCTGTTGCTGCTGACGAATGCGAAAAAGGAAAGTGCGTTGAGTATGTAGAGTATAAAGCGCGATGAACCCGTAAGAAGTTGTTCCCGAAATCGCTCGCGGGAGTTAACCCGCGACCCTTCCGCGACTGACTTGTAAAATTATTTGACGCAAGCGTTATGCCCCGTCAGGCGGCGCGCTGAATTCAGGCGGCGTTTGGCCTCCGCCCTTCGCGGGACGACGACGAAATCCGATTTTTTGGATTTTTCGCTTCATAAAATTGAACGCCCGCGCTCGTTTGTCACGCGCGCGGGCAGCGTGTGAAGATGCCTTCTGTCAGTTTCGCGCAAGAGACGTTTTCACGAAAGAGACGCGGGATTTAAGAAAGAGACGCGGGATGCCGACAGCAGCAGAGCCGACGCCGCCGACGACGACGCGCGTGCGGGCGACATACGACCGGCTCGCCTCGCGCTACGACGCGGGGATGCGACCGCTCGAACGTTGGGGCCTCGCGCGCCTGCGGGCCGCGACGCTGCGGGCCTTGCCCGAAGGCAGCCGCGTCCTCGAAGTGGGCGCGGGGACGGGCGCAAACTTTCCCTTCTACCCGCGCGGGTCGAGCGGCGTGGCGAGCGAGTTGAGCGCGGAGATGTTGCGGGTGGCGCGCATGAAGGAACGCCCCGCAGGCGTCTGGCTCGTCCGCAGCCGCGCCGAGCATCTGCCCTTCGCCGACGCCGCCTTCGACGCCGCCTTCGCCACGCTCGTCTTCTGCTCGGTCACGTCGCCCGCGCGCGCCTTCTCAGAACTGCGGCGCGTCGTCCGGCGCGGCGGAACAATCGCGCTGCTCGAACACGTCCGCCCCGAGGGCTTGCTCGGCTACGTCTTCGACGCGCTCAACCTCTGCACCGTCGCGCTCTGTGACGACCACTTCAACCGTCGCACGGCCCTCGAAGCCGAACGCGCCGGACTCCGGGTCGTCAGCGTCGAGCGACGCCTCCACGGTATCCTGCAAATCATCGTCTGCCGCGTCTGACCCTCCGGCGCGTTTGACTCCCGGCCCTCGCCGCTCACACAATCCATGCGTCCGGGAAGTTTTATCGAGCCATTTTATGACGAAGCAAAACGGCACACAGTCGCGCGTGCGCGTCGGCTGTCAGGGTTGGAACTACGACGACTGGGTGACGCCGCGCGCATCCGATTCGAGCGTCTTCTACCCGCGCGCGACGCGACCGCCCGCGATGCTCGACGCCTACGCGCGCGCCTTCGAGAGCGTCGAGATTGATTCCACCTTCTACGCCGTCCCCGCCGCCTCGACCGTCGAGGGTTGGCGGAAGCGCACGCCGCCCGCCTTCACCTTCTCGCTCAAGCTGCCGCAAATCATCACGCATCAACTCGCCCTCCGCCGCGAGAGCGAAGAGGTGCTCACGGAGTTCTGCGAACGCGTGCGGGCCTTGGGCGACAAACTGGCCGCCGTGCTCGTCCAACTGCCGCCGCAGTTTGAAGCGACGACGGAAAACTTCACCGCCCTGACAGAGTTTCTTCCGCTGCTGCCGCCGGACATCCGTTTTCATTTCGAGTTTCGCGACGCCGCGTGGTTCGAGCCGACCGTCTTGGAACTCCTGCGGCGCGGGCGCGCGGGCCTTGCGCTCGTCGAGGGGCCGTGGGTCAGGCGCGAACGCGTCTGGCGTCTCATGGAAGACTGGCGGCACGATTCCGCATACGTCCGCTGGATGGGCGAACGCGACATCACGCGCTTCGATAAAATCGTCCGCCCGCAGGACGCGAACCTGCGCGCATGGAGCGAGCACATCCAACGTCTCGCCGCGCGCCGCTGCGAGGTCTTCGCCTACGTCAGCAATTTCTACGAAGGCCACGCCCCCGCCTCCGCCAACAAACTCAAACGACTCCTCCAACAACCCACCGCCGACCCCGACGACTTCGAGAGCCAGCCCTCGCTCTTTTGAAATGACCACTCAAAAGCTTTATCACTTGTTTCCGAATAAGATTGTGGCACACTTGACAAATCATCCTATCTATGGTACAGTGGGAAAATAATAAACAGCCATTATATGGCGTTGTCGTCTATGGGTAGGACGCTGAGCTAACAACTCGGAAAAGCGGGTTCGAGCCCCGCTAACGGAATAATAAAAAAGGGGTGGGAGTTACTTCCCACCCTTTTATTTTTTCCAAACTAGGGCACTTTCTATCGTCCGACAGCTAACATCTCCCTTCTCTTTTTGTGCTATGCTATGCGCCCTTCCCTTCGGGTTGTCAGTCTCGCGGTTCGACAATTTCTCAAGCCTCGATTGAAAGGAGTCTTTCAAATGTTCCCCTCTTTCACTAATCCTCCGGCTCGTCTTCATCGTTTCTCCGGTCGCATGTTGTTTCTGGTCGCGCTCGTGTTGCTCGTGCCTTCGTTGGTGGCGCGCGGGCAGGCGATTGGCGCGCATCGCGGCGACGTTGCGGGTTCGGGCGGCACGCGTTCGATACAGGGCCGCGTGATTAGCCCGACGGGAAAGATGCCGGACACGCGCATCCGCATCATGCTCGACAGTTCAAACTCCGGCTCACGCACGACCGTCGCCGATAACGACGGCAGTTTCAATTTCAACAATCTGGAATCCGGCCCTTACCAGTTGACGATTGACGCGGGCAAGGAGTTTGAGATTTCGCGGGAGTCGGTTTATATCGAGGGCGCGAAGCCGATCTATAACATTCCGGTCTATCTGCGTCTGAAGCCGGAGGCCAACCCCGCGCTCGCGGGCGTGGCGCGTCCCGCCGTCGAACTCTATCTCAAAGGGGTGGAGGCGGCGCGCGCGGGCGACACCCAGAAGTCAATCGAGCATCTGAACGCCGCCATCAACATCCATCCGCAGTTCGGCCTCGCCCTGAGCGAACTCGGCATGCAGTATCTCAAAGCGAAACAACCCGACAAGGCTCTCGAAGCCCTGCGCGCCGCCGTCAAACTCCTGCCCGACGATTTCTCCGCGCGCTTCAACTACGGCTTCGCGCTGACCGAACAGAAGAAGTTTGTCGAAGCCGAGACGGAACTGCGTCAGGCTCTCAAACGCAACGCCGCCTCCGCGCCCGCGCACATGTATCTCGGCATCGCCCTCATGCGTTTGAACAAACTCGACGAAGCCGAACGTGAACTCCAAACCGCACTCAAAACCGGCGGCGAACAGGCCAACATGTCGCACTATTATCTCGGCGGAATCTACTGGGCCAAGAAAGACTACAAACATGCCGCCGACGAACTGGAAAGCTATCTCAAACTCAACCCCAAAGCCCCCGACGCCGAACGCCTGCGCGCGACCATCAAAGAACTGCGCGACAAAAAATAGCGAGCAGTAGCAGTCTCAAAAAAAGCAGCGAGAAGTGGTCTCACAAATTCCCGCAATTATCTTTTAAGCCAATGTTTATGCGGCTTTTAAGAGGTCGAGGATATTTGTGCGGCTGGCTCCGGTTTCATTACCAGAGGCGGGCTGCGGTTCAAAACGAAAGCGTGAGTGGACGGGAAGACGTGGAGACGTAAGTCTTCCGTCTATCGTTCGGCTGGCGTATCGTCGGCGGCGAGTTGCGTCCAGATTTCGGCAAATTTTTCGATGTCGCCGCGCGTGCGTTCCATCGCGCGGCGGCTGTCGAGATAGGCGCTCCAATAGGGCGTGTTCGTGAGAGCTTTGGTCGTGTCTTCGTCGAGCACTTGAGCCATCAGGGCGATGAGGTCGCCGTTGACGCGCGTGTGTTCGAGCAGCGACTGGATGATTCTGTAGGCGAGGCGCGCATGTTCTTCCGTGAACCGGGGCGCGCTCGCGGCGTCAGCGTCGGGCGGCGTTAAAGGTTCGCTCATAAAGTCTCCGCGCTCCCGTCGCTCGACGCGTGCGCCGCGAACCAACTCCCGCGCACGAGCGGTACTTCCGCGACGCGCGCCGCGCGCTCATCTTCTCCCGCGCGGACGCGCACCTCCGTCTCCGGTTTCAGATAATCATATTTGACGATGCCGAGCGCGACGGCGCATCCGAGTCGCGGCGAGAAGACGGAGGAAGTGACGCGCCCGATCTCTCTGCCGTCGGGCGCGAGGATTTTGGCGTCGCGCGGCGCGGCGGCGGCGACGATGTCGCGCGCGTCTTCAAAGCGGAGGGCGGCGAGACGTTTGGCGACGTGGCCGCGCCAATGGATGCGCGCGATAATCTCCTGACCGATATAACAACCTTTGGTGAAACTGACTGCATCGTCCAACGCGGCTTCGAGCACGACGTTCGTATCGTTGATGTCTATGCCGTAGCGCGGCACGCCCGCCTCGACGCGCAGCACTTCCAACGCCTCGAACCCACAGGGACGCGCGCCCGCCTCCAAGAGCGACTCCCAGAGCACGTTTGCCTGCGTCGCTTCAATAAATAAATCGAAGCCGTCCTCCGCCGTGTGCGTCGCGCGAATCAGAGAGATGTTCGCGCCGCGCCGGTTCGTCGCGTAGATGCGCCCGCGCTCGACGCTCGCGGCCTCCGCGCCGAGCGTCGCGGCGATGATCTCCGGCGCGCGCGCGCCCTGCACGGAGAGCGTCGTGAGTTCGACGGTTCTGTCGGCGACGCGAAAGTCTCCGGCGAGCGTGAAGCGCGCGAGCGTTTGCCGGACGCGCTCGTGCGTCGCGGCTTCGGTGTCGAAAAGAAACCGGTCGCCAAGACGCAGCACGCGCGCGTGCGCGACGAGACGCCCCTGCACGTTGGGAAACGCGGCGTTCATCCAAGCGCCTTCGGCGAGCGTCTTCACGTCGTTCGTGATGAGACCGTTGAGAAACTGCACGGCCTCCGCGCCGCTCACCTCGACGCGACCGCGCGCCGAGAGATCAAACGCGCCAGCGCCCGCGCCTCCGCGCACCGCATCATATTCCGCCGCCGCGTCGCCGTAGTGCGCGGGCACGCTCCATCCTTCGCGCTCCGACATCGTCGCGCCGCCCGCGCGATGCGCCGCGTCGAGCGCGCCCGTTTTGCACGCCGGAATCTGTTCGATAACTTCACTCATGATTTACAAAGAGATTATTTCCGTCGCGGAGCGGGTCAGTCTGAAAATGTGAGCCGCTCAAATGTCGGCTGAGAATTTCAAACCAACATACAAGGTTGCGTCGTCGTCGCCTGTGTCTCCGGCGCGACGCGTGCGAGCGCGCGGGCGACCGCACGGTAGTCGCGCAGTTGCGCGTCCTCGCGCCTGTGCGAGGCGAGCACCTGCGGGCTCGGATGATAGAGCGGCACGAGCAGACGCCCGAACCATTCATGTATCTCTCCGGCGGATTCTTTCAGCGAGAGTTGATGATACTCAACGCTCCGGAGGGCGGCAAGCGCGACCGCGCCGAGCGTGACGACGACCGGCGGCGAGATGATTTCCAACTGCCGACGCAGGAAGGGCGAGCAGTTGGCGACCTCCGCGCCGGTCGGCTTGCGATTCGCGCCCGACGCTTTGCGCGGATTGCAGAGCGCGGAGTTGGTGATAAAAATTCGCTCGCGCGGGAGTCCGATTGAAGCGAGATAGCGTCCGAAGTTGCGCCCCGATTGGTCGCCCGAGAAGGGCACGCGCGTCCGGTCGCCGCCCTGCCTGCCCGGCGCTTCGCCGATGAACAGAACCGACGCCGCCAGAGCGCCGTTGCGCTCGCTCAAGACCGCCGTCCGCCCGCACATCGCCGCGCACCGCTCACACGCGGACGCCTCCGCCACGAGCGACGCGAACGCCGCCCGCCGCTCGTCCAACAGGGAGAGGCTAGAGGTTGGATGTTGGATGTCGGGCCTTATATTCTTATCTAACATCTGACATCCAACCTCCAACATCTACTTTTACTTCGTGACCGTGATCTCGCGCGTCGTCGAGTTGTAGTCGGCGTTTTTGACCACGTCGTCGTTGCGGTTGACGAGTTCGAGTTTGACGGTGTGCTTGCCCTCCGTCCAGCCCTTGAGCCAGATGGGTTCCCACTTGCCGAGATGCTGCGGGGCCGCGCCGTCTATCGAATAACGGACGCGATACTCGCCGCCGTCGTCTTGGAGCTTGGCGTTCGAGAGCCAGAAATCAATCATGATGGCCTCGGCGTCCGCGCCCTTGTATTCGCCCTTCGGGCGGCTGTAGGTCAGAAGCGGCTGCTTCGTGTCAACCTGCCCGCCCTGACTCGACGCCATCTCTTTTCCCTCGCGCGCGGGCGAGGCGGAAGGCGACGCAGAGGCGTTCGCATTCGTGTTGGCGTTCGTGTTCGTGTTGGCGTTCTTGTTGTCGGCCATCGTCTGCCCGGTGGCGGTGGTGGTCGGGCGGGAAGCGTCGCCGCCGCCTTTGACGTTGAACGTCACCATCTGAAAAGAGCCCTCGTTCTTATAGCTCTCGTGCCACGGGCGCGAGGCGAAGACGCGCAGCGTGTGCATCCCTTCGGTGACGTTGCGGAGTTCGAACGGCTGGTCGAGATTGTAGTAAGCCTCGTAGGGTTGATTGTCGAGGATGACGTGGATGTGATTGCCCATCTGCGTCGCCGGGTCTTTCGACGGCTTGTAGCCTTTGAGGTCGCCGCTCAGAGTGATGCGGACGTTGACGGTCGCGCCCGTGATGGTCGCGCCCTCGCGCGGTTCTGTGATTCGCAGCACGGGCTTGGCCTCGTCCTGCTCACCGCGCGCAGCCATCATGTCTTTGATCTTCTGCGGTCGTTCGGCGGCGGTCAGGCTTTGCGCGGCCTGCGTGGGCGAAGCGGCGGGCGGCGCGACGTTGGTGGTGGAGGTCGTGTTGTTGTTGGCGTTGTCGGCGCTCGTGCAGCCCGCCACGCAGAGAGCCGCGATCAGCGCAAAGGTGACTCCGCGCGTGCTGTTTCTTGCCAGTAGTCGCATGTTTCCTCCGATAGTCTATTTAAGAATGAGGACACAAGTATAAACCGAAGCGCCGCCAAAGCGAACAGCAGCACGCGCGCGCATGCTGCTGTCGTTTGATGAAGGACATCCTGAATCAACGTCAGACTCTTGACTATAAACTCAGGCGGAAGCGTCGAATCACGCCGCGTCTTTGCGCAGACGAGCGTCGCAAGCCTGCCAGTCAATGTTGGAGAAGAAGGCTTCGATGTACTTGGGACGCTCCGCCGGTTTGTAGTCGAGAAGAAAGGCGTGCTCCCACACGTCCATCACGAGGACGGGCAGAAAACCGGAGACGTTGCCGGTTTCGTGCAGCGTGATCCAATGGTTCGAGAGGCGTCCGTTGGCGGGATTCTGGTAGCAGATGGCCCAACCGACGCCGCGCATCTTGCCGATGCCGACGAAGTCCGCTTTCCAAATCTCGTAGCTGCGAAAGCTCTGCTCGGCGGCCTTGTAGAAGGCGGAAGTCCGGTCGGGGTCGCCCGTGCCGTGCTGCTTCATGTTGGCGAAGTAGTATTCGTGCAGCACCATGCCGTTGTACTCGAAGCCGAGGCGGCGCGTCAGTTCGGAATAGGCGGGCATCTCCTCCTGATCAACCTTGCCGTCTTCGAGAAACTTCGAGATGCGCTCCGTCAGGTTGTTGGTCTCCTTGACGTAGCCCTCGTAGAGTTTGAAGTGCATCTCCAAAGTCTCGTCGGAGATGCCTTTCAGGCCGCTCAGGTTGAACTGCTTCGGCTGGTAAGTTTGCATGTCGTTCATATCTTTACTCCTGACAAATCAATGACCTCGCGGCGCGAGGAGAAACATCTGCGTCTCCGGCAGTTTAATCTCGCCGCGCGCGCCGGTGTGTGACGAATGCATGGAGAGCTTGAAGTTTTAGTGTGGCGGAGAACGGCGCGAGACCGCGAAGGATGGGCGCGCATCCTTCGCGGTCTCGGCGGTGTGCGTCAAAAAGTGCGGCTCTCGGGTTACTTGCCGAAGAGAGTCCAGTCGCCGTGCGACGTGCCCATAAAGAAGAGCATCGGGAGCGAGAGCCAAGCGTTCGTGCGCGACGCGAGAAAAGCCTTGCGCGCCAGATCGGCGGGCGGCGGCGTGCCCTCTTTGGTCGCGGCGATGATCCGTTTCTGCGCGGGCCAGATGATGCCCCACACGTTCAAGAGCATCAGGATACCTAAGCCCCCACCCGCGCCGATGGAGATGGTCTTGTTGCCGAGATAGGTCGGGTTCCCGGCCCTGTCCGCCGCGCCGCCCGTGTTGCCGAGAACATAGACGACCGCCGCAATCATCAGCAGCGACAGCAGAGCGATGACGACGGCGAGCACGCGCCCGTCTTTCGTCAGCGCGGGCACGTTGTAGAGAAAATAGAGGATGGCATAGGTGACGAGCACGATGGCGAGCCACTTGCCGAGTTGCACCCACGGGTTGACGCCCGCCGTCCGCGAATCGCCCGCGACGATGAACATCGCGTAGTAGGTCAGACCGACGAGCACGGTGATGACCGCGCCCCAACGAAAATACCAGAGGGCACGCGGCATCAATTCGGGGATCACCGCTTTCTTCGTCGGCGCGTCGAGCGACTTCATCAGCGGGACGTTAATCACGTTGAAGAAGTAGAGAATGCCGATCCATGTGATACCGGCGACGAAGTGGCTCCAACGCAGGAGTGCGCGCACAATATCCTGACCCGACGGCCCGTGCACGAGTTCGTCGAAGAGCGCCAGACCGAACGGCAGTTGAAGGGTTGACTCGCTTAGCATACGTCCTCCGAAGCTTTTGGAATGTGATTTCCGTCGTCCGAATCCTCACGTATCAATACGTCGGGTGATAGCGGACGCGAGAGTTCTTCAGCCGGAAGCGATTCGTTGACGGGGCGCGAAAGTGGTTCGGCCCGTCCATCCGCTCCGGCTTTGAGATTGCCGAGTTATCACGTAGTTCGCGCGAGAGATTAGCACCAAGCGAGACACGGCGCAATGATATTGAGTCCCGATTTATTGTTGTGCATGTGTTGCACGGGCCACTCCCTGACACATCTTTTCGTAAACGCTATCGCAATATTTTTCTTACAAAAATGTTTGCGCGGTAAGTTGTTGAGGTACATGCAATTCTGCTTGCAGGAGGGGCTAAACTCCCCATTAACAACACATTTTAATGAATTTCTTACAAAATACCTGTTGACAACTACCCCACGACGGTATATTGTGCACCACCCCCGAAAGTTATATTCAGGTTGCAATCAGGTTATTTCCTCCGTTTCGCCGGTAGTTCCGGCCCGATTGCAGCGAATTGCTTTCCGATTACATCAACGCTCAAGACCGGCCCTCCCGTGGTCTGTCATGACTTTCACGGTTGACGAAATTCCTTCATTCGCCAATCTAACCTCAGCCAACGGTCATAAGGGAAATATATGATGAACCCTTCCTTTGACGCCTACCTACCTTTATCCCGAACATCCCTATAAGCATGTTTGCGGCGCGGTTTGAAGCGACAGAGGACTCTCCATCATCATTCGTTCGTGTAATTCTTGAGCTAAGCGAAGCGGTTCCTTCTTCTAGATAGTTGGTCGGATACGAAAAACGGTGCGCTACCGGGCGTAGCGCATGACGGTCGGAGTGTGTCCGCAGGTCAGGTAGAGACGAGCGCGCTCTCGCATCAATTCTGGTGTCGCCTTGGTCATTAAACAAGGAAAGTTAAGGAGACTGAATATGAATCGGAAGTTTATCGTGACGGCAATCACGTTGTTGTGCTTCCTCAGCGTACGGGCAGAGATGGCGGTCGGGCAGACGACTGGCCGCGCAGCCTTGCAGCGCGGGATGAGCGTCTCGGCCCTCTTAAACTCCGTGCACTCGCGCGCCGACTTCATGCGCTGTCTGGAAGACGGCGGCATCACGGAGGAGATGCTGGCGAGCGAAGGGCAAAAGCTGCTCTCGAACGCTTCCGGCGCGGGCCTCCCGAAGGTCGGGACGGAAACAAACGCCGACGCGCGTCTGACATTGGAAGCGTGTCTTGCCGCCGACGATTCGCGGACTGAGAGCAGCGCGACGGCGCGCACGGGCGACACGGCGTCCGCGTCGAAGCTTGCCAACTCCGTCGGTCAGGTTTTTCACGTCGCCGCGATAGACGCCAACACCGCGACGGGCGTCGAGCCGGGCGCGACGGCGAGCGAACTTGCCAAGTCGCCCTTCATGCCCGTCACCTCTTCAACATTTTCCAGTCTCGAAGCGACCAAGATCAGCGCGACCGAAGCGGGCAAAGAGACGGGAGCGCACGCCGCGCAGCACGTCTTCGCGCCGCGCGAGACGCCCTTTATCGAGGACGCGTCCGCGTGGCATCTCAGCATGGTGGGCGAGGATTTGTCGTCCATCCCCGCGAGTTCTCAATTCAATAAGTACGTCATGCCCGGCACAGGCGTGACGGCGACGCTCGCGGCGGCGGTGCAGACGACGCTCCCGCCGCTCATCATCAGCGAGTTCAGATTTCGCGGCTCGATGGGCGCGAACGACGAATATATAGAGCTCTACAACAACAGCAACACGCACATCACCGTCAGCACGACGGACGGCTCAAGCGGTTGGGGCGTCGCCTCGCTCGCGCCCGGCTCGGGCCAGTCAACGCAGCACGTCTTCACCGTCCCGAACGGCACGATCATTCCGGCGCGCGGCTACTACCTCGCCGTCAACTCCTCGCGCTATAGCCTCTCGGCCTCCGCCGACCGCGATAATACCTTCTCCAACAACATCGCCGACGGCGCGGGCATCGCGCTTTACAACACGTCGAACCCCGCCAACCAGATCACGGCCAATCGAATGGACGCGGTCGGTTTCAGTTCCGTCCCGAGCACCGAGTATCGAGAGGGCACGGGACTCGCGCCGCATTGTCAGGGTCTGACGCCGCTCTGCGAGGGCGGGTTCGAGCACGCCTTCGTCCGCAAACTCAATAGCGGCCAGCCGCAGGACACCAACGACAACGCCGCCGACTTCCTATTCGTCTCCGTTACCGGCGACGCATACAACGGCGTGCAGTCAATGTTGGGCGCTCCCGGCCCGCAGAACCTGCGCAGCCCCATCTCGCGCTCCATCCCGCTCACCCTGCTCGACCCGGCTGTGCCGTCGTCTGCCGCCCCGAACCGCGCGCGCGACACCACCGACACCGGCCCGAACAAAATCTACGGCACGCTCAACTTCCGTCGCACGCTGACGAACAACACGGGCGTCCCCATCACGCGCCTGCGCTTCCGCGTCGTCAACATCACGACCAAGCCCGCGCCCAACAGCACCACAGCCGACCTCCGCGTGCTGACCTCGCCGACCGTCAACGTGACGATGTCGGACAATTCGGTCGTGCAGGTCAAGGGTACGACCCTTGAGACGCCTCCGGCGCAAGGCAAGGGCGGCGGCTACAATTCCACACTCGCGCTCGGCACGATCACGCTGGCAACCCCGCTCGCCAACAACGGCACGATGAACCTGCAAATGAGCACGGGCGTCATGCAGAGCGGCAGTTTCAGTTTCTTAATCATCATCGAAGCGGCGCTCGCCGGTAATTCGGCCAGCGCAGCGCCGACCGTCTCGCTGACGAGTCCGGCCAACGGCGCGACCTTCCAAGCTCCGGTCAACATCACCCTCAGCGCGACCGCCTCCGACACCGACGGCTACGTCAACAAGGTTGAGTTCTATGCCGTCAACAGTTCGAGCGTCGAGACGCTGGTCGGCACGGACTCGACCGCCCCATATTCGGTCGTGTGGAGCAACCCGGCTGCCGGAACGTATCAGATAAAGGCCAAGGCGACCGACGAGCAGGGCGTCTCGACCACCTCCGCTTCCAACTCCATCACGGTCAACCCCGCGTTCGCTAGCACGGTTCCGGGCCCGCCCGCCGCGCCCGAGTGCAAGACCGCCGATGTCGTCGCCTTCGATCAGGTCTTCTTCTACAATCGCTTCGGCGCGCTCAATCCGGCGGGCATGATTTACGCCTTGCGTCGCGATGTCGTGGCGGTGGATTCCGACAAGGGACTGACGCCGGGCAACGTCCGGCTGCGCGACGGCAAACGCCCGCGCCCGATTGTGCTGCGCATGAACATGGGCGATTGCATCAGCATCCGTTTCCAAAACCTGCTCTCACCCGACCCGCTCGACAATCAGCCGCACACGCGCAAGGCTTCCATCCACGTTGACGGCCTGCAACTCGTCAACACCATTCTCGACGACGGCTCGAACGTCGGCAACAACCCGAGCAGTCTGGTCGCCCCCGGCGGCACGGCCACCTACACTCTCTACGGTGAGAGAGAGGGCGGCCATGTCCTCTACAGCACCGGCGCGACGACGAGCGGCGAGGGCGACGGCGGCACGCTCGCCTTCGGTCTCTTCGGCTCGGTCAACGTCGAACCCGTGGGCGCGGAGTACTACCGCAGTCAGGTGACTGAAGAAGAGATGCGTCTGGCGACGACCGGAGTGACGGCGACCGGACAGCCTCTCATCAACTACGACGCGGTCTATCCTTCATGGCACAGATTCGCCGGACTTCCCATCCTGAAGATGCTCAAGGGTAAGGAGATTGTCCATTCGGATTTGAACGCCGTCATCACGTATCAGAATCGTCAGCGTTTCCCGCAGGGAACGTACCCGCCCGTGGCCGTCGAACCCGACCGCGACCAGCCCTTCCGCGAATTCACCGTCATCTATCATGACGAGATCAAAGCGGTACAGGCTTTCGAAGAGTTTGAAGACCCCGTGCTCGAACACACGCTGCACAGCGTCCGCGACGCTTTCGCCATCAACTACGGCACGGGCGGCATCGGCGCGGAAATCCTCGCCAACCGCAAGCTCGTCGGGCCGGTCTGGAACTGCGTCGAATGCCTCTATGAGGAGTTCTTCTTGAGCGCGTGGGCCGTCGCCGACCCCGCGATGATCGTAGATGTTCCGGCCAACGTGAAAGACGAGAACGGCAATCTCGTTCCGGGGCCGAAAGCGACGAGAGCTTTCTTCCCCGACGACCCGTCCAACGTCCATCACGCGTATCTGAACGATCACACCAAGATGCGCGTTATGCACGCCGGGCCGAAGGAACACCACATCCACCACCTGCACGCGCACCAATGGCTACACACGCCCGACGCCGACACCTCGACGATGCTCGACAGTCAGGCGATTTCGCCGGGCAGCAGTTTCAACACCGAGATTGCACACGGCGGCGCGGGCAACCGCAGCAAGACCGTCGGCGATGCCATCTTCCATTGCCACTTCTATCCGCACTTCGCGATGGGCATGTGGGAACTCTGGCGCGTCCATGACGTGTTCGAGAAGGGCACGGAGATTGGCTCCGACGGTCGTCCGGTGGTCGGCGCACGCGCGCTGCCCGACGGCGAGATTTCCAAAGGTACGCCGATTCCCGCGCTCGTCCCGATTCCGACGCGCCCGATGGCTCCCGTCCCGACGGCGGTTCATCCCGGCTACCCGTTCTTTATTCCGGGCGTCGCCGGTCATCGTCCGCCGCATCCTCCGCTCGACACCGAGTTCGACGGCGGTCTGCCGCGCCACGTCATCATTGACGGCGAGTTCGTCGAACAGCACACCCGTCTGAACTTCGACAAGAGCCTCGTCAAAGCGATTGCCCACTCGGTTCCCGAAGACGGAACCGACCCCGAGAAACGCGCGATGGAATTTCACGCGCTGCCCTTCCATGCCAGCACCACGCCGGAAGGAACGCCGGGCAATTTCATCACCAACGGTCGCCCGCCGAAGCCGGGCGCACCCTATGCCGACCCGTGTCCGCTGCCCAACGAAGGACAGCC
Organism: Pyrinomonadaceae bacterium; assembly: GCA_035537095.1. GTDB lineage: Bacteria > Acidobacteriota > Blastocatellia > Pyrinomonadales > Pyrinomonadaceae > DASWNP01. The sequence goes on from DATLMV010000228.1 coordinate 19,549, forward strand.
CGCGACGAGAGACCTGATCTACTCGGCGGCGGTCTTCCAGTTGGACGTGATTTTCAACAAGGCCGGATGGCACTTCCCGCAGCAGCGCATCTCGGCCCTGTGGGAGGATGTTGACCAGACGAGGGCCGGAACGCGTCCGCCGCAGCCGCTCTTCTTCCGCGCCAACACGAACGACTGCATCACCTTCCGTTTCACCAACCTCGTCCCGCGCGTCTATGCGCAGGACGACTTCCAAGTGCGGACGCCCACCGACATCATGGGCCAGCACATCCATCTCGTGAAGTTCGACGTGACATCATCGGACGGCGCGGGCAACGGCTGGAACTATGAGGACGGCTCATTCGCGCCCGAGGAAGTCATCGAGCGCATCCACGCCATCAACGAAGAAGGCGGTCTCCGTCCGCCCTTCGGCGAACCCGGTGATCCGAAGATCCTCGAACCGCAACCGCACCCGCGCTTCGGGACGCTCGGCGCGCAGATCACGATTCAACGCTGGTTCACCGATAACGTCCTCGACAATCAAGGCAACGACCGCACACACCGGACGGCCTTCACGCACGACCACTTCGGCCCCTCGACGCACCAGCAGGTCGGGCAGTACGCGGGCCTCGTCGTCGAGCCGGAAGGTTCTATCTGGCGCGACCCCGAAACCGGAGAAGTCTTCGGCACGCGTGCCGCCGACGGCGGCCCGACCAGTTGGCGTGCCGATATCATCACGCTCAATCAGGCCGACAGCTTCCGCGAGTTTCTCATCGAGTTCGCCGACTTCCAGCACGCATATCTGGCGGGCGGCGGCATTGACGAGGCGGGTAATCCGATAGCCGACCCGCAGAACGTCGTCAATCCTCCGGCCAAAAAGGAGGCCGACTTCCAACCGCCCTTCATCCTCTTGGAGAAGATGGAGGTCTGTCCGGGCGGCGTCCCGCTGCCGTGTCCTGAAGCCATCTCGGCGGCAGATGTCGGCACGATGGTCATCAACTATCGCAACGAACCGATTCCCTATCGCATTTGGGATCCGACCCAGTCCGACCCGAACTACGGGACACCCGTACAGGCGGCTGGCCCCGAGGGCGATCTGGCGAACGTCTATCGCTCGGACATCATCCGCAAAGACACACGGTTCAACGTCCAGCCCAACTTCTATCCGCCTCTGACGGCGGGCATCGAGCCGGGCGACCCGTTCACGCCTCTGCTCCGTGCCTTCGAGGACGACCGCGTACAGGTACGCATCCTCGTCGGCGCACACGAAGAGGGCCATAACTTCACCATCAACGGTATCAAGTGGCTCTTCGAGCCTTCCTTCCCGAATTCGGGCTGGCGCAACTCGCAGATGATGGGCATCAGCGAGCACTACGAGTTCGTCGTGCCGGTCTTGCCGATGCCGGATCAAACACCCGGCCCGTTGGAGCGTCCGTTCTTCGACTTCCGCTACGCGCCCGGCATGGCCTCCGACGATCAATGGAACGGTCTCTGGGGCATCCTGCGCGCCTATCGCGGCTCGGAGGAGGGCGTCTGCAATGACTGCGTTCCGCCTCCCTGCGACGGCTGCATCATCATCGGCGGCGGCGGCGACGGCCCCGGCGGCGGCGGTGATATTATAGGTGGGACGGACGGCGCGACGAGCGGCCGTCAGCTTAGCCCGACGACAACCGGAGCGGGACTGCTGCCGCTGCCCAGCAATCCGGACGGCAAGGCGACCATCAGTTCAGCGGTCAACTCTTCGACCAATGCGCCGACGGCGGTTTCCGCTAGTTCCACCAACTCGACGCTGTCGTCGGGCGGAAACATCATCAACAGCACGGCGGGCATTCCCGTCTGTCCGGACGACGCGAACCATCCGCCGCCCTTCGAGGTGACGGCGGCTCTGGCCCGCGACATCCTTCCGGCGCAAACGCTCGTCTATAACTCCCGCACCAATCAGGGCGGGCGGCTCGAAGACCCGACGGCGATCATCTACGTGCGTAACTCGGACATTGACCCGAACACGCACCGGCTCAAGTCCTACATCAACGTCGAGCCTCTGATTCTGCGCGCCAACGCGGGCGACTGCATCACGCTCACCCTCTATAACCAGATACCGGCGGCGATTGACCTGCCCGGTCACAACACCCTGCCGATGATTGTCGAGAGGTTCAACAACAATCAGATCAAGCCCTCGACGCAGGTCGGCCTGCACCCGCAACTGCTGTTCTACGATGTGACGCGCAGCGACGGTATGAACGTCGGCTTCAACAACGTTCAGACCGCGCCGTCGGGCGGCAGCATCACCTACAAGTGGTACGCGGGCGATGTCACGGTTGACAATAACGGCACGGCCATCTACACGCCGGTCGAGTTCGGCGCGACCAGCCTGATACCCGCCGACCCGATCAAGCACGCTCACAAGGGCGCAATCGGCGCGCTGATTATCGAACCCGTGGGCTCGACCTACGCCGATATGTCCTATCTCAACACCGGCAAGGTGACGCACGCCATGTCCGTCATCACCCCGGCGAACGCTCCGTCGTTCATCGAGAACGTCCTGCTCTTCCAGAACGACATCAACATGCGCTTCGGCTCACGTCTTGACCAGTGGAATAACCTCAAGGCCGTGCCGAATCTCGCGGGCGAGGACGACCCCGAAGACACGGGCCAGAAGGCCGCCAACTACCGCACCGAACCGTTCTGGAAACGCATGAACTACGAGCCCGACCTCGACTTTGAAGAGACGCGCAAGAAGGACTTCTCGAACGTCCTCTCCAACAGTCAGATCGGCGCGAACCCGCAGACGCCGCTCTTTAACGCCGGGCCGGGACGCTACACGCGCTTCCGTCTCCTGCATCCGGGCGGACATCCGCGCAATCACGCGTTCACGCTCTACGGCCACTTGTGGCAGGAAGAGCCGTACATCAACAACTCGACGAAGATTGGTGACAACCCGTTGTCGGAATGGACGAAGGGCACGCAGTACGGCATCGGCCCGTCCAGCCACTTCGACATCAACCTGACCATCGGCATGGGCGGACGCTTCAAGATCAGAGGCGACTACCTCTGGCGCGACCGCGCCTCCTTCACCTTCGACGGCGGCATCTGGGGTATCTTCCGCATGCAGTAGCCGCGAGTTGAACTGCAAACCGGCTTCCCTCGAAGCCATAACAAGAGAGGCTGTGAAGCACGCGCTTCACAGCCTCTCAAACTTTTACGGCAAGTTGTAGTTAATCGGATAATCGGCGGGGCGAACGACACGCCCGACCCGTCCGGCAGCTATCTCGTCGCGGCGGTCACTTCCGTCATCCCGGCCCGAATTTCCGGCCTTCGTTCGCCGTCTCTAATCTTCCGGCGGGCGCGTCCCCGCCGGTATCCCGCGCACGCTCGCCTGATTCGTGACTCTCAATTTCAAATCGTCTCGGACGCGCACCTGACACGAGAGCCGCACGTTCTCGGCCAGCCCCGTCTCCGTCGCCAGACGATTGCGCTCCGGTTCGCCGATCTCGCCGGGGTCGCCGTCCAGTATCTCGACGCGGCACGTCGTACACTTCGCGTTGCCGCCGCAGCGATGCAGAATATCAACGCCCGCATCCTCCAACGCCAGCACCAGCTTCCGCCCCGCTTCCGCCTCGAACACCGTCGGCCCCGTCGCCGTCTCCGCCTCAATCCTCGCCATGTTTTTACGCTCCCTTTAAAAAGAGGTTGGATGTTGGAGGTTAGATGTTAGATAAAAACCGGAGACGATCTCTTTCTGACATCCGACCCGACTAGACGAACAGCGCGACGCGCGTGCGAAACGTGTGCGCGCGTCTCTCTTCGGATGTTTCCAAGAGAGCCGCGCGCGCCGTCCCGCCGCCGAGCCGCGCTGTTCGGGTCTGTCTATTTTTCGCGCCCCGAAATCAGGCCGTGAACGACGAGCCGCAGCCGCAGCCGCCGGTCGCGTTCGGGTTGGTGAAGGTAAAGCCCGAACCCATGACGTTGGTCACGTAGTCAATCTGGACGCCGTTCAGATACTGCGCGCTGAACATGTCCACGAAGAGACGAACGCCGTGTGCATCGAGCACATGGTCGCCCTGCCGCGACTCCTCTTCGATGCTCAGGCTGTACTGGAAACCGGAGCAGCCGCCCGGCACGACGCGCACGCGCAAGCCTGCGGTCTCGGGCAGCCCCTCTTCGCTCGACATAAATTTCTTGATCTCGACCGCCGCCGGTTCGGTGACGTTCAAAGTCACGCCCGGAACCGTTGTTGCGGCTGCCACGTCCGGAACTGTTGTTGCTGCCATCTTTCTTTCTCCTCGTTAATAGTATTGCAATTTTCGACTCTGTGATTTGCGACTTCGAGGCCGTCAGACTTCAGCCGGAGACTTATGACTTCCGCCCGCTCCGCCGATGGCTCAACGCTCCACATCGCAAACAGTTTTACCACACTTACGGAGCTTTGCCCAAAACGACCAACTCCGGTTTCATCGCCTCAATCGAGACGCGCCGCGCCACCTCTTCCGCCACGTGGCGGAAGGCCAACGCCTGCGCCGACTGCGGATTGCTGACCACGACGGGGACACCCCTGTCGCCGCCCTCGCGCACGTCCAGACCAATCGGGACTGCGCCGAGAAACGGCACGTGATAAGCGTCCGCCAGTTTTTGCCCGCCGCCCTCGCCGAAGATGTCGTAGCGCGTGCCCGTCTCCGGCGCGACGAAATAACTCATGTTCTCGACCACGCCGAGCACGGGGACGTTCACCGTCTCGAACATCCTGAGGGCACGCCGCACGTCCGAGACGGCGACCTCCTGCGGCGTCGTCACCAGCACCGCCCCTTGCACCGGCACAAGCTGCGCCAGACTCAACTGCACGTCGCCCGTCCCCGGCGGCATGTCAACGATCAAATAATCGAGCTCGCCCCATTTCACATCCTGCAAAAACTGTCTGACCAGCCCGTGCAGAATCGGCCCGCGCACGATCATCGGCTCGTCGCCCGGCTTCAACACCGCCATGGACATCACGCGCACGCCGTGCGCTTCCAGCGGGACGAGTTTGTTACCTTCAATGACGGGACGACGGTCGCCAATTCCTAGCATCAGGGGCACGTTCGGGCCGTACACGTCCGCGTCCATCAGCCCCACGCGCGCGCCGTCCTGCGCCAGACTCACCGCGAGATTGACGGCGACGGTAGATTTGCCGACGCCGCCCTTGCCCGAAGAGACCGCGACGATATTACGCACGCCCGCGACCGTCAGCTTCTCGCCGAAACCCCGGCCCTTCGGCACTTCCGCGTCCATCGTCACACGCACGGACGACACGCCGGAGAGCGCCCCGACGAGTTCTTTCGCCGCCGACTCCATCTCCTCTTTGACGGGACACGCGGGCGTCGTCAGGACGATACGAAACGACACGTCGCCGCCCGCAATCCGCAAATCCTTGATGAAGCCGAGCGTCACGATGTCCTTGTGCAGATCGGGGTCTCTGATCTGCCGCAAAGCTCCCAATACGTCCGTCTCGGTTACTTGTGCCATTCGTTTTTACTCTACGTCTCTTAGTTCGTAATTTAAATACTCAATGCTTGTTTTTTCTCGCGGGCCGGAGCACACGATACGCGCAATGCGTCGCGCCGCCCGCGATTCTCGACTCACGGAAAACCTCCGCGCCCAAAAGCTCTCGATAGATAACCAACTCCTGATCGCACAACTGCCGGTAATCGCGCGCCACCTCCGGCTGCGGGCAGTTCCATTCCGTCAAGAGGTATGAGCCGTCCGGCAACTTCTCCGCGCTGGCTTCAAAGCCCATCTCGTCGAGCAGTTCGGTCAAACGCTCGATGCGCGCGTCGAACGCGAGTCCTTCCAGATGCGGGCGCAGGGAGGCGATGGTTTCGCCCGCGCAGCCGCAAAAGACGGCATTTAGGCCGCGTTCGCCCCAGACGGCGTTGATCTGCCGGAGCACCGCTTTGGCGAAAATGTCGTAGCGTTTCGGAAAAAGCTCCTCCGCTTTGGCCGTCAGATGAAAGACGTAGGCCGGTCGCCCGCGCTCGCCGCGCTCCGCCGCGTGCTGCACGTAGCCGTCGCGCTCCAACACTTCCAGATGCTTCCGCACACATTGTTTGGAGACGCCCAACTGCTCCGCCAGCGCATCCGCGCTGACACGCCCCCGCGCGCGCAACTGCTGCACAATCTCTTCGCGCGATGCCCCGAGTGAACTTGTCAGATTTGCCGCCACGCTTTCGATGCTACTTGCCAGCTTGCACTTTGTCAACCAACCAGTTGCTTTAATAGGACGATAGAGCATAGACGATGGACGATGGTCAGAAGTTTTCTTATCCATCGTCTATCGTCCATCGTCCATCGTCCATTGTAAGATGTCGGGGTCAAGCGAAGACATCAGGGCAGAGAGGGAGAGGGCTTAAATGGACGGTGAGTTGAAGGGAAAAGTTGCGCTCGTGACGGGCGCGACATCCGGTATCGGGCGCGCGACGGCGTTGCGGATGGCGGAGGCCGGAGCGAGCGTCGCGCTCGTCGGGCGCGACGCGGCGGCGCTCGCAGGGGTGGCGGGCGAAATCAGGAATCACAACGGCGGTTCGGAGGGCGCGTCGTTGGAGTTGGTCGCCGATGTCACGTCAGAGCGGGACGCGCGGCGGGCCATCGAGGAGACGCTGGCGAAGTTTGCGCGGCTCGACATGCTGGTCAACGCGGCGGGCGGGATTGCGAACGGGACGATTGAGACGACGACGCTCGCCTCTTGGGACGCGATGATTGACGTTAACCTGCGCGCCGTCTTTCACCTGATGCAACTCGCCGTGCCGCATCTGGAAAAGACGCGCGGCAATATCGTCAACGTCTCAAGCGTGACGGGATTGCGGGCCTTTCCGGGCGTGCTCGCTTACTGCGTATCCAAGGCGGGAGTTGACCAGTTGACGCGTTGCGTCGCGCTCGAACTGGCGGCGAAGGGCGTGCGCGTCAACGCGGTCAACCCCGGCGTCGTCCGCACGGAGATTCACCGTCGCGGCGGGATGAACGAGGAATCATACGCGGCCTTTCTCGAACATTCGCAGACGACGCACCCGCTCGGTCGCGTCGGCGAAGCGCGCGAAGTCGCCGAACTGATTCTCTTCCTCGCCTCCGACCGCGCCGCTTGGATCACCGGCGCGACCTACTCGATTGACGGCGGGCGCGCGCAGACCTGCGCCAGATGAAAAAGCGGAGGTCAGATGCCGGGTGTCATATGTTGGATAAGACGAATCATGTCTCTGTTTTCCTCTAACATCTGACATCCGACACCTGACCTCTGTCTTTTCAGTTGACGTGCGTCATGCTTCGCGGGATGATTTGTGCAGGATGGAGAAACGAATGATTGATTCCGAAGCGGGAAAGAGCGCGGGCGGGCGCGGGTTGCGGGTTGTGCGTGCGGCGTGCCCGCACGATTGCCCGGATACGTGTGCGATGCTGGTGACGGTGGAAGACGGGCGTGCCATCGGCGTCGCGGGCGACCCGGCGCATCCGTTCACGCGCGGGACGCTGTGCACGAAGGTCGCCAACTACGAGCAGCGCACCTATAGCCCCGACCGCATCCAGACCCCTCTGCGTCGCACGGGCGCGAAGGGCGAAGGACGTTTCGAAGCTATCAGTTGGGACGAGGCGCTGGACGAAATCGCGGCGCGTTACCGCGCGCTCGCGGAGTCGGAGGAAGGCGCGGAGACGATTCTGCCATACAGCTATAGCGGCACGCTCGGGCTCGTGCAGAACGAGTCGCTGGACAGGCGTTTCTTTCATCGCCTCGGCGCGTCGCTCTTAGACCGCACCATCTGCGCGACGGCGGGCGCAGCCGGTTACACGGTCTCGATAGGCGCGCGCATCGGCACAGACCCCGAACGTTTTTCGGAAGCGCGGCTCATCTTGCTGTGGGGCACGAATACGATTTCGAGCAACGTCCACCTGTGGCCGCACATTCTGGAAGCGAAACGACAGGGCGCGCGCGTCGTCGCCATTGACCCGCGACGTACGCGCACCGCCGACCAATGCGACGAACACATCGCCATCCTCCCCGGTACTGACGCCGCGCTCGCGCTCGGACTGATGCACGTCATCTTCGCCGAAGGGCTGGAAGACAGAGATTATCTTGAGCGTTACACGCTCGGGCACGCGGAGCTTCGCCGCCGCGCGAGCGAGTACGCGCCCGGACGCGTCGCGGAGATTTGCGGCATCGAGGCGGAGACGATTGTGCGTCTCGCGCGGGAGTACGCGACGACGCGCCCCGCCGTCATTCGCACCAACTACGGCTTGCAAAGACACGCGGGCGGTGGCATGGCCGTGCGGACAATCGCGTGCCTGCCCGCCGTCACGGGCGCGTGGCGCGACGCCGCCGGGGGCATCCTGCTTTCGACGAGCAGCATGTTTCCCATCAACACCGAGCGATTGCAACGTCCTGACCTGCTGCCTGCGCGCCGCCCGCGCACCGTCAACATGGTGCAACTCGGCGACGCTCTGACGGAACTGAACGACCCGCCCGTGCGCGCGCTCTACGTCTACTGCTCGAATCCGGCGGCGGTCGCGCCCGAACAGTCGAAGGTCTTGGAAGGCTTGCGGCGCGAGGACTTGTTCACCGTCGTGCACGAACTGTTTATGACCGATACCTGCGACTACGCGGACATCATCCTGCCCGCCACTTCGCAACTCGAACAGTTTGACCTGCACAAGGCTTACGGCCATTTCTATCTGGTCGTCAACGAACCGGCCATCGAGCCGCTCTACGAGTCGAAGCCGAACACTGAGGTCTTCCGCCTGCTCGCGGCGCGTTTGGGATTCAAGGAGGAATGTTTTCGTGACACCGATGTCGAGATTGCGCGTCAGGCCATCTCGCAGGAGCATCCATGGCTGCGCGGCATCACGCTCGAAGAGTTGCGCGCGCGCGGCTGGATGCGCCTGAACATGCCCGAACGCTTCGCGCCCTTCGCCGAGGGAAATTTCCCGACCGCTTCCGGCAAATGCGAACTCTATTCGGAGCAGTTGGAGGCGTTGGGCCTGCCCGCCGTGCCGGAATTTATTCCGCCGCGCGAATCGCGCCGGAGCGCGCCCCGTCTGGCCGAGCGTTTCCCGCTCGCGCTCATCAGTCCGGCGGCGCACGCGTTTCTCAACTCAAGCTTCGCCAATCTGCCCAAGCACCTGCGACAGGAGAAGCGTCCCTTCGTCGAGATTCACCCGCAGGACGCTGCGGCGCGCGCCGTCGCTGACGGCGACATGGTGCGTATCTTCAACGAGCGCGGCTCGTGCACGTTGACCGCCGTCGTCTCCACGCGCGCCCGCGAGGGCGTCGTCGTTTCCCCTTCGATCTGGTGGAACAAACTCTCCCCCGGCGAGACCAACATCAACCAACTCGCGTCGCAGCAACTCACAGACCTCGGCGGCGGCGCGACCTTCTACGACGTGCTCGTGGAAGTGGAGAAGACAGCGAGCGTTGAACAGTAAGCGGTAAAGAAAAGTCGGGAGGCAGCCAGCGGCGACGAAAAATTCAGAACGCTTTGACTGCTTACTGCCCGCCGCCCACTCTTTCCCCTTGACAGACGCAACTCGTCTCCCTGATACATTAGGTATTCTCCACAGCGGCGCGGCGTTCGCACGCCGGAGCGCGCCCGTGTCGTGGCAGGACAGACCCGAAACCTTTTTCCAACACATGAAATTGATGTCGAAGATAAATCAGCAAACCACGTCTCGACGCGCGCACGCGTCCGCCGGTCGAATTGTCTGCTGCGCGCCGGTCTTGCTCGCGGCGTCGCTCGCGGGGTTCGCAACGCACGCGCAACAGCGAACCGGCGTCGCCGCTGCGCCTCAGCGCGCGCAGGCTCCCGCGCGTGGTGGGCGCGCGACCGTCCCGCCGCGTCGAGAGATTCTGCCCGCCGTGTCTCAAGAGACGCTGCTGCGCATCATGAGCGCGGAGGACGAGAGGCGTTGGGACGCGCGCGACCTCGGCGCGTTGCTGTCGGATGCGAGCGCGGGCGTGCGTCGGCGCGCGGCTCTGGCGGCGGGACGCATCGGCGACGAAGGCGCGGTCGCCCCGCTCGCCATGTTGCTCACGAACGACACGAGCGAGAGCGTGCGCGCGATGGCCGCCTTCGCTCTGGGCGAAACCGAATCGGCGACAGCCGCCGACGCGCTGTTCAACGCTTTGCGGACGAGCAAGTCAAACGAGGTGCGCGCGCGCGCCGTCGAGGCTCTGGGCAAGGTTGCCGCCGCGCTGCCGCAGGCGCAGGCCGCGCGACAGAAGGAGCTTGGCGCGGCGATTCTGCAAACGCTCGCCGCCGAACAGAAGTCTGCAAAGCCCGACCGTGGCGTCGTGATGATGGCCCTGACGGCGACCTTACGCGCGCGCCCGGCAGACGCGAGCCGGACGGTCTTGCTCTTTCTTTCGTCAACGGATGCGCGCGTCCGCGCCGATGCCGCCAACACGCTCGCGCGCCTGCGTGCGAAGGACGCGAGCGAGCGTCTGCGCCCGCTCTTATCCGGCGACGCGGATGCGGTCGTGCGCGCCAACGTCGCGCGTGCGCTCGGCGCGGCTGAAGACGCGGCATCGTTCGACGCGCTCGTCGCGCGCAGCACCAACGACGTTGACGAACGCGTGCGCGTGAGTGCGATTCGTGCGCTCGGCACGCTCAAGGACGCGCGCGCCGCCGTCCCGCTCGTCGGGCGCGGCGAGACCTTGCTCAAGGCTTATCGTGACGCGAAGGCGAAGGGCGCGGGCAATCCTTCGGAGACGAACGAACTTCTGGAACTGGCGACGACGCTCGGACGCCTTCTGCCCAACACGAACAACGAGCGCGCCGTCGCTTTCCTGCGCGGGTTGCGTGACGCGTCGGAGTTGAGCGCGCCGGAGGTCGAGACGGCCTTCGCGCGCGTCGCGCCGTCGCTCTACCTGCGCGCGCGTCCTTTCGATAACTCCAATCGCGCCGCCGTCTTGAATCGCTGGCAGAGCGTGTCGAGCGTCGCGCAAGGGTTGGGCGAGGTCGCCGCCGTGACGAACGAGACGGGCGGCAACAGCGTCCTCAATCTGCAAGCCGACGCGCAGTTGATTCTGCGCAACATGCTCGCCGACCCGACGACGCCCGCGCTCGCCATGCCCGACGTGCTGCGCGCCGTCGCCGCCTTCAAGCCGCTCGACCTCTCGGAAGTCCTGCGCGCACGGCTCACTTCGGCGGACGTGATTGTGCGCGCCACCGCCGCCGATTTATTGAGCGAACTCCCGCCCGACCCGCTCAACTCGCGCGCGCTCACAGAGGCTCTGCCGAAAGCTCTGACCGAACCGCTCGACGATGCCGCGCTCTCGATTCTCGACGCGCTCTCCAAACAGCGCGATCCGGAAGCGACGAGCGCCATCCGCAGCGCGCTCGACGTGCCGGATTATCTCGTCCGTCGTCGCGCCGCCGCGCTCCTGCGCGAGATGTCGGGCGGCGCATCGGAGTCGCGCGTCGAGACGGTCGCCACGCGCAACAAGCCCGCCGACTACACGCGCGCCCTCGCGCGCATCGGCAGGCGCGTGCAGGCTCTCGTCGCGACCGACAAGGGAGAGTTCGTGCTCGAACTGCTGCCGGAAGACGCGCCGCTGACGGTGGACAACTTCGTCCAGTTAGCCAACAGGCGATACTTCGACGGCATCACATTTCATCGCGTCGTGCCGAACTTCGTCGTGCAGGGCGGCGACCCGCGCGGCGACGGCAATGGCGGCCCCGGCCACCAGATTCGCTGCGAGATCAATATGCAGCCCTACACGCGCGGCGCGCTCGGCATGGCGCTGTCGGGCAAAGACACGGGCGGCTCGCAATGGTTCGTCACGCATTCGCCGCAGCCGCACTTGGACGGAGGCTATACGGTCTTCGGTCGCGTCGTCGAAGGCTTGGAGGTCGTTGACCGCATCACGCGCGGCGACCGCATCCGCACCATCAGAATCATCGAAGGCAAACCGCCCGTCAGAAACCCGAGACGCCGGACGCCGAACTCCGGCAGATAAATCGAGAAGCCAGCGACTATTGATTGTTTACGCTTGATGTGCCCCGTCGTTTTTCGACACCCGAAAAGCTATTTCTTCATCAAGCGCCCGGCGGGCAGCCACGCCCGTCACTTCCCGGCGACGCTTACCGGGCCGTCACAGAAGTTCGGAAAATCTTTTGAGCCTGACCGACAAACAACCGAACCTGCGGAGAACGGCGCGCATGAACGCGTGCCTCTCTCTGTGCGTGCTGCTGCTGCTCGCGGCGGGCGCGGGCACATCCGTCTGCGCGCAGCAAACGGCGGACGCGGCGCGCGCGCAGTCGAACGAAGCGGCGAAGCAAGCGTCGCGCGCCCGTTACCGGATTAACCTCAAGCTCGACTTCGACGCGCGCACCTTCACAGGCACAGAGCGCGTCCGCTGGGTCAACGCCGACACACGCCCCGCGTCCGTCATCTATTTTCATCTCTACGCCAATCATCGCGGCGGCACGGCGGAGAACACGCGCGAGAACACGCGCGCGTCGTCTGCCGCGAGCGCGACGACCAATGCGGCGACGAACGCGAGCGCCGCGCCCGACGCCTCTCAATCCGACGAGCCGCATCTGGACGTGACGGAAGTTCGCATGGTCGCCGCCGCTACTTCTGCTGCTGCTACTACTGCTGCGGGCGCGCAGCCGCTCGGTTTCACGCTCGACGAGCAGCGCGTGACGCTGCGCGTGCAGTTGCGCGAGGCGGTCGCGGCGGGCGCAGGCGTCGAGATCGAGATTGCTTTCAAGGGCAGCGTCCCCGAGATTGACCCCGACGAGACGAGCCTCCCGGCGCACGTCGTCCAGCAGGTCGGCGCGGCCCTGCGCGACACGCGCGAGTGGCGGCGCGGGCGCGACACAAACTTCTTCTCGCGCGGCGTGATGCTGCTCGGGACTCCCTATCCGGTGCTGGCCGTGCGCGAGGGCGACGACTGGCAGCGCAAGGTCGAGGCGAGCGTCGGCGATGCGCTCTACACGGACGTGGCCGCCTACGAGGTGACGATTGAAGCGCCCTCCGATGTCGTGCTCTACACTTCGGGCGATGAGCGCGGCGACGCGGAGATTAACGGCTCCCGCAGCCGCAGTTTCGCGGGAGAGAACCTGCGCAACTTCGCCGTCGTCGCCGGGCGCACGCTGCGCTCGTCGGAGCGCGCGATTGCGGGCGTGCGCGTGCGCTCGATTTATACAGCCGAACACGAGACTATCGGGCGTCGCGTTCTGGGCGTCGCGGCGGAGGCCGTGCGCGTCTTCGTCGCGCACTTCGGCGAGTCGCCTTTCAAGACCATCAACGTCACGGAAGCGCCTCTGATTGCGGGCGTCGGCAGCATGGAGTTCGCCCGTCTCGGCGTCGTGGCGAGCGCCTTCTACGTTGATTTCGACGCGCCCGCGACGCGCAACCTTCCCGAGATCGTGCGCGAGCAGCGCGCGTCGGTCGAAGACAGTCTTGAGTTCACGGTGGCACACGTCGTCGGGCATCAATGGTGGGGCGCGTGCGTCGGCAACGACCCCGAGCGTGCGCCCGTGTTGGACGAGTCGCTCGCGCATTGGTCGGCGCTGCTCTACTATCAAGAGATGCACGGGCCGGAGCGCGCCGCGCAGGTGCTCGACGACCAACTGCGCGGCGTCTATCAAATCTACCGAACCTTCGGCGGCGACGACATGGCCGCCGACCGCGACGCCCGCGAATATCGCAACTCATTTCAATACTCGGCCATCGTCTCCGGCAAAGGCGCGCTGATGTTCAACGCGCTCCGCAAGCAGATGGGCGACGAGCGTTTCCGCACCGCGCTCCGTCGCTACTACGAAGCCAACCGTTTCGAGATTGCCGAACTCGACGACCTCGAAGCCGCCTTCGTCGCCGAAGTGCCCGTCGGCGAACGGCGCACGCTGACGCGCATCTTCAACCGCTGGCTCTCCGAGAAACGCGGCGACGAAGACATCGCGCCCCCCAACCCCCAACTCGCCGCCGCCCTCGGCCTCAGCGTCGAGCAGAGCGGCGCGAAAGACCGCAACCGCTTCGCACGCCTCGGTCGCTTCTTCTGGCGACAGATGACGCGAATCCGTTGACTCCCGTTCTCCGACTCGCTCTCACCCTACACCGATGCCTCGATAGTTCCTCTTTCATCGTTCACTTATTCCCTTTTGAGTTGAGATGAACAGTATGATTAAAGTCGCCCGAAGTGAGCGGGAAATTTCGGACTGTTATCCGGTGATGGCCGAACTGCGTCCACGTATCCTGCGGGAGGAGTTTCTGCCGTTGGTCAGAAGACTGAGCGAAATCGCCGGTTTTCAGTTGGCCTATTTGACTGACGGCGAAATCAAAGCCGTCGCCGGATTCAGAATCTCCGAATGGCTGGCTGGCGGCAAGTATCTCGAAATCGAAGACCTTGCGACAAAAAGCGGCGAGCGGTCGAAGGGTCACGGCGGCGCGTTGTTTGACTGGCTGGTCGAACATGCGAAAGAAAACGGTTGCCGACAAGTGCGGCTCGTCTCGCGCGTCAACCGGCTCGACGCGCACCGTTTTTACGTGCGCAAGGGGATGAATCTCGAAGCGCACTATTTTTCGTTGAACCTTGAATGAAAGCGCATCGAGAGATAAAAAATGCGCGCGCGTCGGGCTGTTGGAGAACAACGATGAGGGAAAGTTCTCTCGCTTATCCATAGTGGTTCAGTTTGAAAATGTGAGCCGGATAGATATTGGCTTGGAATTTCAAACTGACCCACTATGCGCTTATCCTGTCGCTTTGCCTCGCTTGCCGGTTGCCCGTATGATGACTGAGAGGCTTTATGTTGCGTGAGACGGCGGCGTCATCTCGCGGGATGTTGTCAGAAGCGGTTTTTGCGGACGGACGAGGATAGATTGACACATGATGAGAGAACGAAGAGCGGAGGCTTTGCGCCGTCCGGTCGCCTTCGAGGGGCGGCGCGCTTCGCAGGCGGAGGTCGAAGAGAGTCTGGAACAGTTGAGCCGTTGGATGGACGGGTTGTTTCGCATCCCCGGCCTCGGCTGGCGTTTCGGACTCGACGCGCTCGTCGGACTCATCCCCGGCATCGGCGACACGGCGACGACCGTCGTCTCCTTCTACGTCCTCGCGGCGGGCGTCCGCTATCGCGTCTCGAAAATCACGCTGCTGCGGATGGGCTTCAACATCGCTATTGACTACGTGCTCGGCTCCGTCCCCGTCATCGGCGACATCTTCGACAGCTTCTGGAAATCGAACAAGAAGAACGTCGAACTGATCCGCGAGCGCGCCACCGTCTCGCCCGCCGAAGCGCGCCACGGACGCTTGAGCGACTGGCTTTTCGTCGGCGTCTTGATGCTGCTGCTTTTGCTGCTGCTCGTCGGCAGCGTCGTCGTCGCGTGGTGGATTCTCAGTTTCCTCGCGCGCCAGATTCCCTCGCCCTTCTGAGTCTGCCGTAAGGCTGGCTCGCTTCCGCGTCTCTTTCCGCCCGCCATGCATCTCGCGCGCGACGCGCACGCGTCGGAGCACAAATCCCCTGCGCATGATTTAGGTTGACAGCCGGGGCGCGGAGGGAATATCGTGCGCGCTCCCAAAGGGTCTGCCAGTCGCTAACGAGTTTTCCGAGTCTCGTTAGCCTCACGTCAAAGACAACCATCCCAAGGGCAGTTTTGCCCAACGGTCAAAGGGTTATCTCGAATCAAATCTCAACGCTCAAAAAGGAGACCACCGATGGCAACCAACCTGATCACCATCAAGCCGGAAGAGATGCAGTACGACTATTACAGCATCAACCCGCGCCAGCATTCGGAAGCGGCTTATCAACCCAAGCAGGGCGATAAGTTTCCGCCCACACACTCGATTCCCACCACCGCAGGCCGTTCCGGCTACGTCATCGTGATGGTGACTCATCTTTACAACAAGAACACCGGCGCGCGCGCCGAGATGCAACTCGTTGACTACGACTCGCTCAAGAAATACAACGGCGGCGTTTTCCCGACGCCCGAGCAGGCGCAGAAGATTATTCAAGAGCACCCGCAGATGGTGGCCGGACAGCCCGCCGGTGCAACCCCGTTTCTCGCCAAGATTTACTGCGAGCCGAACAGCCGCGTCACCGTCCGCCCCTTGACCGGAGGCACACAGGTCAAAGCCGTCAGCGCGGAAGACTATCAAGCGGCGAATGGCCGACCGCCGTTCTAGAGCGAAGCGTCGAGGGTTCGGACGCCGGGTGTCAGACGAGACGAAGCGGGCTTCACGAAGCGCGCTTTCCGTTCTCTCCGGCATCCGGCCCGTGCTCTATATTGCCAGGAGAATTGTCAGGAGAGTTTTGAAGGATTAAACTGCGGGACGTATCCAAGGGGGAAGATTTAGGTTTCGCTTGGAGGTTGTAAATGAAAAGCTTTTGTCCGAAGTCAGCCGCACGGGTCGGCGTGCTCGTCGCGCCGGTCGTCCTTCTTGTCCTCACGTCCGCCCTGCCAGTCAACGCGCAGAGAGGCGCACCCGTCCCGGCTACGGGCAGACCGGGCGCGCCGGGCGTCCCTTCGCCGGGCAGGGGCAGCGTGCCGACGCCGCCGAGCATCCGCGAGCGCGAATTTATCATTCGCGGGATGGAGAACGAGCGGAACAAAACTCCGACGCCCGAACAGACCCGCCTCGCCCTCGCGCAGATTGCCGAAGACTACGAACGCATTCAGGTGATTAACAATAAGATGATGAGCGCGGCCACTTCCGGCAAGCCGCTCGACTACAAGGGTGTCGCCGACGTGACGACCGAAATCAGAAAGCGCGCCCTGCGTCTCAAGTCCAACATCGCGCTCCCCAAACCCGAAGAGGCGGATAAGAATCAGAAAGTGGCGAACGTCGAGACGGGCGAACAACTCGTCGCCGCGCTGCGTCTGCTCGACCGCGCGTTGATGAATTTCGTCAAGAGTCCCATCTTCAAGAACCCGGATGTCGTTGACGCCAAGATCGCCGCCAAAGCTAGCCGCGACCTCGAAAACGTCATCGAACTCAGCCAAAACGCCAGCAAAAACGCCGAAAAACTCGACAAAGCCGCGAGCAAACCTTGAGTAAGACGACGACGGACACGCGCGCACTTCGAAACAGTTCGCGTCTCGCTTCTGCGAAAGATTTCGACGCCGCATAAAAAAAGGAAGGCGACTCTCAACAAGAGTCGCCTTCCTTTTTTGCTTCACCTCTCTGATGCGCGCGCTCGCTTCTTCTTTATGATGCGCGCGCTCGCTTCTTCTTTATGCGGACTGTTCCTTCTGCGCAGCGGCGGCGAGGACGCGTTCGAGCGCGGGAGTGATCATGTTGAGCCCGCGTTCGCCCGCCGCGAAACAGCGCAGCTTGCCTTCGGCGTCGAACAGGTAATAGGCGGGAACGTAGCCCTGTTCGTTCTGGAAAGCATCGCGCAGTTTGTGCTCGTTATCAATCGCGCACGGCTCCGTGATGTCGTTGGTCGTGACGGCATCGCGGACGGCCTCCGCGTCGGTGTCCGACGGATAGCGCGGCATGTGGACGGCGACGACGCGCAAGCCCGTCTCCCTGTGACGCTCGCGCAACTCGGCGACGCGCGGCATATTGTCTTTACAGATTCCGCAACTCACCGCCCAGAAATGCACCAGCGTCGGGCGGCCCGCAGTCTCCGCTTCGGCCCGCGCGCCCGTCGCGTTCAACCACTCCGTCGCGCCCTCCAACGAAGGCATCTCCGTCCCGATTCTTAAAGGCATAACAACCTCACGAATAGTAAATCGTGAATCGTAAATCGTGAATAGAAAGAACAGATGCTTTCTCTATTCACGATTTACGATTGACGATTCACCACTTCAGACTTTGAGCGTTTCCTGACCGGGCCGCCATTCGGCCTGACAGAGACCGCCGGTTTGCAACGCCTGAATAACGCGCAGCGTCTCTTCCGCCGAACGCCCGACGTTGAGATCGTGCACGACCTTGTAGCGCAGCACGCCTTCGGGGTCAATGACGAAGAGGCCGCGCAACGCGACACCCTTCTCTTCGATGAGCACGCCGTAGTCGCGCGAGACCTTCTTCGTGATGTCCGCCGCGAGCGGGTAGAGCAGCCCTTCGACGCCGCTCTTGTCGCGCGGCGTTTGCAGCCACGCGCGATGCGAGAAGACCGAATCGGTCGAGACGCCGATGATGTCCGCGCCGATGCCTTTGAAGTCCTCGTAGCGGTCGCTGAAAGTGGTCAACTCGGTCGGGCAGACGAACGTGAAATCGAGCGGGTAGAAGAGCAGCACTAACCATTGTCCACGGTAATCCGCGAGCCGCACGTCTTCGTTCAACTTCTCGATGTTCTTCGTCGAGGGCATCTCGAAATCGGGGGCCGGACGACCGACCATCGCTTTATCTACTGTTGTTTCCTGCATGTTTCCTCCGTTGGATAAAAGATTTTTGCATGGCCGCGCCGACGCTCAACCCAAACTTTCCCGGTCGTTCTCCGCGCCCGCGCATGATTTAAATTCTGTGTTGAGCCGTCGAAGCTCGAATGATTTCAGTCCTCAACCGTTCGACAAACCGGGCACAAGCCCAGCAGCGTCAGATGAATTGATTCCGGTTTGAAGCGCGAACGCCGCGCCGCCGCGCGCAGCAACTCGACGGTTTCGGGAAGCTCGAAGTCCGAGAGCTTGCCGCAGCGCGTGCAGATGGCGTGGTCGTGGCGCGCGGTCTCGCGGTCGTAGCGGCTCGCGCCGTTGCCGAACGTCACCTCGCCGATCAAGCCCGCCTCTTTGAGATAGCGCAGGGAGTTATAGACGGTCGCAAAACTGATCGTCGGCAGCAGACGCCGCGCGGCCTCGAAAATCTCGTTGGCCGTCAGATGCTCCGTGCTCGCGCGCACCGCCTGCAACACGACCTCGCGTTGCGGCGTCAGCGCAGATTGCCCGCCACCCTGTTCTTCTCTGCCCTGAATCATATTGGTTTGAAGTGGATTTAGAATAATTCTAAAGCGTCCGGATGTCAACCACCGCGAGGAAATCTTGCTTTCCCCGCGCCAATCATGTAGAGAAACGTTGTCCCAACCGGTTCCTTACCCCGTTTCAACCGAAGACAAGTTACCAATCGAAGGAGACATCTTTTATGAAAAGCAGCCAGAGTCTTGCCGCACGCGCGAGTGCGTTCCTGCTGTTCCTGCTGTTCCTGCTGGTCGTGTCGGCCTCTTCCGTCGAGGCCAAAGTGACGCGCTACCTGACGGGCAGCGCCGCCGATGTCAGTCCCGCGTTGTTCGGCCCGGCGCATGACTTGGGCGGCGGCGGGACGGACGTTGACGCGGCGATTCAATGGATGATTGATCAGGCGCGCGGCTGCACGACCTGCGCGACGAAGCTCGATGTCGTCATCCTGCGCTCGTCCGGCTCGAACGGTTATAACGATTACATCTACGCGATGAATGGCGTGGACTCCGTCGAGACTCTGGTGATCACGAGCGCGCGCGATGCGAATACGGCGGCGGTCGAGACGACGGTGAGAAATGCCGAGGTCGTCTTCTTCGCGGGCGGCGACCAATGCGACTACGTGCGCAACTTCAAGGGCACGCGGGTTGAGACGGCGGTCGAGTCGGTCTATGCGCGCGGCGGCGGTGTCGGCGGCACGAGCGCGGGAGAAGCGATTCAGGGCGAGTTCAGCTACGACGCCTGTAGCGGCAGCGTCACGTCGAGTCAGGCTCTCGTTAATCCTTTTCATCGCTATGTCAGCTTCACATACGACTTCTTCAACTGGGCCAACCTGAACGGCATCGTCACCGATTCACACTTCGTCACGCGCGACCGCATGGGCCGCACGATGGCCTTCGTCGCGCGACAGATTAGGGACGGCAGGGCGACGAGCGCGCTCGGCATGGGCGTCGAGGAGGCAACGTCGGTCGTGGTTGATAAGAACGGTCTGGCGCGCGTCATGGGCGCGGGCCCCGCCTACTTCGTGCTCGGCGATCACGCGCCGGAATCGTGCGAGTCCGGCCAGCCGCTCACTTTTTCAAACTACAAAATCTGGAAAGTCGCGGCGGGCGGAACATTCGATCTGAGAAACAGGCCGACCACGGGCTTCTACCTCATCAGCGTCACCAACGGGCAACTGAGCGGCGACCCGTATTGAAAGGGATGAGGGATGAGGGCGGAGGGATGAATAAGAATTGGTTTATTGAGTCATCGGTTCATTGATTCAATGAAAAATGATTCGATGATTCAATCACTAAATTCTGATTCATCCCTCATCCCTCCGCCCTCATCCCTTCATAGTTTCGGGTGTTGTTTGACGAAGTTGATGAGGTTGTTGACGTAGGTGGGAAAGGGCGGGGGGCGGAGGCCGTGCGGGGCGAGCAGTTGTTGCGCTTGGGTGGTGTCGTAGGTCTGTTTGAGGAAGAAGTAGGGCGCGCCGACGCGCGGGAGGCCGGTGAGTGATTCGGAGATGCGCCACTTGAGCGAGGTGCGGACGAGCGGCGCGGGGAGGGTGAAGCGCGAGCCGCGAGCCGTCAGGGAACGTGAGATAAGCTCGAAGAGTTCGTGCGTGGTGAGCGGCGCGGGGTCTGCGAGTTGGAGGGTGAGGCCGTCGGCGCGTGCGTCGTCGGCGAGCGCGGACATCGCTTCGACGACGAAATCAACGGGCACGAGATTGAGACGCACTTCGCCGTTGCCGATGTTGGCGAGCGACAGCAGGCGGGGCTGCATCAGCAGGTAGTTGATGAGGTAATAGATGCCGTCGTATTTCGCCGTCTCGCCCGTCAGCGAATCGCCGCACACGACCGACGGGCGATAGATAGTTAAAGGCAGATGCTCCTTCAACGCCTCGACTTCCAATTCCGCCAGATACTTCGTCTCCTCATAATAGTTGCGAAAGCCCGCCGCATGGCGCAACTCTCGCTCGTAGATGACGCCCGTGCGCAAGCCAGCGACGTAGCAGGTCGAGACGTAGTTGTAGCGGCGCAGGCGTTTGAGCGTGCGCGCAAACTCGTTGACGCGGCGCGTGCCTTCGACGTTGACGCGCATCGCCGAGTCGCGCGCGACTCCCAAATCATAGATGGCCGCGAGATGGAAAAGTATCGTCGTCGCGGCGCGCGCCGCCGCGAGGTCTGCGGGCGAGAGGCCGAGTTCCGTTCGTGTGATGTCGCCTTCGAGCAACTGAAACGCATCAACGGAAACGCCCGTGCCGGATGAGAGGCGCGCTATCTCGGAGCGCGCACGCTCAAGGAGCGCGGGTTGCACGAGCAGAAGGAAACGCGCGCCGTCCGTCGCCAGACGACGCACCAGTCGTCCGGCGATGAAGCCGGGAAAACCCGTCAGAAAAATCGTTTCGGTCGAAGGCATCGAGTTTATTTGAGTTACGTTGCGGTTTCGGCGGCGCGCCTCCGCCGTGCTGTTTGTGTTTGACAACTCCGGGTGCAAATATCGGGAGACGGCGCGACGAGATGCCGGGAGAACGGTTGGGCGCGGTAGTGGCGCGGGCGCGACGGCGCGAGTATAATGCAGCATCTCCGCTTCAACCTAACTGCCGTCGGTTCAGCAATAAATTATAGTTTGACCAAATTTTTCCGGAGGCCGAATTGATGATTTTTTCCCGCTCATTGCGTCGAAGGGCGCGCTTGTTGGTTCTCGCGTTGTGCGCCGCCGCGTGCGCGGCGAACGCGCAGGAGACGACGAGCAGCAGTAGCAGTAAGACCAATAATCGCCCTGTCCGCGTGACGCTCTTGCAGGTCAACGACGTGTACCAGATTTCGCCGGTTGACAGGGGCACGCGCGGCGGGCTGGCGCGCGTCGCGGCGTTGCGGCGGCAGATTTTGCAGGAGTCGCCGCACACGATGTTTCTCTTGGGCGGCGATACGATTGCGCCTTCGGTCGCGTCGAACATCTTCAAGGGGCGGCAGATGATTGCGACGTGGAACGCGACGGGGCTCGACATCGCCGTGCTCGGCAATCACGAGTTCGATTTCGGCGACGAGGTGTTGCGCGAGCGGATGCGTGAGTCGCGCTTCGTGTGGCTCGGCTCGAACGTCTTCGACCGCAAGACGGGCAAACTCTTCGGCGACATGCCGCCGTTCGTCGTGCGCGAGTTTGAAGGCGTGAAGGTCGGCTTCTTCGGCGTGCTCACGCCGGAGACGAGCAACGCCTCGAAGCCCGGCCCCGACGTTGAGTTCCGCGACCCGTGCGAGACGGCCCGGCAGGTCGTCGCGCAGATGCGCGCGCAGGGCGCGAAGGTCGTCGTCGCCGTCACGCATCTGACGATGAGCCAAGACAAGGCTCTCGCGCGCTGCGCGCCGATAGACGTGACCATCGGCGGCCACGAACACGCGCTGCTGCAATCCCTCTCGGGACGCACGCCGATCTTCAAAGCCGGTTCCGACGCGCGCAACGTCGCGCGCATTGACCTCAACATCTCGCGTGCGACGGGCACGATTGAGAGCATTGACTGGGAGATCATCCCCGTGACCGCCGACATCAAGGAGGAGCCGGAGACAGCCGCGCTCGTCAACCGCTACGAGAAACAACTCTCGGCGGAACTCGACAAGCCGGTCGGCGTCACGAAGGTTGCGCTCGACGCGCGACAGGAGACGAACCGCGCGCGCGAGACTAATCTCGGGTCGTTCGTCGCCGACACGTATCGCAAGTGGGGGCAGACAGATGTCGCGCTCTTCAACGGCGGCTCGATTCGCTCGAACACGACCTACGGGCCGGGCACGCTCACCAAGCGCGACGTGCTCTCCATCCTTCCCTTCGAGAACCACATCGTCAAGGTGGAGGTCACGGGAAAGACCCTGCGCGCCGCGTTGGAGCACGGCGTCAGCCGCATCGTCGAGAGCGCGGAGGAGGGACGCTTCCCGCAGGTGTCGGGTCTGACGTTCACGTTTGACGGTCGGCGTCCGTCGGGCTCGCGCGTGGTTGAAGTGCTCGTCGGGGGTCGCCCGCTCGACGACACACGGAAGTACACGCTCGCCTCCGTCGCATACTTGATAGGCGGCGGCGACGGTTATACGATGCTCCGCGACTCGCGCTATCTCTTCGACCCCGAAGGCGGGCCCGTCGAAGCCGCGCTCCTGATGGACGCCATCGCCGCCGCCAAAGAGATTGCCCCCCAAACCGACGGGCGCATCCGTCGGCTCGACGCGAAATGAGAAGAACAGAGGTGAAGAACAGATGTTAGATGTCGGGTGTTAGATGTCAGGAAAACATGAAAGCAGATTGTCTTAATCTAACATCTAGCACCCGACATCCAACCTCTATCCCCGCTTTTTATGTTTGAAGATTTTTCCAACGATAGTTTGACGAGCAGTAGTGACGCGCGGGACGAGGCCGTGGCGTTGTTCAAGCGCGCGTACGAGGCGCAACTCGTCAACAACTACGAGGAGGCGATTGAGCTTTATCAGCGTTCAATCGAGACCTACCCGACCGCCGAAGCGCACACCTTTCTCGGTTGGGTCTATAGCTTTCAGGAACGCTACGGCGATGCCATCGAAGAATGCCTCGCCGCCATCCGCGTGGACGAGACTTTCGGCAATCCTTACAACGACATCGGCAGTTACCTCATCGCGCAGGGCGACCTCTGGTCTTGCGTCCGCTGGTTCAAACGCGCTCTCGTCGCCCCGCGCTATGAGTCCTACGCCTTCCCGCATTTCAATCTCGGGCGCGTCTACGAACGACGCGGGCGACTCTTAGACGCCGCGCGCCACTACGGGCTCGCTCTCGAACAACAACCCGACTTTCAACAGGCCGCCAAAGCCCTCCGCCGCATACAGGCGCGCCTCAATTGAGCGGTCTGACAACTCGACGCGAACGCCCGCATGATAAACGTCAGGGCCGGAAGGACTTCTTCTGACGGCTCAGACATCTATCTCCTTCGTCACACTTATTTTTGTTCTTCCTGTCCTCGCGCAAACCGCTCCGGTAGTCGCCTGCCGTTTCTCTTTCTCACGTTTCAGAGCGCGGCGGCGAAGGTAAGCAGGTCGCCGTTTTTGAAGGTGAAGGTCAGGTTGCGGTTGATCTGTTTGATGAGTTTGGTGTTGGTCTCGTCGGTGTTGTCGGCGGCGAGGTCGAGCAGGTAGACTCCGGCGGCGCGGACGAAGAGAGATTGATTCCAGAACTTGGCGAGCCGACCGAACACGTCCTCGACGGTTTTGTGCGGCGCGCAACTGTTTGGATTGAGCGCGGCGTCGAGCGCGTTCAACCCGCCGACGAACTGCAACCAGTTTCGATGAATGCCGGGGTACGCGTCGCCGACGCGACCGTTGTAGAAGATTTGACCGGCGAAGGTGTAGAAGTCCTGATAGGCGGGCGTGGTTGCGGCGGACATGCCGCGCTCGCGCAGCGCGAGCCCCGGCCCGTCGGCGATGTGCTTGTCCCTTGCGATCTCCTCGACCGTCTTCGATGCGGGCGAGAGATAATCCTTCGCGGCGAGCGAATCGTTCTCGAAGTAGAAACGCCGGAGCGGCGTGTAGAGCATCTCCCTGTAGGTGGGCTGGCGGCGTCCTTCGTACATGTCCATGTAGGGCCTTGACTTCGCCAGCGCGACCGTAGCCAGACGGTCGTTCGCGGTCAGGTTCCTCGCATACCTCAACCCAGAAATTACCTTTGAATCGCTTTCTAGAGCATCACGAAGTTTCGTGCTGCTCGATATTTTCGGGGTTTTTGATGAGGTCTTTATTTATTCGCATCTTGCGGCGGTTGGCGTCCACGGCGACATAGACGACTTCGGCTTCGGTGACGCGAATCCGGTCTGACGTGCCGCCGTAGCGTTCGGCTTCGACGACGACGCGGACGGTGATGGAGGTCGTCCCGATTTTGAGCGTCTCGGCGTAGAAGCTGACGAGGTCGCCGACGAAGACCGGCTGGTGGAAGATGACCTCGCGCATGGCGACCGTCACGAACCGTTCCAGCCCCGTGCGGCGATGGGCCTCGACCGCGCCCGCGCTGTCTATGTAGCTGAGGATGATGCCGCCGAAGATAGTGCCCTGCGGGTTGGTGTCGCGCGGCAGGAGCGTGATGCGGATGGCGGGATTGTCGTAAGAGTCCATATTGATTTCGTTTGACGTTTGCCCGCGCCGTCTTCGTGCTGTCGGCGCGGGAACGCCTGTCTTGTCCGTCTTGAATCTGTCAGGAGCTTGCAGGCGAGGATGAACGCGCCAGACGCGCGCTGTCAAGCGTGCGCCCGTCGCTCATGCCCCGCGCCGGGGCGGAAAACGGCGGCGCGAGCCGTGAATCAAGACGCCCCCTGTCGTCAAACGCGGGCCGCAAATTTACTTCCCCGTATCGCTCTGCGGCGTACAACGGGCGTCCCCTCTGCGTCATCAAAACGCTTGCCGCAGATGGAGAAAAATCGCCCGGATAGTCGGGAAATCTCGACGCTCTGCGCGCCCGTCCGACCGATTCGCGTTTCGCGTCGGGCAAACGGCGCGGGCTCGCTTGAGACGGGCCGCGCGATTTCGCCCGGTGCGGGCGGCATGTCATAATTGTTCGACCGGAATCAAACCCTTAGGTGTTCGGAATATCGTCCATGACAAACTTTCGCTTTCGCTTCACACGCCTCGCCGTGCTGCTCCTCGTCCTCTGCGGACTCTCGAACGGCGCGGCGCACGCGCAGCAAGCCCCGGCGACGCCCGCCGGACGCGCACGCTTCGACATCACACATTATCGCATCGAGGCCGAAGTCCGCCCCTCGGAGAACTTCCTGAGCGCAATCGGCGACGTGACCTTCACGCCGCTTGATGCGACGCGCTCGGTCGTCTTCGAGTTGAACGGTTCGCTGAAGGTCGAGTCGGTCGAGCGCGGCGGCGTCGCGCTGACGAACTTCGTGCAAGACCCCGTCGGGATAGACACCATCGGGCCGAGCGTGCGCGTTGATCTGGGCGAGGTCGTCGCGGCGGGCACGCCCGTCACGCTGCGCTTCAAGTGGGGCGGCATCCTCGTCACGCCGGAAGGCGGGCCGCTGGCGACCAAACGTCTCGCCTACATCGGCAACGAAGGCTCGTATCTGATGTATGCCGCGCGCTGGTTCCCCTTCCACGATTACGCCGCCGACCGCGCCACCTCCGACATCACCATCATCGCGCCCGCCGGAATGGAGATCGCCGGGACGGGGGACGACGCGGCGGCAGCGCAAGCCTCGACCGACGCTCCGCTCCGCATGGGCGAAGGCCCGTCTGCCACGCGCACTAATACCGGGGCCGCAGCGGGTGCTGTCCGCAACGCGCCGCGACCCTTGCCTGCGCGTCCGGCGCAGGCGAACACGACGCGCCGCCGCTTCGTGCAGACGACGCCCGCGCTCGTCGGCAACTTCGCCGTCGGTCGCTACATCACCCGCTCGCTCAACTTCGGCGGCTATACCTTGCAGTTCTTCGTCCAGCCGGGAAGCGAAGGACGCATCGAGCATTACGCGGAGGTGGCGGGGCGCGCGCTTCAGTTCTACACGAAGCAGTACGGCTCGCCCGCCTTCGGCACGCGCTTCGTCGTCGTGCAGATTGACGACCAGAGCCTCGACGCATACGCCGGGCCCGGCATCCAGTTTCTCTCCGCGCGCTACTTCGACCCCGCGCGACAGACAGGACTGGATGAACGCATCCAGCGCGAAGTCGCGTTTCAATGGTGGGGGCTGACGGTCGCGCTCAAATCATTCGACGACGCGTGGCTCTCGCAAGGGTTAGCAGAGTGGAGCGCGTTCGCGCTGCGTGAGCAGCAACTCTCGGGCGGCCCGCTCGAATCCGCGCAGCGCGACATGCAGGAGCGCGCTCTGATGTTCGA
>DATLMV010000229.1:0-17230 GCA_035537095.1 Pyrinomonadaceae bacterium
GTCAATGAAACAGTATATTGCCAAAGTACGGTCGTACATCCGAGAAGTCCTTTCCCTTTACTTTTTGTGTGGTAACAAAAGTTTAGGAAAGGGCTTTTCGTTTTCAAAGAGCAGCTAAGCTATAACTAGCAACTTGGGTTATTTACGATTTACGATTCACGATTTACTAGCCGACAGTTTGCGGAAGCAGCCCCAGAAGGGGCGGGCGGCGACGCTCTCCGGGTGTGTGACGAGCGCGCGCAAAAGCCACTCCGCGCCCTCGCGCCGGTTGCCCGCCGCGCTCGCCGCGTAGGAGCGGCGCAGGAAGCGCGTCGCGCGACACCAACGGCGGTCTGCGCCGCGCAGTTGGCTCTCGTAGAGTTCGGCGCTGCGGTCAAACTCCTCTTCAAAGCGCGCGGCGTCGGCCACGGTCTTGCTGACGGCGTGCAGGCGATAGGCCGCGAGCGGCACGGGCAGGTATTCGCAGACGTGTCCGGCCAAAAGCAGACGCACGTAGAGATCGTGGTCGAAATCGTAATTCCACTTTTCGTCGAAGCCCTCGCCGACGAGTTCGCGCCGCCAGAACATCCCCGGCTGCGGGGCTTTGTAGGCCCAAGAGAGCGCATGCGCCGCCGACTTCGGGACGACCGTGCGAACCAACTCCGTCGCGTGTCCCTCGCCGAACATGATCGTCTCGCCGCACAACCACTCGCAGCGCGCGTCGCGCCGGAAACGCGCCGTGACGGCGTTGAACGCGCCGGGCAGATACACGTCGTCGCTATTGATGAAGGCGAAGATGTCTCCGGTCGAGCGCGCCAGCCCCTTGTTGATGGCGTGCACCTGTCCCCTGTCTCGTTCGCTCTCCCAGTAGGCCAGATGCGGCTCGTAGCGGCGAATAATCTCCACGCTCTCGTCGGTGCTGCCGCCGTCAATGACGATATATTCCAGCCGCTCGTAATTCTGGTTGAGCACGGAGAGAATCGTCTCTTCCAAAAATCTCCCCTGATTGAACGAGGGCGTGACGATGCTTAACTTCGGAAGCATATATTAAGGGATGAGGGCGGAGGGCGGAGGGATGAAATAAATTTACGGATGGAAGTGTTGCTCTTACTTCCGTCCTCATCCCTCATCCTTCATCCCTGTTGTTCGTACCAATCAATCGTGCGGCGGAGGCCGTCTTCGAGGGAGGTCTGGGCGCGGAAGCCGAACTTCTCGAAGGCGCGCGTGGTGTCGAGTTGGCGTTTGGGTTGGCCGTTGGGCTTCGCGGGCTGCCAGTGAATCTCGCCTTCAAACCGGGTGAGGCGCGCAATCGTTAAGACCAATTCGTTGATGAAAACTTCGCGCCCGTTGCCGAGATTGACCGGCTCGCTCTGGTCATACGACGCGGCGGCGCGCATGATGCCGTCGGCGCAGTCTTCGACGTAGAGAAACTCGCGCGACACGTCGCCCGTCCCCCATGCTTCGATGAAGGGCGCGCCCTCGCGTCGCGCCGTCACGCACTTGCGAATCAGCGCGGGGATGACGTGCGATGTTTCGAGGTCGAAGTTATCGCCCGGCCCGTAGAGGTTCGCGGGCAAAAGGAAGATGCCATCGAAGCCGTACTGCTCGCGGTAGGCTTGCACCTGCGCGAGCATCATCTTTTTCGCCAAGCCGTAGGGCGCGTTCGTCTCCTCCGGATAACCGTTCCAGAGGTCGTCCTCCTTGAACGGCACGGGCGTGAACTTCGGATACGCGCAGACCGTCCCGAGCGCGAGAAATTTCTTGACGCCGCGCACGCGCGACTGCTCGATGAG
Source organism: Pyrinomonadaceae bacterium (assembly GCA_035537095.1). Classification (GTDB taxonomy): domain Bacteria; phylum Acidobacteriota; class Blastocatellia; order Pyrinomonadales; family Pyrinomonadaceae; genus DASWNP01. Next base: position 1,773 of record DATLMV010000229.1, read on the forward strand.
TTGCGTGCCCATCATCAGGTTCTCGTAGAGGAAGCGGCCCGGGTTCTTCTGGTTGTGTCCGATGCCGCCGACGACCGCCGCCATGTGGATGACGAGGTCGGGCCGCGCATCGTCGAGCATGCGCTGCACGTCCGCGCCCTCGACCAAGTTATATTCGCTGCTGCGCGGAACGAACACTTCCACGCCCCCGATGTCTCTCAAACGCTCGACCACGTAGCGACCGAGAAAGCCCGCGCCGCCCGTGACCGTAACCCGCCGATAAGGAAAATCTTTAAACTGAGTTTCCATGCAATTTCACCCGACTCTGTTGGAATTTTAGCCCGAAATGTATCCGTGCCCGTCAAAGTTTGACTGCTCGATGATAACCCATCGGCGGTTGATTTGTCGCCCGCCCGAGCCGCGACGCGTGCGCCTGCGCGCTTGCCGAAACGCGTGTCTTTGGTTATGGTATCAAAAAATTTAACTCTGCTGAAACGCTTCCATCAGAGAGCAACATCAAGGCTCATCCGGCACGTCAGCAAATCACAAAGGAACTTCAAGCAAGATGGCGAAACGCGCATTGATCACAGGCATCACCGGACAGGACGGCTCTTTCCTGACCGAACTTTTACTCGACAAAGGCTACGAGGTTTTCGGCATCGTCCGCCGCTCCTCCTCTTTCAACACCGACCGCATTGACCACCTCTATCAAGACCCGCACGAACCGCACACGCGCCTCCGAATGTTCTACGGCGACTTGAACGACTCAAGTTCTCTGAACACCGTCCTGCGCCAGACGACGCCCGACGAAATCTATAATCTCGGCGCGCAATCACACGTCCGCGTCAGCTACGACGTGCCCGAATACACGGCGGAAGTGACGGGCTTGGGCACGGTGCGACTGCTCGAAGCGATTCGTGAAGTCGGCATCAAGCCGAAGTTTTATCAGGCGTCGTCTTCCGAACTGTACGGCAAGGTGGTCGAGACGCCGCAGAAGGAGACGACGCCCTTCTACCCGCGCTCGCCCTACGCCTGCGCCAAGGCTTACGCCTACTACATCACGGTCAACTACCGCGAGTCCTACGGCATGTTCGCCTGCAACGGCATCCTCTTCAATCACGAGTCGGAGCGACGCGGCGAAACCTTCGTCTCGCGCAAAATCACGCGCGCCGCCACCCGCATCAAACTCGGCTTGCAGAAGAAACTCTATCTCGGCAACCTCGACGCGCGCCGCGATTGGGGACACGCGAAAGACTACGTCGAGGCGATGTGGATGATGATGCAGGCAGACGAAGCCGACGATTTCGTGGTGGCGACCGGCGAGACGCATTCCGTCCGGGAATTTTTGGATGAAGCCTTCGGCAGGCTCGATTTGGACTGGAACGAATACGTCGAGATTGACCCGCGCTACTATCGTCCGGCGGAGGTTGATCTTCTCTTGGGCGACGCGACCAAAGCGCGCACCGTTCTCGGTTGGGAGCCGAAGGTTGATTTCAAGACGCTCGTCAAGCTGATGGTCGAGCACGACCTCGTGCTGGCGAAACGCGAGCAAATCACCGCCCAACACGAAGGCACGCTCGAAGCCGCCGCGAGCCGCTGGGGCGTCAACTAAGAACGCGGGCAGATAAACAGGTAGCCGGTCGGACAGCACGAGAGCACGTCTCTTTTTAGCTGTTCGACCGGCTACCTGTTTTTGATAAAGCGACGGATGGCTTCGACGACGTAGTGTTGTTGTTCCAACGTCAATTCGGGATAGATGGGGAGCGCGAGGGTTTCGCGCGCGGCGCGTTCGGCTTCGGGGAAATCGCCCGCGCGGTGGCCGAGATACCGGAAGCATTCCTGCATGTGAAGCGGCACGGGATAGTAAACTTCCGTGCCGATTCCTTCACCCTTCAGATGCTCGATCAGCGCGTCGCGCCGGTGCGCTCCGACACGAACGACGTACTGGTTGAAGATGTGCCTGACGTTCTCTCGAACGTGCGGCAGGCCGACCTCTTCGAGCAATCCGGCGTCGGCGAATAACTCCGCGTAGCGCGCAGCGTTCACCGCGCGAGCCTCAGACCAGCTATCCAGATGCGGCAACTTGACGCGCAGCACCGCCGCTTGCAGGGAATCCAGACGGCTGTTGATGCCGACGACGCTGTGCAGATATTTCGTCTCGCCGCCGTGCACGCGTAAGGTTCGGAGGCGCGCGGCGAGCGCATCGTCTTGCGTGGTGAGCATCCCGCCGTCGCCCGCGCCGCCCAAGTTTTTGGTCGGATAAAAACTGAAACAACCGATGTCGCCAATCGAACCGGCGCGGCGTCGCGCGTCTTCCGCGCCGACGGCCTGCGCCGCGTCCTCGACGACTGGGAGACTCCGCCGCCGCGCGATTTCGCTTATCGCATCCGACGCGGCGCATTGCCCGTAGAGATGGACGGGCATGATGGCGCGCGTGCGCGGCGTGATCGCGGCTTCGATCAACTCGGGATTGATGTTGTAGGTGTCGGCTTCGATGTCAACGAAGACGGGGCGCGCGCCGAGACGCGCAATCGAACCTGCGGTCGCAAAGAAACTGTAAGGCGTCGTGACGACCTCGTCGCCCGCACCCGTGCCGAGCGCCATCAACGCCAGCAACAGCGCGTCCGAACCCGACGCGCAGCCAATCGCGTGCTTGGCCTGCGAATACGCGGCCAACTCATCCTCCAACGCCCGCACGTCCGCGCCGAGAATAAACCCCTGCGACTCCATCACGCGCTCCAACGCCGCGCGCAAATCATCGCGCAAAGCGTCGTACTGCGCGTGCAAATCCAGCAAAGGCACGCTCATCTTTGTTTCGGTCTGCATAGAATATTCACAGGATGGACAGGATGAAGACAGGATAAACAGGATAGATTAAATGCTGAAGGATGAATGCTGAGTGCTGAACGGAAAGAGGGCAAGCATTTTATCTTTCATTCATCATTCATCGTTCCGCGTTCATCGTTTCTTTCATCCTGTCCATCCTGTTTGAATCAAATTTTGACGGGTCGTCCGCCCTGCATGATTGACTGCTGTGCGGCTTCGAGCAGGCGGACGACGCGCAGGCCCGACGCGCCGTCGGTCAGGGGACGCCGCCGCTTCGCAATCGCTTCCAAGAACTCTTCGCAGACGTAGTGCAGGGCTTCGGTCGAATCGAGTTTGGGAACCCACACGTCGCCCGTGCGATAACTGACGAGCGTCCGGTAGGCGTCTTCCCTGTCGGTCTCAATCGCCCGGCGATTGGCCGTCACGCCGCTGTCATAGACGCGTATCTTCTCGGTCGGTTCGATGTCGTCATAGACGACCATCTTGCGGCTTCCGGCCAGCAGCGTGCGGCGGATTTTGACGGGCGAGAGCCAGTTGAAATGAAAATGCGCGATGAACTCGTCGGCGAAATGGAGCATCACGTAGGCGATGTTCTCGATGCCGCGCTCGATGTGGCAACTGCCCGTCGCGGCGACTGCTTCGGGCTGCCGGTTGATGATGAAATCCATGATTGACAGGTCGTGCGGGGCCAAGTCCCAGACGACGTTGATGTCGTGTTGAAAGAGGCCGAGATTGATGCGCGTCGAATCGAAGTAGAGCAGTTCGCCGAGTTCGCCGCTCGTGACGATCTCCTGCATCTTGCGCACCGCGCCCGTGTAGATAAACGTGTGGTCAACCATCAAGGTCAGCCCGCGCGCTTCGGCCAATTCGTTCAACTCCTCGGCCTCGCGGACGCTCGCCGTGAAGGGCTTCTCGACGAGGACGTGCTTGCCCGCTTCCAATGCTTCCTTCGCAAACTTGTAGTGGGTGGCGACGGGCGTGGCGATGACCACCGCGTCGAGTTGCGGGTCGGCGAGCAGCTTTTTGTAGTCGCGCGCCGTCTCGACGGAAGGATAGCGGCGGCCCAGACTTTCCAGACGTTTCGCGTCGAGGTCGCACATCCAGCGCAGGCGCGCGCGCTCGTTCTCCGCGAAATTCCGCAGCAGGTTCGGCCCCCAGTAGCCGCAGCCGATGACGCCGATAGTCGTCGTGTTCATAAACTTTCTATCGCCTGCGCGACCCGCTCGATCTGCTCATTCGTCAACTCGGGAAACATCGGGAGCGACAGCACGCGCCGCGCCTGCCGCTCGGACTCGGGGAAGTCTCCCTGCTGGTAGCCGAGCGAAGCGTAGGCGGGTTGCAGGTGAACCGGCACGGGATAATGGATGCCGGTTTGCACGCCCGCTCCGGCGAGGCTCTTTTGCAGCGCGTCGCGCTCGTCCGTTTGCACGACGTAGAGATGATAGATGTGGCGCGCATAGTCCACCATCTCGCGCGGGAGCGTGAGCGCGGCGGAGTGCTGCAAGAGTTCGTTGTAGCGCGCGGCGTGCGCGCGGCGCAGGTCGTTCCAGCCGTCGAGGTGCGCGAGCTTCACATTGAGCACCGCGCCCTGAATGCCTTCCATGCGAAAGTTGTAGCCAATGATTTCGTGACGATACTTTCGCTCCGAGCCGTGATCGCGCAGCAGACGGACGCGCCGCGCGACCTCCGCGTCGTTCGTCACGACCGCGCCGCCCTCGCCGTACGCGCCGAGATTCTTGCCCGGATAGAAACTGAAGCAGCCCGCGTGCCCGAGCGCGCCCACCCGCCGCCCCTTGTAGAGGCTGCCGTGCGCCTGCGCCGCGTCCTCGACGACGAGCAGATTGTGCCGCGCGGCGATGTCGAATATAGGGTCGAGGTCGGCGCATTGCCCGTAGAGATGGACGGGCATGATGGCGCGCGTGCGCGGCGTGATCGCGGCTTCGATCAAGGCGGGGTTGATGTTGTAGGAGACGGGGTCGGCGTCAACGAAGCGCGGCGTCGCGCCCGTGTGGGAGACGCCTTCGGCGGTGGCGAAAAAGGTGTTGGCGGGCACGATCACCTCGTCGCCCGCGCCGATGCCCGACGCCATCAAGGCCAGATGAATCGCCGCCGTCCCGCTGTTCAAGCCGACGCAGAAACGCGCGCCCACATACTCCGCGAAGGCTTCCTCGAACGCCTCCACCTCGCGCCCCAACACGAACGCCGCGCTCTCCAACACGCGCCCGATTGCCGCGTCAATCTCACGCTTCAAAGACCTGTACTGAATCTGTAAATCAACGAAAGGAACGGTCATCAAAGCAAGGGATGAGGACGGAGGGATGAGGGATGAAACGAAGCAGACAAAACGCGCTGCCCTGTTCATTCTTCATCCCTGCGTCCTCATCCCTCATCCTTTCTCATGATGCGCGCCGGATTTCCGGCGACGATGGCGCTCGCGGGCACGTCGCGCGTGACGACTGCGCCCGCGCCGACGATGGCGCGCGTGCCGATGCGGAGTCCGCCGAGGATGGTCGCGTTTGTGCCGATGGACGCTCCGCGCTCGACGTGGGTCGGTTGCACAGTCCAGTCGGCTTCGGTTTGGAGCGCGCCTCCGGCGGCGGTGGCTCGCGGGTATTTGTCGTTGATGAATTTGACGCCGTGACCGATGAAGACCTCGTCCTCGATCTCGACGCCTTCGCAGATGAAGGAATGGCTCGACACCTTGCAGTTGCGCCCGACGCGCGCGCCCTTCTGGATCTCCACGAAGGAGCCGATGCGCGTGCCGTCGCCGATTTCGCAGCCGTAGAGATTGACGAAGTTATAGATGGCGACATCGCGCCCGAGCCGGACATCGGGCGCGATGCAGCAGTACTCACCTCTCGACATCAACTCGCGCGCCCCGCGCCCGCCGTGCTCGCGCCGTCGGTCGGGTCGGGCGCGCCGTCGTCGTCGTAGTGGTTCGAGTAGTAGCCGGAGTAGTAGTAGTAATCGGAGGATTCGAGTTTGACGTTGTTGAGGACGACGCCGAAGATGTTCGCGCCGACATCAACCAACTGCTGGCGCGCGCGCCGCACGACCGCACGCGAACTGCGCCCGCCGTGGACGACGAGCATCACGCCGTCAACGAGCGTCGAGAGAATCGAAGCGTCGGTGAAGGAGATGGCGGGCGGCGAGTCAATGACGATGTGCGTGAAACGCTCGCCGAGCGTGCCGAGCAGGCGGCGCATCTCGTTTGAGCCGAGCAGTTCGGCGGGGTTCGGCGGAATCGGGCCGGAGGTCAGCAGCTTGAGATTCGGCAGCTTGTCGTATTCCTGTAGGAGCGCGGCCAAATCTCTCTCGCCGGAGAGATAGTTGGTCAGGCCGCGCGCGTTCGAGACGCCGAAGTTGGCGTGGATGCGCGGGCGGCGCAGGTCGCAGTCAACGAGCAACACGTCCGCGCCCGTCTGCGCGAGCATAATCGCGGTGTTGATGGCGGTCGTCGTCTTGCCCTCCGACGGCTGGCTCGACGTGACGAGAATCGTCTTCGGCGGCTGCCCGGCGGACGAGAGCAGGAGCGACGTGCGGAGATGCCTGTAAGCTTCGGCGATGGGCGAGCGCACGTCGGAGGTCAGGGCGAGCGCGGTCACGTCCGCGCCGTCGCCTGCCGCCACCGCGCGGCGTCCTTTGAGACGCGGGCGTTCGTGTCGGCTCGGAATCAGCGCGAGCGACGGCAGGTGCAGGTAGCGGTCAACGTCGTCAACGGTCTTCAACGTATCGTCGAGATAGTCGAGCAGGAAGGCCAGACCGATGCCCGCGCCGAGCGAGAGCAGGAAAGCGAGGATGATGGTGCGCAGGCGCGGCGGCCCGACCGGCTCGCGCGGCGTGCGCGCGGCGTTCGTCACGCTGATGTTATTCGGTTTTTCGGTCGTCGTGTTTTCGATTTCGTTCAAGCGCGCGCGCAGCAGGTTGTAGTTCTGGCGGTTCGTCTCCAAATCGGAGCTCATCTGGCTCAACTGAATCCCCGCGATGTTCTGGCCGCGCGTCTCGCCGAGTTGTTGATGATAGGAAGAACGCAGGCGGGCTTCCTTGGCGAGCGCGGCCTCGAAGCGCGTCCTCATCGCCGCGACGACTTCGCGCGGAGCCTTCGTCAGAGACTCTTCGAGCGGCTTGATCTGCGCGTCAATCTTCTTCACCTCGGGCCACTCGGCGGTATAGACCTGCAACAGTTCCTCGCGCTTCTGCTTGAGCGTGTCGAGCTTGGTGCGCAGTTCCTGCACGCGCTTGCTGTCCTGCACTTCGGGAATCGAGTTGGGGTCGGTCTCTTTGGCCGAGGCTTCGTAGAGCGATTGCAGGTTCTTGCGTTCGTTCTCGGCTTGGAGCAGTTGCGTGCTGAGCATGGCGAGGCGTTCGGCGGGAAGATTGCTGCTCGGCTTATCGTCAATCGGGACGTTATTGCGCTGCGCGTAGTTGACGCGCTGCTCCTCCTGCCGCCGGATGGTCAACTGCAATTCGGCGATCTTCTCGGAGAGCACTTTATAGGCGTTCTGCGTGCCCGAGGTTTCGCGCTCGATGTTGTTGTAGATGAAGGTGTCGGCGAGCGTGTTGACGATCTTCTGCGTCAGTTCGGGATTGCTGTGGCGATATTTGAGCGTGACGAGATTCGTGCCCGCAATCGGCTCGACCGTCAGGTTGGCGGCGAGCGTCATCTCGTATGGTTCGAGACGTTCCATCTCGTCGAGCGTCAGTTGCACGTCCTTCACTTCCGTCTCGGTGACGACGGGCACAGCCGCCTGACTGTCGCTCTTGGACGCGTCGGCTTTCTTATCGAGTGAGAAGATGCGGCGCAAAGACGCGATAAAGCCGGTCTGCGATTGCCCGCCGAAAAACGCCGGATTGTTTTGCAGGTCGAGGGTTTTGATCACCTGCCGCGCGAGCGTCGGGTTCTCCAAGAGGCGCAGTTGCGTGTTGATGTAGGCGGGGTCTTTGGTGTTGCCGGTGTTGATGACGATCTCTTTGCCGGTCTTAAGGACGCTTTCGCGTTTCGGCTCGATCTGAATCGTGGTCGCGGCCTCGTAGATGGAGGGCATGCGATACATCTGAATCGTGACGAGCAGCGTCACCACCAGCACGAGACTCAGAATCAGCCACTTGCGCTTGAGCACGACGTTCAAGTATTCGCGCAAGTGAGTCGGCTCCGTGATGGTCGCGCCGTATCCCGGCTTGGTCTGCGGAATCTCACTCAAAGGACGGTCGAGACTGCGGTCAACCGGCGACGACAACGGAAGTAAGCGATTATCTTGTGACATCATCTTCTAAAGCCTTATCTTGGAGAAAAACGGAAACGGGGAACCCGACACGGAACGCAGCATCATACCAAACAGACGCCGGAAGGGGAAACGATGCGGGCCGGAGAACGCGGCAAAAGTGGCCGGTTTACTGACGGAAATTCCGCCCCTCAGCCTGCCGCCCGCGTCGCTTCGGAAGCGACGAAAGTCTTGAGAGCATCTTGCCAGAGGGGCAGCGGCGCGAGCCCGACGGCTTCGGAGAGCAGGCAGCGCAGGCGCGAATTGCGCGGGCGCGGCGCGGGCCGCTGCAACGAATCCATGCTCACATCTTCGAGTTTATCGGTGGAGAAGCCCGCGTGCGCGAAGGCGGCGAGCGTGAAATCCTTGAAGCTCGCGCCCTCTCCGCTGTTGACGATGTGATAGACGCCGGGGAGGTCGAGTTCGGCGAGACGACGCATGCGCGCCACTAAATCGAGCGCGTATGTCGGCGTGCCGTAGGCGTCCGAGATGGTCTTAAGACTCTCGCCGCGCCGCCCGAGTTCGACGACGCGACTGAGGAAGTTTTTTCCGCCCGCGCCGAAAATCCAGCCCGAACGGATGATGATCAGGCGAGCGGTGGCGAGTTGCGCGCGCCGCTCGCCTTGCAGCTTGGCGATGCCATAGACGCTCTCCGGATTCGGGTCGTCGCGCTGCGTGTAGAAGCCTTCGCGTTTGCCGTCGAAGACGTAATCGGTGGAAATCGTTTGCAGTTGCGCGCCGATGCGCTTGCAGGCTTGCGCGAGATGTTCCGGCCCGTGACCGTTGACTTCATGCGCGCGCAGGGGGTCGAGTTCGCAGCCGTCAACGTCCGTCCACGCCGCGCAGTTGAAGACCACCTCGGGCCGCTCGCGTTCCAGAGTCTCGCGCACCGCCGACGCGTCCGAGATGTCGAGGCTCGCGCGGTCGTGCGCCAAAACCTCGTCGCCCTGCGCCGCGCTGTGCTCACACATCGCGCGCCCGACCATCCCGCCCGCGCCCGTCACTAAAACTTTCATAAGATTTTAAGCCCGGCGTCCCGACACTCCCGAATCACGAAAACTGAAATCAACCGCCGGAGTCCGAAACGTTTGGAATCTGCAATACGGAAGTCTGATGTCAGGAGACGCGCCGCCCGTTGTCTTTAACGGCGCGGGACTTCAGAGTCTAAACATCTTCCCCGCTTCAAACTTTAGACCCGAGACTCTGCTCCGCGCCGTACTGGCGCGCGTAGAAGTCCCGGTACGCGCCGCTGCGCGCGCGTCGAATCCACGCGTCGTTGTCGGCATACCAGCGCACGGTTTTTTGAAGGCCGCTCTCCCAAGTCTCAAGGGGACGCCAGCCGAGTTCGGTCTCGACGAGCGTCGGGTCAATGGCGTAGCGGCGGTCGTGCCCGGGACGGTCTTTGACGTGGCGAATCAGCGTGCGCGGCTTGCCGAGCATATCGAGCACGGATTCGGCGACTTCGATGTTGCGCCGCTCGTTGCGCGCGCCGATGTTGTAGGCCGCCCCGCTTTGCCCGCGCGCGAGCACGAGCAGGATGGCGCGGCAATGGTCTTCGACGTAAATCCAGTCGCGGACGTTGCGCCCGTCGCCATAGACGGGGATGGGTTCGTCGTTGAGCGCGTTGGAGAGCAGGAGCGGGAGAAACTTTTCGGGAAACTGCCGGGGGCCGTAGTTGTTGCCGCAGCGCGTGACGACCGTGTCGAGGCCGAAGGTGTGGTGCGCGGCGCGGACGAGATGTTCGGCGGCGGCTTTCGACGCGGCATACGGGCTGTTGGGCGCAAACGGCGTCGCCTCGGTGAAAAAAGCCTCCGCGTCTTCGGCGAGACTCCCCATCACTTCGTCGGTCGAGATTTGCACGAAGCGGCGGACTTTGAACTCGCGCGCGGCGTCGAGCAAGACCTGCGTGCCGAGAATGTTCGTCCGCAGAAATTCGTCCGCCGAAGCGATGCTGCGGTCAACGTGCGACTCGGCGGCGAAGTTGACGACGGCGTCCGCGCCTCCGGCGAGCGCGGCGCGCACGGCCTCGCGATCGCAGATGTCGCCGCGCACGAAATGATGCCGCGCGGGGTCGAGCCCTTCGAGGTTGTCGGGATTTCCGGCATAGGTGAGGGCGTCGAAGTTGATGATTTCGGAGTCGGCGGGAAGGGCGTCGAGCGCGAGCCTGACGAAGGCCGAGCCGACGAAGCCCGCGCCGCCGGTGACGAAGATTTTAGGCATGTGAAGTCGTTCGTTAAAAGTTTTTCGCGATACTGAAAAGTCCGGCGCGCAGGCGACGGCTGAAAACCGCCCGGCTGTGGAATTGCGTCGTGGCAAACGACAGGCGCGGCAGGTATTGACGCGGGAGAGCGCAACGGGCCGACAAGCCGAGGAGTATAGGTTTGGCTTTCCGGGAGTGTCAAGAAAGCGCGCGGACTGCTCGCTTGACACGCTTCGGGCGGGCGTCTAGACTGCCGTGTTCTCCTTACAGTTGAGCGCGCCCGCGAGAGTGGGGCGCGCCGTTGTTTAAGTAGCGTTTCAATGGATTTAACGACAAGCGAAAAGGCCCGCGTGCTGCCAGCGTCCGTCGCCACACGGACGGCTCTCGACACCGATACCGACACACCGCCCGCACCACACACACCCGCAGCCCCGCAAGTGCCGGAGATGCCGCTCGTCACGATTGCACCGGCCAAATCATGGAGCGCGCTCGACCTGCGCGACCTCTGGGCGCATCGCGAGTTGCTCTATTTCCTGATGTGGCGCGACATCAAGGTGCGCTACAAGCAGACGCTGCTCGGCGTCGCGTGGGTCGTCTTGCAGCCGCTTCTGGTGACGCTCATCTTCACCGTCTTTCTCGGGCTGCTCGTGCGCGTGCCCTCGGAGGGCACGCCCTACCCGCTCTTCGTCTTTCTCGGGCTGCTGCCGTGGACTTTCTTTTCGAGCGCGGTGACGGGGAGCGGCAACAGCATCGTCGGCAACGCGCACCTGATCACGAAGGTCTATTTCCCGCGCATGATCGTTCCGGCGGCCTCGGTCGGCGGGCGACTGGTTGACTTCGCGGTCGCCTTTCTGATTCTCGTCGCGATGATGTTCGCTTACGGCGTCGGGCTGACGTGGAACGTGCTGATGCTGCCCGTGCTCGTCGCGCTGACGACGCTCTTCGCGCTCGGCTGCGGGCTGCTGATTTCCGCTCTCAACGTCCGCTACAGGGACATCGGCATCGCGCTGCCGGTCTTAATCCAACTCTGGATGTACGTCTCTCCGGTGCTCTACCCGTCGCGGCTCGTGACGGATAAGTGGAGCGCGGCGCGCTGGATTTACTCGCTCAACCCGCTCGTCGGCATCATTGACGGCTTCCGCGCCGCGATGCTCGGCGGCACGTTCGACTGGTACGCGATTTCCGTCGCCGCCGTCATCACGCTCGTCCTGCTCGTCTATTCGGCCTACCTGTTCCGGCGCGTCGAGAAGAGCTTCGCCGATCTGATTTGAAGTCAAAGATGAAGCAGATTATTCAGGCCCACAATATCTCCAAGCGATACCGCATCAGGGCGCAGGAGGCTTCTTACCAGACCTTGCGCGATGCTGTGGCCGGAGCCGTGAAGAACTCTTTCACGCGCCGCCGCGAAGGCGCAAAGGCGAAGGGCGAAACCGTCTGGGCGCTCAAAGATATCAACTTTGAAGTGGAGACGGGCGAGATAGTCGGACTCATCGGGCACAACGGCGCGGGCAAATCAACGCTTCTCAAAATCCTCTCGCGCATCGTTGACCCGACGACCGGACACATCAATCTTTACGGGCGCATCGGGAGCCTGCTCGAAGTCGGGACAGGGTTTCACCCGGAACTGACGGGCCGCGAAAATCTCTTTCTCAACGGCGCGATTCTCGGCATGAAGCGCGCGGAGATTGCGCGCAAGTTCGACGAAATCGTAGCCTTCTCGGAGATTGAAAAGTTCATAGACACACCCGTCAAGTGGTATTCGAGCGGGATGTACCTGCGGCTCGCCTTCTCGGTCGCGGTGCATCTTGAACCGGAGATTCTCGTCCTTGATGAAGTGCTCGCCGTCGGCGACGCGTCTTTTCAGATCAAATGTCTCAACAAGATGGACGAGATACGCAAGGACGGGCGCACGATTCTCTTCGTCTCACACAACATGCAGGCCATCACGCGCCTCTGCCGCCGCGCCATCTATCTCTCGCAGGGCACAATCATCGCCGACGGCCCCGCGCACCAGATAGCCAGCACATACCTGAGCGCGCGTCTCAACACTTCCGCCGAGCGCAAGTGGGACGACATCGCAGACGCGCCCGGTAACGACATCGCGCGCCTGCGCGCCGTGCGCGTCCGCAACGGCGCGGGCGAAGTGCTCGACACGGTTGACATACGCGAGCGCGTCGGCGTCGAAATCGAGTATCAGGTGCTCAAGTCCGGCATGCGCCTCGTGCCCAACCTGCACTTCTACAACGAAGAGGGCATCTGTCTCTTTATCATCAACGACCTCGACCCGCGCTGGTATCGCAGCCCGCGCCCCGCCGGACGCTATCGCAGCACCGCTTGGATTCCCGGCAACTTTCTCTCCGAAGGCATGCTGCTCGTCCACGCCGCCCTGAGCACGTACGACCCCGTCGTCGTTCACTTCAACGAACCGGAGGTCGTCGCCTTTCAGGTCGTTGACAACCTCGAAGGCAACTCGGCGCGCGGCGACTACACCGGCCCCTTTCCCGGCGCGGTGCGGCCCATCATGCAATGGACGACGGAGCGCGAACCGGACGCGGCGGAAGACCAACTCACTTTGAGCGTGAAGGAGAGAACGAGATGAAGGTCGTCATCCTCGCCGGAGGTTTGGGCACGCGCCTGTCCGAAGAGACGGAGATCAAACCGAAGCCGATGGTGGAAATCGGGGGCCGCCCGATTATCTGGCACATCATGAAGCACTACGCTCATTTCGGTTTCAAAGAGTTCTTCATCGCGCTCGGCTATCGCGGCGAAATCATCAAACGTTTCTTTATGGACTACTGCTCTTTGAGCGGCAGCATGACGATTGACCTGCAACACGGTCGGGTCGAGATGAGCGACAGCGAATGCGAAGACTGGGTCGTCCATCTGAAGAACACCGGACAGGAGACGAACACGGGCGGGCGCGTCAAGCGTCTGCAATCGTGGTTGGGCGAAGAGACATTCATGGTCACTTACGGCGACGGCGTCTGCAACGTCAACCTGCAAGACGTGCTTCGCTTTCATCGCGCGCACGGGCGCATCGCTACCGTCACCGCCGTCCGCCCGCCCGCGCGCTTCGGCGGCCTCGTCTTCGACGGCGACCTCGTCTCCGATTTCACCGAGAAGCCGCAAATCGGCGAAGGCTGGATCAACGGCGGCTTTCTCATCTTCGAGCCCGCCATCTTCAAGTATCTCGCGGACGACGACAGCAGCCTCGAAGCCGACGCCCTCGAACATCTCGCCGCCGACCGCCAACTCGCCGCCTATCGCCATGAAGATTTCTGGCAATGCATGGACACCCTGCGCGACAAACGTCTCCTCGAAACCCTCTGGCACGAACGCCAAGCCCCCTGGAAGGTTTGGTGATGGCACGCGATATATATGAGACGACGAAAGCGGCGCGCGCCGACGACGACTGTTTATGACTAACGATTCAAATTCAACCTCCGACCTTCAACCCTCGAACTCCTTCTGGCTTGATCGCCCTGTGCTCGTGACGGGCGCGACGGGGCTGATCGGCGGTTGGCTCGTGCGTCATCTGTTGGAGGCGGGCGCGGGTGTCGTGTGTCTGGTGCGCGATTGGGTTCCGCAGTCGGAGTTGGTGCGCGCGGGGATGTTGGAGCGCGTCAAGGTCGTGCGCGGCGACGTGTGCGAGCAGGCGATGTTGGAGCGCACGCTCGGCGAGTATGAGATTGACACCGTGATTCATCTGGCGGCGCAGACCATCGTCGGCATCGCCAACCGCAATCCGGTTTCGACTTTTGAAGCCAACATCGCCGGAACGTGGTCGCTGCTGGAAGCGTGTCGGCGCAGCCCCGCAGTCAAGCAGATCGTCGTCGCATCTTCTGACAAGGCTTACGGCTCGCACGATAAACTGCCCTACAGCGAAGACGCGCCGCTGATGGGCCGCCACCCCTACGACGTGAGCAAGTCGTGCGCCGATTTGATAGCGCAGGCTTACGCCGCGACCTACGGTCTGCCCGTGGCGATTACGCGCTGCGGGAATTTCTACGGCGGCGGCGACCTCAACTGGAATCGTATCGTGCCCGGCACGGTTCGCTCGGTGTTGCGCGGGCAGCGTCCCGTGATTCGTTCCGACGGGCAGTTCGTCCGCGACTATTTCTACGCCGAAGACGGTGCGCTCGCCAACATGATTCTGGCCGAACGTCTCGCGGAGAACCCGTCGCTGCGCGGCGAGGCGTTCAACTTCTCAAACGAGATTCAGGTGACGGTGCTTGAACTCGTCGGGCAGATTCTCCGCCTGATGAACTCCGACCTCGAACCCGAAGTGCGCAACGAGGCGACCAACGAGATTCGGCATCAATACCTGAGCGCGACGAAAGCCCGGCAGAGGCTCGGCTGGCATCCCCTCTTCACGCTCGAAGACGGACTGCTCCGCACGATTGAGTGGTACAAGGATTTTCTGGAAACTTCCGATGAGTGAAATCAAGCAAGACGATGGGCGTTGGACGATGGACGATGGACAGGAGACGAACGACGTAAGTTCGTCGTCGGCTGTTCATCCCTCGACGTTGGCAAGCGATGGTCAATCGTCCGACGCCCATCGTCCGACGCCCATCGTCCGACGCCCAAATGTCGCCTGTCGCGCGTGCGGCGGGTTCGAGTTGACGACCGTGCTCTCGCTCGGGCGCACGCCGCTCGCCAACGCGCTCCTGACCGCCGAACAACTCGACGAACCCGAAGCGACCTACCCGCTCGACCTCGCCTTCTGCGCCGCTTGCGCGCTCGTGCAGATTACCGAGACCGTGCCGCCGGAAATTTTATTCCGCGAATATTTTTATCTCTCCTCCTTCTCGGACACGATGCTGCGCCACGCCGAGGAGATCTCCGCGCGCCTCGTCGCGTCGCGCCGTCTCGATAGCACGAGTCTCGTCATGGAGGTTGCCAGCAACGACGGCTACCTGCTGCAATACTACAAGCGCGCGGGCGTCCCCGTGCTCGGCATCGAACCGGCGACCAACATCGCGCGCATCGCCGAAACCGAACGCGGCATCCCGACCGTCTGCGACTTCTTCGGCGCGTCGCTCGCCGCCGAACTACAGGCGCAGGGCAAACGCGCCGACGTGATTCACGCCAACAACGTGCTGGCGCACGTGGCGGATTTGAACGGCGTCGTGCGCGGCTTCGCCACGCTCCTCAAAGACTCCGGGGTCGCCGTCGTCGAGGCCCCTTAC
>DATLMV010000230.1:0-8408 GCA_035537095.1 Pyrinomonadaceae bacterium
GTCCCTATCTGGTGTGGGCGGAGCAGGTTTGAGGGAATCTGTCCTTAGTACGAGAGGACCGGGATGGATCCACCTCTAGTGTACGAGTTATCGCGCCAGCGGTAGCGCTCGGTAGCTAAGTGGAGCATGGATAAACGCTGACTGCATCTAAGCGTGAAGCCAGACCCAAGATTAGACCTGCCAGTGAGACTCGTGGTAGACCACCACGTTGATAGGCTGGAAATGTAAGCACAGTAATGTGTTCAGTTGACCAGTACTAATGTTCCCAAGGCTTGACCGTAAGATTAACTTACGAGCAAAAGCTTGAAGCTACAAATGCACTTGTGCAGCTTCAAAAATTCAGTCGTCACTATTCGATTCTCCAAGCTCTCTTCTGATGAGTTGAAAAGTTTTCCGGTGATTTTGTCGGTAGGGTCACACCCGTTCCCATCCCGAACACGGAAGTTAAGCCTACTGGAGCCGATGGTACTGCGCGGGTAACTGTGTGGGAGAGTAGGTAGTCGCCGGATTTAAAAAAGGAAGCCCGCTCGGTTGAAAAACTTGAGCGGGCTTCTTTTTTTGCAAGAATCCGCCCCGCCGCCCGTCTCCTCTAACAGCGACACGTCCCCTGTCTCCAAACACAAAAGGAAGCGAGCGATTCTGCGAATTGAGATGAAACAGCTATCATTAAAACTGTTGTTGCTCGCCGTCGCGCTCTCGGCTGCGGGCTTCAGTTGTCGAACGAAAACGGCGGACAGTCGCGCGCAGACGCAGTCATCGTCGCAGCCGTCGCCGACGCAACAGCAGCAGCCCGAGGCGACAACGACTTCGCGGGGGAGTTCCTTGAAGACAGCGCCGGAAGTTTCCACTTCGCATTACGAAATCGTCAATACATACCGCCACGACCCTGCGGCCTTCACGCAGGGGATTATCTATCACGAGGGCGCGCTGCTTGAGAGCACGGGGCAGTACGGCGAGTCGAGCCTGCGGCGTGTGGAACTGAAAAGCGGGAGGGTTTTGCAGAAGAAAGCGGTCGCGCCGCAATATTTCGCCGAGGGGATTGCGCTCTTTCAAGGCAAGATTTATCAACTGACGTGGACGACGCGCAAGGGTTTCATCTACGACGCCAAAAGCTTCGAGGTCGCGGGCGAGTTCGCTTTCGACGGCGAGGGTTGGGGCCTGACCAACGACGGCGAGAGTCTCATCTTGAGCGACGGCACAAACCAGATACGCTTTCTCGACCCTGCCACCTTCAAGACGAAAAGAACCATCAGCGTCTCTGACGGCGGGCGACCGCTCCGCAACCTCAACGAGTTGGAGTACGTCAAAGGCGAAATCTACGCCAACATCTGGCACACAGACCGCATCGTCCGCATTGACCCGCAGACGGGCCAAATTCTCGGCTGGATTGATCTGGCGGGCCTGCTGCCCACCGCCGAGCGCAACGACGAGGAGGCCGTCTTGAACGGCATCGCGTACGACGAAGCGGGCGACCGTCTCTTCGTCACGGGCAAGCTGTGGCCGAAGCTTTTCGAGATTCGTCTGAAGAAATAAAAGAGGCCCGACGGCAAGCAAAGGCCGGACACGCTCCCCGCATCCTAGAGAGGAAATTTACGCGGGCACGAGTCCGGCCCTGTGCACACGCGACCGCAAAGGACGCGAGAAGCGTTTGGAGGGAGACGAGAGCGAAGTTGATGCTCTCTGCCCGCTCCTTCACGCTTTGCGTCCTTTGCGGTTCGGTTTCTATACTTGAACGCGCGGAAACTTGAACGCGCGGAAACGTTTCGCTCGAATTTCGACTTCTGCGTCCGCCGACAATTTAAGCAAGCACAAACGCCTTGACCTTCGACACATATTTTCGTGCCACCTCCTACGCCACCATCGCGGCGGGCGCGCTCGCGCTGGCCGTCTCGGGCGGGATGAGCATCCTGCTCTTCTTGGGGTTCGTCGCGCTGCTCGTCGGCGCGTGGAACTCGGAGGGGCGGAGGTGGCAGTTGTCGGAGCGGACGGGCCTCGTCGTGGTCATCGTGTCGCTGCCGCTCTTTTATCTCAACTGGAAACTGCAAGCCAACTTCACGAGCGGCAGGGAACAACAGACGGCGGCCATCTCCGTGCTCGTGCAGTTCACGCTCTTTCTCTCTTCGGTCAAACTCCTGCAACTCAAAGCCGACCGCGACTGGTTGTTCCTCTATCTGATTTCGTTCTTCGAGGTGCTGCTCGCGGCGGGCTTGAGCGTCAGCCCGTTTTTCGTCGGCACGCTCGGCCTCTACATGTTCTCCGCGCTGCTGACAATCGTCTGCTTTGAACTCAAGAAGGCGCGCGCCAACGTCCCTGTGGGTGAAGCGCGCCTGCTCGTCGCGCACGACGCGAACTTGCTGCGCCGCCTGCGCGGGCCGAAGCGGAAGACGAGAGTTTTGCGGCGTCTGCCGCTGGCGGCGCTGGCGCTGCTCGCGCTGATTTTCGCGCTCGCGCTGCCGATATTTTTTATCACGCCGCGCTTCGGCGAAAGCAGCGCGCTGACACTCGCGGCGGGCGGGGGCGGCATCAACGGCTTCGTCGGCTTCTCCGACCGCGTGACGCTCGGCGAAATCGGTCGCTTGCAACAGAGCGACCGCATCGTGATGCGCGTCCGCGTGGAAGAACCGGAGGCGGAGCGCAACCGGAACTTGCGTTGGCGCGGCGTGGCGCTCGACTATTTCAGCGGGCGCGCGTGGACTCGCTCGAACGACGCGAGCGAGATCATTCGCGGCAACGAGCGCGACCTTTATCAACTCGGCACGACGCAAAACCTGAACCGCGTCACGACGCAGACCTTTTTCCTCGAAGCGATTGATACGCCCGTACTCTTCGTCGCGCCGCGCGCCGTCGCCGTGCAGGGCGCGCTCCCCTATCTTCGACGCGACGACGAAGGCGCGCTCACGACCCGTCAGCACCCGCAGGAGCGTCTGAGTTATCGCGCATACTCCGATACGGTCGAGCCTCCGGCGCAAACTCTGCAACAGGACGGGGACGATTACCCGCCGGGCATGCGGCGTTATCTCCAACTTCCGCGCAAGCTCGACCCGCGCATCGGCGCGCTCACGTCCGAAGTGCTCGCGCGTGCGGGCGCGCACGACCGCTACACGGCGGCGCGCGCCGTCGAGGCGCATCTCAACAACGACTACGGCTACACGCTTGAGATGCGCGCCGGGGGACAAGACCCGCTCGCGGATTTTCTCTTCCGCGTGCGCGCGGGCCATTGCGAATATTTCTCGACGGCGATGGTCGTGATGCTGCGGACGCACGGCGTCGCGGCGCGAGTCGTCAACGGTTTTCAGACCGGGGAATACAACGACGCGGCCAACGCCTACACGGTCAAGCAATCGAACGCGCACTCTTGGGTCGAGGTCTATTTCCCGCAGACGGACGCGTGGGTCACGTTCGACCCGACGCCGCCCGCCGGTCGCAACATCGGCGCGAGCACAGGGGGATTGGGCGCGCAACTGAACAAATATGCCGAGGCGCTCGAACTGTTTTGGATTCAGTACGTTGTCGCTTATGATAAGCAGGAACAGCGAACACTTGCGAACAGTTTTCGTCGGCGTTGGCGCGAATACCGCGAAGCCTTCGGGATGAGTACCGAGGCGCTCACGGCGACCATCCGCGCGTGGTGGGTTTCGTCGCCCGCGGATGAGGGAGCGTCCGGCAAGGGGTCGCTCTGGCGCGCGGCGGGAGTCGTTTTTGCGCTCGCGGTCGGCGTCGCGCTGCTCTTGCTCTTCGTGAGACGCTACCGGCGCAGGCTCTTCGGGCGCGCTGCGTCGCCTGTCGCCGAGTTTGGACGAAACGATTCGGAGATAAGTTTTTACCGGCGCATGATTGCCGCTCTCGAAGCGCGCGGCTTGCGACGCGCAGCCGACCAGACGCCGCTCGAATTTGCCGCCGCCACCGGCATGCCCGAAGCCATGCTGATTACGCGCGCATATCATCGCGTCCGCTACGGCGCGCAGAAATTATCAACCAACGAAGCCGCCGAGATCGAACAGTATTTGCGGCAAGTGGAGAAAGCTGGTGAATAGTAAATGGTCAATGGTGAATAGATAAAACCTGTCTTTCACTATTTACCATTTACCATTTACCATTTACGACGAATGAAAAAAATAGGATTTATCAGTCTGGGCTGCCCGAAGAATCTCGTGGATAGCGAGGTGATGATGGGTAAGCTTGAGCAGACGGGTTATGAGATCACGACCGAGGCGAGCGATGCCGACACGCTCGTCGTCAACACGTGCGGTTTTATTGATGCGGCGAAGCGCGAGTCTATTGATGCGATTCTGGAAGCGGCGCGTTTGAAGTCGGAAGGGAAGTGCACGCGTCTGGTGGTCGCGGGTTGTCTGGTCGAGCGTTACCGCGACGAATTGCGCGCGGAGATGCCGGAAGTTGACGCCTTCATCGGCACAAATCAGATCAACGACATCACACGAGTCTGCGACGAGCGAACCAACACGCGCCTGCTTCCCATCCTTCCGCTCGGCAACCAGAGCGCGACCTATCTCTACGACGAATCAACGCCGCGCATCCTCGCCACGCCCTCGTACAGCGCGTATCTCAAGATCGCCGAAGGCTGCGACCGCCCGTGCGCCTTCTGCTTTATCCCGCAGATGCGCGGCCATTTTCGCAGCCGTCGCTTCGGCTCGGTTGTCAGCGAAGCGCAAGGCTTAGCCGAAAAGGGCGTCAAGGAGTTGATTCTGGTGGCGCAGGATTCGTCGCGCTACGGCGAAGACTTGGGACAGCAGGACGCGCTCGCGCATCTGCTGCGCGAGCTTTCACACTTGGACGCCGTCGAGTGGGTGCGCGTGATGTACACCTACCCGACGCACATCAGCGACGGCTTCCTCGACGTGCTGGCGAGCGAACCGAAGGCCGTCAAATATCTGGACATGCCCTTGCAGCACGCTTCGCAGCGTGTCTTGAAGTTGATGCGGCGCGGCGGAAATCGCGCGAGCCTCGAACGCTTGATCGAACGCGTGCGCGCGCGCGTCCCCGGCATCGCCGTGCGGACGACCTTCATCACGGGCTTTCCCGGCGAACGCGAGGAGGACTTCGAGGAGTTGCTCGGCTTCGTCAGGAGCGTCGAGTTTGAACGCGTCGGCGTCTTCACTTATTCAGACGAAGAGGGCACGCCTGCTTATGATTTGCCTGACAAGGTTGACGCCAAGACCGCCGAGCGTCGGCGCGCGCGTCTGATGCGCGAGCAAAAGCGCATCTCTCTCAAACGCAACCGGGCGCGCGTCGGCTCGACCGTGCGCGTGCTGTTCGAGGGGCCGTCCAAAGAGACAGACCTGCTCTGGCAGGGGCGCACCGAGACGCAAGCGCCCGAGATAGACGGCTGCGTCCTCATCAACGACGCGCCCGAAGGCTTCGCCCCCGCGCCCGGCGATTTCGTCAACGTCCACATCACGGAGGCGCAGGAGTACGACCTCGTCGGCAGCATCGTTTGAAAAGTGACAAGACAGAAAATGCAGAAGGCAGAGTGCAGAGTGATGAATCAAAGGATGAGAGGAGAACGGTCTATAACTTCTCACCTCATCATTCAACATCCTGCGGTCTAGAACTTCTTATCTCATCATTCATCACTCTGCACTCTGCGCTTCTTCGTCTTGCTCGTCACCTGTCACTCTCCTTATGCGAACCATCAAAGAGTCGAGCGATGAACTGAACCCGACGGTGGTGACGCACGCGTATGTGGCGCGCGCGCCGCGCGTGCGGACGGCGCGCGACTATCTGGCGCTGGCGATTGCGACGTGCGGGGTCGGTTATCTGCGGGTCGCGCCGGGGACGTGGGGCTCGGCGGTCGGCGTCGGAATCTACGTGCTGCTGCGCGCGTCGAGCGGCGCGGTCTTCGAATACGCGGGGGCTCGCGGTTGGAGCGTCGTGTCGCTCGAAGCGTTGCGGACGACATTCGAGTTGTTGTTAGTCGTAGCCGTGACCATCGTCGGCGTGTGGGCCTCGACGCGTGCGGAAAGCCTGCTCGCGCGCAAAGACCCCGGCGCGGTGGTGATAGACGAAGTGGCGGGGCAGTTGATAACCTTTCTCTTCGTGCCGTTCAATTCGGGGGCGTGGGCGGTGGCGGCGGGCTTCGTGGCGTTTCGCGTCTTCGACATCTGGAAGCCCTATCCGATTCGCCGCCTCGAAGCTCTGGAATCCGGCCTCGGCATCATGGCCGACGACGTGCTCGCGGGCGCATACGCCGCGACGCTGTTGTCTCTCTTGATAGCCCTCTCCATGTTGCTGTAGTTCGCCGACACGAATTTCAACGTCAGATGCGAAAGGATAACTCGATGGCAGAATCAAAAGACGACAAGCGCGACGCGCAAGATTCAGGCACACAGGGGCAGGGCATGAAAACGCGCGACGACGAGGCGACGAGTAAAGAGACGTTGCGCGATTTGCGGGAGACGCAAAAAACACCCGCCGCCAAAGGCGAAGGCTCGTCCGAAGGCAGCGCGGGTTCTTCAACTCCTTCGCCGGACGGAGCATTCGACGAGAGCGGCGGCGGCGGTCGCGCCGACGGCAGCGACACGGGCGGGCCGATGTGAAGTTTGGACGATGGACGATAGACCATAGACGAGGGCCGGAAATGTTCTGTCAATTATTGCTGAGATAGTTGGCCTTTGAGCATAACTATCGTTAGCAATGTTTTGTCCATCGTCTATCGTCCATCGCCTCTTAAGAAAAAAATGAACGATATTAAAATTCTGGTTTCGGATGATGTGAGCGAGAGCGGCTTGGAGCCGCTGCGCGCGGCTGAATTTGCGGTCGAGAAGCGGACGGGGCTGAAGTTCGAGGAGTTGTGTGAGGCCGTGCGTGATGTTGACGGTCTCGTCGTGCGCAGCGAGACGAAGGTGACGGCGGCTTTGTTGGAGTATGCCGGACGCCTGCGCGTCATCGGTCGCGCGGGGGTCGGCGTTGACAACATTGACGTGGCGGCGGCGACCGCGCGCGGCATCGCCGTGATGAACGCGCCGGACGGCAACACGATGACGACCGCCGAACACACGCTCGCGCTGCTCTTGTCGCTCGCGCGGCGCGTGCCGCAGGGACACGCTTCGTTGAGCGCGGGACGTTGGGAGCGCAAGAAGTTTGTCGGCGTCGAACTGCGCGGCAAGACGCTCGGCATCGTCGGTTTGGGTCGCATCGGTCGGGTAGTGGCGAGTCGCGCGCGCGGCTTCGAGATGAAGGTCATCGCCTACGACCCGTTCACCGCGCCCGAACAGGCACGCGAACTCGGCCTCGAACTCCTGCCGCTCGCAGAGGTCTGCGCGCGCGCCGACTTTCTCACCGTGCATACACCTTTGACGAGCGAGACGCGCGGCATTATCGGCGCGCGAGAGTTTGCTTTGATGAAGCGGGGCGTGCGCGTCATCAACTGCGCGCGCGGCGGACTCGTTGACGAGCACGCTCTGTATGAGGCGATCAAGGAAGGGCGCGTCGCGGGCGCGGCGCTCGACGTGTTCGAGACGGAGCCGCCCGCCGCAGGCAATCCGCTGCTCGGTCTCGAAGAGGTCATCGCCACGCCGCATCTCGGCGCTTCGACGCGCGAGGCGCAGGAGGGCGTCGCGCTGACGGTCGCCGAACAGATGCGCGACTATTTTCTGACCGGCGCGCTGCGCGGCGCGGTCAACGTGCCGACGCTCAACGCGCAGGAGTTGAGTCTGCTCCAACCCTACCTGATGCTGGCCGAGCGTCTGGGAAGATTTCAGGCGCAGTTGGTTGACGATGCCGTGCGCGAAGTGCGGATAGTTTATGCGGGTGAGATCGGCGAGGTTGATGCCGCGCCCGTCACGCGCGCATTCCTCGCGGGACTGCTGCGCAACGTGAGCGCGCGCGCCAACTTCGTCAACGCCTTTCTCATCGCGGAGGAGCGCGGCATCACCGTCACCGCCTCTTACAAACGCACGGCGGGCAACGAACTGACGCCCGCCATCGAGACGCACGTCGTCACGTCGAGCGTCGAGCACGTCGTCTCCGGCGCGCTCTTCGGGCCGCACGACAAGGGGCGCATCACGGAGATTGACGGCTTCCGCATCGAAGCTATCCCGACGGGCAACATGGTCGTCACGCGCAGCAGCGACGTGCCGGGCGTCATCGGTCGCGTCGGCACGTGCCTCGGCACGCACGGCGTCAACATCAGCCATTTTCATCTCGGACGACGCGAGCGCGGCGGCGAAGCGATGGCCGTCATCGAAACCGACGCGCCGCTCGACGATGCCACGCTCGCCGAACTCCGCTCCTTCCCCGAAGTCATCTCCGCCCGCCGCATCGAACTCGAAACGTAGAAGCAGAGGATAACGTGAGTTCGACGTAAGCAAATTAAAAAACTAGCGATGGAAGCTGCAACTGTTCTTTGACACGAATATTCTAGGACGGCTTCTTCTCTCGATGGGTATAGG
>DATLMV010000231.1:0-3794 GCA_035537095.1 Pyrinomonadaceae bacterium
AATCATCAACAATGCAATAAATTACGGTCGTGTGATCGATCACCGCTCCCCTCCTACTTTCGTTTGGCGACGAAGTGGAGGGGATTTTCCTTTGCTTCTCAAAGAACTGGCAAACCCCTAACTAGCAACTTGGATTATTTATGATTCACGATTTACTTGCTTATTCTACCTTATCCGCGCCCCGCGCCGCGCGTCCGGCTGCGCTTCTGCGCCGCTCTTTTTTTGGTCGTTTTGCTCTTGAAACTCGCCACTTCGGCGGGCGACAGGAAACGCCATTTGCCGTTGGGCAGATGCTCGTCGCGCAAGTGTCCGAGTTGCACGCGGCGCAGCTTGATGACGGAATGCCCGATCTCGTCGAACATGCGACGGATCTGCTGATTGCGTCCCTCGTGCAGCACGACTTCAAACCAAGAGTTGGTTCGCGTCTCGTCAGTCCTCGTAATCTCGGACGGAGCGGTGCGCACGCCGTCGTCCAGCGTGATGCCGCGCCGCAGACGCTCGATGGCATCCTCCGGCGGCACGCCCTTGACCTTCACTTCGTAAACCTTCGCCACCTTGTTGCGCGCCGCCGTGATGAAGTTGGTCAACTCGCCGTCGTTCGTCAGAATCAACAGGCCCTCGGTGTTGAAGTCGAGACGCCCGATAGGATGCAGCCGCCCGAGCGAGCGCGGAATCAGATCGCTGACGAGCGGTCGGCCCTCGTCGTCCGCCAGACTCGTCAAATAACCGCGCGGCTTGTTGAGCAGCACGTAGACCTTTTCGCGTCCTTCGAGCAGCGGATTGATCAGCCGCCCGCGCACCTTGATGTGATCTTTCGCCGGGTCGGCCTTCGTCCCGAGTTCGCGCACGACCTCGCCGTTGACCGTCACCTCGCCCGCCGCGATCAGTTCTTCCGCGTGCCGCCGCGACGCCAACCCGGCTGCCGCTATCAATTTTTGCAAACGTTCAATCATAAGAATAGGTGTTAGATGTTGGAGGTTAGATGTTAGATAAGACAGATTGCGTTTTTGTGTTTCCTAACATCCAACATCTGACCTCCGCTTTTACGCTGCGCCGCCCGCGAGGTCTTCGAAGTCTTCGATGCTCGGCAACTCGGTCAGGTCACGCAGGCCGAACTGCATGAGAAACTCTTTCGACGTGCCGTAGAGCATCGGTCGCCCGACCGTCTCTTTGCGGCCTTTGGCGATGATGAGACGTTTATCCAAAAGCGTCTTGATGGCGGACGACGACTGGACGCCGCGAATCTCCAGAATCTCGGGAACCGTGATCGGCTGTTTGTACGCGATGACGGCGAGCGTTTCCAGCGCAGCGAGCGAGAGCTTCGCGCTCGGACGCGAACGCAGGAAGGCGCGAATCTGTTCGTGATATTCGGGACGCGTGACGATCTGCCAGCCGCCCGCCACTTCGCGCATCATCAGGCCGCCGTTGCGCTCGTTGAACTCCCGCGCCAACTCTTCGACGGCCATCGAAACCCAACCGTACTCTTCGTCCAAAACGTCAGCCAAAGTCTTAATCGGCAACGGCTCATCCGAGACGTAGATGAGCGCCTCGGCCATCGCCATCAACTCGGGGACGCCGCGCTCGCCGCCGCCCGGCGCGACATCTTCCTCGACGTATGCCAACTCGGCGTCGGCCTTCGCCTGCGCGCGCATCTCCGCCAGCAGCCGCTCCTCCTCTTCCGCCGCGTCCTCCGCGTCGGCGTCGTGAATCACCAGCGCATCGTCCTCGTCGTCGTCCTCGATGTCGCCCGTCAGCAAAAGCTCATCTTCGGGCTCATCCTCGTCAGACGCATCTTCATCAGCCCCGTCTTCAACTGATGCCGGTTCATCCGTCGCGCGCGCATCCGTTAAAAACTCTGTGTCTCGCGGCGCGAGTTCTTCATCGGAGAGATTGAGCAATGCCGCGTCGTCCGCATCTAGCACGGTCGCATCTCCGGCGGCGATTGAATCGTCGCCGTCTGCGGTCGCGGTGTTCTCTGCTGCGATGTGGTCTTCGTTCTGTGTAGTCATACTTTGCTGTTTCAACTGCTCACGCGTGCGACGATGTCGCCGAAGGTGCGACGCTGAAGGAGGACGATCTCCGTCGTGCGAACGATTTCGAGGACGGAGAGAAAGGCGAGCACGAGTTCGCGGCGCGAGCGGGCCTGCTCGAAAAACTGCCGGAGGTTCAATTCGCCCGCCGAGCGAATCATGTTGCGGAGGCGGTCGAGCATGTCGGTCATCGTCATCTCGTCGCGCTCGATTTCCAACATCACTTCGTCTTTGCGTCGCGCGAGTATCTCCTGAAACATCTTCAACAGATCGAACGCGTCCGCCGAGACTTCCGGATTGTGTTTGTCGGTCTCGATGGGCGCGCGCGTGAAGATGGCCTGCTCGACCGTGGAGCGCGACCAGAGCATCTCGGCGGCGGCCTTGAACTTCTGATGCTCCAACAACTGATTGATCAACTCGCGGCGCGGGTCGTCTGCCGCCATCTCGTCGGAACTCGCCGAAGGGTCGGAGGGCAGCAGCGTCCGCGATTTAATCTCGATGAGCGTCGCCGCCATGACGAGAAAATCGCTGGCGACCGAGATGTCCATCCCCTGCATCAGCCGCAGGTAGCGCAGGTATTCGTCCGTGATGCGCGCGACGGGGATGTCGTAGATGCTCACCTGTTCCTGCCGGATGAGATAAAGCAGCAGGTCGAGCGGGCCGGAGAACTCGCCGAGAATCAACTTCAACTCGTCGCCGCTCTGGTCGGCCATAATCTCCGGCGCGCCCGCGACGTTGATGGACGGCGGCGCGTCCGGCGACTGTTCGGACGCGTGCGCGGCAGCGTTGTCCGTTGCCAGCGTCGCCTGCGTTGCCTGCTGCGACGCATGTGCAACGTCCTTGCCGAGCGTCGCAGAGCCGTTCGCGTCCTGCATCTCTGCGTTCGTCTCCGCGCGCGACGTAGCATCTACGTCCGCACCGTCGGAGACACCGCTTGCGCTCGCCGCCGTGTGTTCCGCGCCGCCGTCGCCCGTCTCTGAAAATTCGTGCGCCACTCTTGTCTTCACGCTCCTTCCAATCCCATCCGCCGCTTTGCTTCGGCGAGGGTCGCGCGTGCAATCTCGCCCGCACGCTCGCGTCCCGCGCGGAGGATGCGTCGCAACTCTTCGTCGCCGATGTCGCGCGCGCGCTCCTGAAACGGTTTGAGAAATTCAATCGTCGCGTCGGCCAACTCCGATTTGAGAAACGCGTAGCCTTTGCCCGCGAAGTGGCTCTCTATTTCGTCGGGCGTTTTGCCGGTCAGGAGTTGATAGATGGTCAACAGGTTGGTGATGGCGGGGCGCGTCTCGTCGAAGCGAATCTCTGTGCCGGAATCGGTGACGGCGCGTTTGAACTTGCGCGCGACAACGTCCGGCGCGTCGAGCAGACCGATACGTGTGGCGTCGTTTTCGTCGGACTTCGACATCTTCTTCGAGGGATCGTCGAGCGACATAATCTTCGCGCCGACCTTCGGGATGAAGGGTTCGGGGACGCGGAAGAGTTCGCCGAAGTCGCGGTTGAAACGCATCGCCAAATCGCGCGTCAACTCTAGATGCTGTTTCTGGTCTTGGCCGACGGGCACGAGGTCGGTCTGGTAGAGCAGGATGTCGGCGGCCATCAAGACCGGATAGTTGAGCACCCCCGCGCCGACCTGTTCGCGGGCTTTGCGCGCCTTGTCTTTAAACTGCGTCATCCGCTCAAGCTCCGAGATGCGCGTCACGCAGTTCAAGGACAAGGCGAAGAAGCAGCGCGAGAACGTCTCGACGGGCCTGCTGACCTACCCGG
>DATLMV010000232.1:0-2558 GCA_035537095.1 Pyrinomonadaceae bacterium
ATCGCCTGTGCGTCCACGCCCTTCGCCTTGAAGTCCGAGATGTGGCAGTTGATGATCTCCGTGTGCGCGCTGTTGAGCATGATGCCGCGCCGCAAGTCCTGTGTGGGAAAGGCGTGGATGTAGCAGCGGTCGAAGACGAGGTGATGCGGCACTTCGTCGAGCATGTCCTGCGCCGCGCCGACATCACCGAGCGCGATGACGTGATAGACGAAGGCAGTAGCAGTAGCGGGAGCGAACTCGATGCCGGTGAAGCGGAAGTGGTGCGCTCCGGCTGCGGTTTTGAGAGCGGACTGGCCGCTGCCGGGGGTGACGATGCGGGGCATCAGCGCAGAGTGCGCAGGAGAGACGCGTTCTCCGGCAGCAGGTAAGGCAGCGAGTTGAGAGGATTCGATGTTGATGAAGGACTCGCCGGATTTACGAGGGAGGGTGAAGGGGCCGGTATAGGTCGCACCGGCAGCAAGGACGATGGTGTCGCCGGGTTGTGCGGTGTTCAAGGCTGCTTGGAAATCTCCGCGCGCTTCGACCCGGATAACTTTACCGGGGGCGTTCGCCGCCGTCGTCGCCCTTCGGGGTCGCTCGCGTTGGGTGGGCGGCTGGCGATGCTGCGCCCAGACGAAGACGAGGCAGGACATCGCCGACGCGCAGGCGAGCAGAAGCACGAGGAGTTTCGCGCCGCCGTGTTGCTTCGTTTGTCGTCCCTGTCGCTTCATCGTGTCGTTCAGCTAAAACTCCATCATGTCGTTCGTTTAAAACTCCGCGCGTCGTTTGCGAAATCGCATCTTGAGCGGCGATGTCATCTCAACGATAGCGCAGACGATAATAGACGAGCTTCGGATATTCCAGAGCGACCGCGCGCCAGCCGCGCGCGTGCAGCCACCACGTCGCGGGCGAAGGCGACTGCCCGCCGTCGCCCGCCGCCGGAGCATCGAGGCCGAAGGCGATTGTGCTCTCACGAAAGACGCGTGTGAAAGTCCAGCACGCGCGTCTCGTATGATACGCCGAGGTGACGACGAGCAGCGTCTTCAAGTCGTGGCTCGCGGCATAGTCGCGCAAGAGCGCGGCTTCGTCGTAGGTGGTCGTGACGGCGCGGGGCAGCACCTCAATCTTCTCGGCAGGGACGCCCGCGCGTCGCAGTTCTTCCGCCGCGCGCTCGTAGAAGAAGGGGTTGCGTTGTTCGGCCTGCGACCAACCGCCGCGCATGTTGTCGTTCGTCAGGATGATGCGCGGGGCGCGTCCCTGCCGGAAGAGTTCGGCGGCGAAACGCGTGCGCTCGACGTAGGCCGCCGAGCCGCCGAGCACGACGAGCGCATCGGCGCGCGGTAGCTCACGGCGCGAAATCAGGGCTTCAGCCGCGCCCCACGCCAGCACAGACCAGAGCGACAACGACAACGCGAACGCGCGCAACAGACGCCACACGCGCCGCCCGCCCTTCCCTTTCGCCGGAGTCGCTTCAATCAACGACGGACTCTCTCCTTCTCTCACACCGAGCCTGCTCGCGTCCGCGCTCATCTTGCGCGCGCTTCTACCAGCAGATGCCTTCGTAGGAGCCGCGCGAGGTGCGCTCGCCGAAGAGCCGGACGAGGTCAATCACCTTCTGCTCGTCGCGCAGCAGGGTTTCAATCTCTCGAAACTCCTCCGCCTTGTTGCCGATGATTAAAACATCGGAAGCCTCGACCACCTCCTTGATTTCGGCGCGCATCAGTTGGGAGATGTGCGGAATCTCGCGCTCGATATACTCCTTGTTCGCGCCGAAGAGACGCGCGAGCGAAACGTCGCGGTCGTAGATCGAGAGTTGCATCCCCTTGCCGAGAAGGGTTTCGATGAGCGCGACCATCGGGGATTCGCGGAGGTCGTCGGTTCCGGCTTTGAAACTGAAACCGAGAATGCCGATGCGCTTTTTGCCCGTCGCCAGAACCATCTCGACGGCGTGTTCGATCTGTCGGCGGTTGCTCTGCAAGATGGACGCGAGCAGCGGCACGTCAACGTCCAACTCCTTCGCCTTGTAGATGACGGCGCGCAAATCTTTCGGCAGGCACGAACCGCCGAAGGCGAAACCCGGTTTCAAGTAGTAGGGCGACAGGTTGAGCTTCGTGTCCTGACAGAACACGTCCATCACCTGATGACTGTCTATGCCGAGTTCTTTGCAGATGTTGCCGATCTCGTTGGCGAAGGAAACCTTGAGCGCGTGGAAACAGTTGCACGAATACTTGACCATCTCGGCGGCCTTCGTCGAGGTGATGTGGACGGGCGCATCCACGCCGCCGTAGAGACGCCGGACGCTCGCCGCCGAGTCTTCGTCGTCCGCGCCGATGAGCGTGAAGGGCGGCGCGTAGAAATCCTTGAGCGACGTTCCCTCGCGCAAAAATTCGGGATTGACGCAGACGCCGAAGTCGCGGCCCGCCTTCTTGCCCGAATAGACTTCGAGCGTCGGGACGACCATGCCTTCGATTGTGCCGGGCAGCATCGTGCTGCGGATGACGACGATGTGACGCTCGCGTTTGCTCTCCAACGCCGCGCCGATCTCCTGACAGACCCGCTTGACGTAAGTGAGATTCAGG
>DATLMV010000233.1:0-2815 GCA_035537095.1 Pyrinomonadaceae bacterium
TAGCCTGTGAGCGTTTCGCCGCAAGTCGCTCAAGCGCGCGGAGTGAAATGTCACTTAGTTGAGCTAGCCCGCCACCTGTGCTCAGGGGCGGCGGGCGAAAACAAACTGGGCTAGTTTTCGCCGGGGTCTTCGTCGCTTCACTAACCCGGCGACGGCGAACGCGCCCGTGAAAGACGGGCAACAGAGAAGCGTCTAAGCATGTAGATTCCGACGGTGTCGGCTCTTGGACCCGAGTTCGAATCTCGGCGCCTCCATTTCAACCCAGAGTTCCACAAGGCAAGCGGCCACATACGCGACTGGTGTGATACCATCTCAACTATGTGGCCGCTATTTTTCTATGCAAGCGCCGCGAAGGAGTTCCGCAGATGAGTACGACGACAACTCGGCAAATCACCGCCGACGAACTTCTCCTGATGCCGCAGGACGGGTTTCGTTATGAACTCGTGAAAGGAGAACTGATACAAATGTCTCCCGCAGGCAGCGAGCACGGAGCAATCATCGTAAACTTAACACTCCTCCTTGCTCAGCATATTAAGGCAAATAAACTTGGCGTTGCATTTGGCGCGGAGACGGGCTTCAAGATAGCGACCAACCCGGATACGGTGCGCGCGCCCGATATTGCTTTCGTCCGGCGCGAGCGGATTCCGGAGAGCGGCATTCCGCAGAAGTTTTGGCCGGGTGCGCCGGATTTGGCGGTCGAGGTTTTGTCGCCGGGGGATAGTTTCGAGGAGGTTGTGACGAAGGTAGAGGAATGGCTGAGGGCGGGCGCAAGCGCGGTCTGGATTGTCAGCCCGAAACGGCGCAACGTGACTGTCTATCGCTCGCCGACGGATATACGGACGCTTTCGGAGAATGATGTATTGGAAGGTCAGGATGTGGTATCCGGTTTTCGTTGTCAGGTGTCGGAAATTTTTGTCTGAGAATATCTGAGGAACTTTTTTAAGAAGCATTTGAAGAGAGATTTGCCCATCGGGATTTTCGATAGCGGCGTCGGGGGGTTGACGGTCTATCGTGCGCTGCACGAGCGTCTGCCGCGCGAGCGTTTCGTCTATCTGGGCGATACGGCGCGCGTGCCTTACGGGACGAAGTCGCTCCGGACGGTCGAGCGATATGCTATCGAGAACGCGCGGTTTCTCGAAGCGCACGGCATCAAGATGCTGGTCGTGGCGTGCAACACGGCGTCGGCGTTGGCGCTCCCGGCGGTGGGCAGGAGCGTGAGCGTGCCCGTCGTCGGCGTGATTGAACCGGGGGCGCGCGCGGTGGTGGAGGCTTCCGCAGGGCGACGCATCGGCGTTATCGCCACGGAGTCAACCGTCAAGAGCGGCGCATATAGTCAGGCGATTCGGAAGTTGAGAGCGGAAGCGGAAGTGGTCGAACGCGCGTGCCCTCTGTTTGTGTCGCTGGCCGAGGAGGGTTGGGCCGAGACGGACGTGGCGCGCGCCGTCGCCGCAGAGTATCTGGCCGACCTGCGCGGCGACCATCTGGACGCGCTCGTGCTCGGCTGCACACACTATCCGATTTTGCGCGGCGTGATTCAGGAGACGGTCGGAGCGCGCGTGCGGTTGATTGATTCGGGCGAGGCGACGGCGGCGAGCGTCGAGGCTCTGCTCGGGAGTGAAAATCTGGCGCGCACGGTCTCGGCGACCCTGACGGACGACAACGGCACGCAGTCGGGCGACACACAGTCGCACGGTGCACGGTCGGACGGTGCGGGTGCGATGTCGTCGCTCGATGCCGGGAGCGTCGAAGGTGCGGGCGGTGCGCGCGCCCGGAGTTTGTGCGATGATTTAGACCATTTTTATGTGACGGATGCGGCAGAGCGTTTCGCGCGTGTCGCGGAGAGATTTCTGGGGAGCGCGCCGCGCGTGTTGGAGGCCGTGGAGGTCTGGGGGCAGGATGAGTTTCAAACCCGTGAGCGATAGCGCAAAACGCAGCGACGGCTTCAAACGCACCGACGGGCGACGCGCCGACGAGTTGCGCGTCGTGCGCATCATGCCGAACTTTATGCCCTACGCGGAAGGCTCCGCGCTCATCGAGATGGGGCGGACGCGCGTTATCTGCACGGCGACGCTGGAAGAACGCGTCCCGCCTTTCCGGCGCAACACCGGGCAGGGCTGGCTGACGGCGGAATATGCGATGCTGCCGCGCGCCACCGCGCAACGCACGCAGCGCGAGACGGGACGCGGCGGCCCGTCCGGTCGGACGCATGAAATCCAACGTCTCATCGGGCGTTCGTTGCGCGCCGTGACAGACCTCTCCGCGCTCGGCGAACGCACGCTCACGCTCGACTGCGACGTGCTACAGGCCGACGGCGGCACGCGCACCGCTTCCATCACCGGCGCATACGTCGCGCTCGTGCTCGCCTGTCGCCAGCTTGTGCGCTCCGGCAAAATCGCGCGCCTCCCGATCAAGGGCGAAGTCGCTGCGGTCAGCGTCGGCATCGTGGACGCGACTGCGCTCCTTGATTTGAAGTACGACGAGGACTCGCGCGCGGGCGTTGATATGAATGTGGTTGGAACCGGCGACAGTCGCTTCATCGAAGTGCAGGGCACAGCCGAGGGCGAGCCGTTCACGCAGGACGAGATGGACGCCATGTTGTCACTCGCCAAGACGGGCCTCGAAACCATCTTCACCGCCCAACGCGCCGCCTTAGAGGAGGTTTAAAGCCGGGCATGAGAAATTTAATATTCATCGGGATTATCATCTTCACGGCGATTTCGAGTTGGATTGTGAAGATCAAAATGAAAAAAAGGATGGAGCGGGGTCTGGGCAGAAAAGTCTCCGATAGAGAACTCACCTCCATCAACACTTGGAT
>DATLMV010000234.1:0-8694 GCA_035537095.1 Pyrinomonadaceae bacterium
GACGGAAAGTATCTCGGCAAGTATCGCAAGAACCACATCCCGCACGTCAACCCCGGCTTCTGGGAGAAGTTCTACTTCAAACCCGGCAACCTCGGCTATCCGGCCTTCGATACGGCCTACGCGCGCATCGGCGTCTATATCTGCTACGACCGACACTTCCCCGAAGGCGCGCGCATCCTCGGTTTGAACGGCGCGGAGATCGTCTTCAACCCGTCGGCCACCGTCGCCGGACTCTCCGAATATCTCTGGCGGCTCGAACAGCCTGCGCACGCCGTCGCCAACGGCTACTTCATCGGCGCAATCAACCGCGTCGGCCACGAGCAGCCGTGGGACATCGGCGAGTTCTACGGGCAGAGCTACTTCTGCGACCCGCGCGGCAAGTTTCTCGCCGAAGCCCCGCGCGACACCGACGCGCTCGTCGTCGCAGACCTCGACCTCGACCTGATTCGAGAAGTCCGCAACACATGGCAGTTCTTCCGCGACCGCAGGCCCGATACCTACGACCCGCTCGTCGCCGATTAAGCAAGGGTGAGGAGATGGAACGCGCGGAAGTGATGTCCGTCCAAGACAAAGAACAGGCGCTCGCTCTATTGCGAAAACACGGCGCGCAGATACGACGCTTCGGCGTCCGGCGTTGCGGCCTCTTTGGTTCTTTCGTGCGCGGCGAGCAAAATAGCGAAAGCGACATTGATCTGCTGGTCGAATTTGAGGCGGGACAAAAGTCGTTCGATAATTTCATGGGACTGGCTTTTTTTCTTGAAGATGTCTTTGGAAGAAAAGTTGACCTCATCACTACGGAATCATTGAGCCCACGCATCGGGCCATATATTCTGCGCGAGGTCGAAAATGTCCCGCTCGGCGCGTGAATATCCGGAACACATCCTTGACGAAACACAGTACTTGAGCCAAAGCATTCAGGGCATCGAGCGGGATGCTTTTTTGCAGAATGAAACGCTCAAGCGCGCTTTTGTGCGGAGCATTGAAGTGATTGGCGAAGCGGTTAAGCAGATTCCCGACTCCTTGCGACAGCAATATCCCGACATCGAATGGCGCGCGATTGCCGGAATGCGCGACCGGCTGATTCACTACTATTTCGGCGTTGATTACGAGCTTGTCTGGGATGTCGCGCACAATAAAGCGCCCGCGCTGGCGAAAGACATCGAGCCGATTCTGAAACGCGCAGACCTCTGATATATCTCCGACATGCACGAGGATTCTTGATGCCAACGACACATCATTCACCGCTCGACCTCGAACAGATCGAGCGCAACTTCCGCGAGATTGCGCCGCCGCTGACGGTCGCCGAGGCTCTCTTCGAGGCGAACCGCTGCGTCTATTGCTTCGACGCGCCGTGCACGCACGCCTGCCCGACGCACATAGACGTGCCCGCCTTCATCAAGAAGATTGCGAGCGGAAATCTGACGGGTTCGGCGCGCGTCATCTTCGACGCCAACCCGATTGGCGCGACGTGTGCGCGCGTCTGTCCGGTCGAGGCGCTCTGCGAGGGCGCGTGCGTCGAGAACACCTTGATGCACGAGCCGATTCAGATCGGGCGTCTGCAACGCTATGCGACCGACGCCGCCTTGAGCAACGGTCGCGCCCTCTTTCAAGCGGGCGCACCGAACGGCAAGTCGGTCGCCGTCGTCGGCTCCGGCCCGGCTGGACTGTCCTGCGCCACCTATCTCGCGCGTCTCGGCTACGCTGTCACCATCTACGACAAACGCCCGCTCCCCGGCGGCCTCGACACCTACGGGATGGCCGAATACAAGATGTCGCAGCGCGTCTCGACGGATGAGGCCGCGCAGGTCGAACGCCTCGGCGTCGTCTTCAAGTTGAAGACGGAGGTCGGGCGCGACGTGAGTTTGCAGGATTTGGAGAGCGCGCACGATGCCGTCTTCATCGGCGTCGGGCTCGGCGCGACGACGCGGCTCAACATCGAGGGCGAAGACCTCGATGGCGTCTATGACGCGCTCGACTTCATCGAACGCATCAAGACGCGCGATTGGGCGAGCGTTCCCATCGGTCGCACGGTCGCCGTCATCGGCGCGGGCAACACGGCGATTGACGCCGTCACACAGGCGCGTCGTCTCGGCGCGGAACGCGTGCTGCTCATCTATCGCCGCACGGCGCGCGAGATGCCCGCTTATGAGTATGAATATGAACTGGCGAAACAGGACGCGGTGGAGTTCTGGTGGCAGACCGCGCCCGTCGAGATTCTGCCGGACGAGAGCGGCAAGCGCGCGGGCGTGCTGCGCTGCGTGCGGATGGAACTCGGCGAGCCGGACGCGTCGGGGCGTCGCACCGTACAGCCGATTCAGGGTTCGGAATTCGACATTCCGGTTGACATGATTATCAAGGCGCTCGGCCAGCAGAAGATGCGCGCCTTCGTCGAATCAATCGGCGGCGTCAAACTCGACGACGCGGGCCGCATCTCGGTCAATCCCGAGACCATGCAGACCGGCAACCCGAAATACTTCGCGGGCGGCGACTGCGTCAACGGCGGGCGCGAAGCCGTTGACGCCTCGCAGATGGGCAAGCTCGCCGCGCAGGGCATCCATAAATCCTTGACCGGAGCGCGCGTCGAGTTTGCGGGCGCACGCGTGCCGCTACATGAAGAGACGGGTGATCTCAAAGCGCAGAAACATTGAATCATTGGTTCATTTACTCATCGGTTCATTGATTCAATGACTCAATGAACCGATGAGTAAATGAGTAAATCTCTTTTCGGAGTAAAAGTTCATGGCAGACCTGAGCGTTAATTTCGCGGGCATCAAGTCGCCCAATCCTTTCTGGCTGGCGTCCGCGCCGCCGACGAACATGGGTTCGATGGTGGAGCGCGCCTTCGATGCCGGTTGGGGCGGCGCGGTGTGGAAGACTCTGGGCGAGCCGATTCGCAACGTCTGCTCGCGTCTCGCCGCCGTTGACATGGGGCCGCAGCGGATGATGGGTCTCAACAACATCGAACTCATCACCGACCGCCCGCTCGAAGTCAATCTCAAGGAGATCCGCGAGTGCAAGCGCAAGTATCCGAAGCACGCGCTGATCATCTCCCTGATGGTCGAGTCGCGGCGCGAGGCTTGGCACGAAATTGCCAAGCAGGTCGAGGACACGGGCGCGGACGGCGTCGAGTTGAACTTCGGCTGCCCGCACGGGATGAGCGAGCGCGGGATGGGCGCGGCGATGGGGCAAGTGCCGGAGTACACTTGCATGGTGACGGAGTGGGTCAAAGAGGCGACGAGTTTACCAGTCATCGTCAAGCTGACGCCGAACGTGACGAGCATCATGCCGCCCGGACGCGCTGCCGTGCGCGGCGGCGCGGACGCGCTCTCGCTCATCAACACCATCAACTCCGTGATGGGCGTTGACCTCGACACGCTCGTCCCGCACCCGAACGTCAACGGCATGGCCGCGCACGGCGGCTACTGCGGCCCGGCGGTCAAACCCATCGCGCTCAACATGGTTTCGGAACTCGCGCGCGACCGCGAAGTGCGCGTGCCCATCAGCGGCATCGGCGGCATCCAGACGTGGCGCGACGCCGCCGAGTTTCTCCTCCTCGGCGCAAGCACCGTGCAGGTCTGCACCGCCGTCATGCACTACGGCTACCGCATCGTCGAGGACATGATTGACGGCCTCTCGAACTACCTCGATGAGAAAGGCTTCGCCAGCGTCCACGACATCATCGGTCGCAGCGTCGAGCGCGTCACGGACTGGGGCAATCTCGACCTCAACTACAAGACCGTCGCGCGTATTGACCACAGCAAATGCATCCAATGCAACCTCTGCCATGTCGCCTGCGAAGACGGCGCGCATCAATGCATCCCGCTGACGATGATCGAAGGCCGCCGCTTCCCCGTCGTGGACGAAGCCGAGTGCGTCGGCTGCAACCTCTGCTATCTCGTCTGCCCCTCCCCCGGCTGCATCTCGATGGTGCGCCTCGACGACGGCACACAACCCCTCACATGGCGCGAACTCACGAGCCGCCAACCGGAGACGATGACCGGCGATTGACCTCTCGGGGTCGGGCGCGGGGCGGATGATTTTTCGCGTGGAGGTGTTGGATGGGAACGACGAATCTCTTTGTTGAACTCATCGTCATCGGCACGGGAGTGGCTATCTGGCTCGTGTTGCTGGCGCTGACGGTCTTCGGTTATGCGTGGGTCAGGCTGGATAAAGAGTGGATGGATTCGTCGTTCGTCGCCGTGTTCGGTCTGATTATGGTTTACGTGCTCGGGATTTTGTTCGACCGCTTCGCAAATTCCATTTTCAAAGACGACACGCTCATCGGCAAGAGGCTTTACAAGTTGCTCTACGGAAAAAAGAGGGCTCACAGGAAGCCGCCGCAACCGTTCGACAACTTCGACGAATACGACGATACGAAGGCCATCGTCTATAGCCGGTTGGAATCTCTGCGCGACCTCTACGAGTATAACCGGAGTCGCCTGCGAATCTGTCGCGGGTGGGCTTTGAACTGCGTCTTGATTATCGTTTCCCTCAACCTTTTCATCTGGACGCGCCTGCCGCAAGACTATCCCCGAACCCGTCTCTCTGCGGCGGCCAGCGCGCTCTTACTGGTGATGGCCTTCGCGGCTGTTCAGGGATGGGCCGACCTCACATCCAACGAGAATAAGAATCTCAAACTGCACAAGACAGTAATCGAGACTTTCAAAGACCGCACCGGCTCGGCCTAGCCGGAGATTTTGCCGGACGGCTCCCGCCGACGCTTCTGCCGCGCGCCTCAATTCCCTTCTTCGTCAAACTCCGGCGAAGATTATCTTCAGTTCAGTTGAGACATCAGAGCGGGAATTTCGTTTAAGAGTTCGCGCGCGAGATAACCGAGCGGGCCGATTGTTTGCGCGAGGCGGTCGCCCGCGCGGGCGTGTAGATGGACGCCCCAGACGGCGGCTTGCAGCGGCGTCGCGCCGCGCGCGGCGAGTCCGGCGATGAGGCCGGAGAGCACGTCGCCGGAGCCGGAGGTGGCGAGGCCGACGTTGCCCGCGCGGTTGCAGTAGGTCTCACCGCCGGGCGCGGCGATGATGGTCTCGCGTCCTTTGAGGGCGACGACGGCGCGGTATCGTTTGGCCGCAAGGAGCGCGTGCGCGAAGGGGTCGCGCTCAATCGTATCTTTGCTGATGCCCGTGATGCGCGACATCTCGCCCGCGTGGGGTGTGATGACGGCGCGACCGCCCAGGGAGTGGAGAAGCGTTTCGTCGTCGGCGAGAGAGGCGAGCGCGCCCGCGTCAACGACGAAGGCGGTTTTCGTGATGCGTGCCAAAAGTCTCTTCAACAGGCGCGAGACGGCCTCCTCGTCGAGCATCCCCGGCCCGACGACGACCGCCTGCGCCGACTCCGCGCGTCCGGAGAGCAACGCGGCGGCGGAGATGTGGATAGCTCCCGCGCGCGTCTCGGGCAGGGCGAAGACGCGCGCTTCCGGAATGCTCATGGCGACTAAGGGCGCGATGCTGCGCGCGGTGGCGATTTGGAGTTTGCCTGCGCCAGCGCGCAGCGCAGCCGTCGCCGCGAGAATCACCGCGCCGGGCATCTCGCGCGCGCCGCCGACGACGAGCACGCGCCCGCGTTCCTCTTTGTCTCCCTCGTCGTCCGGCTGCGGCAAGCGCATCCGGCGCAGCGCGGACGGCGTGATGTTGCGCGGTTTGCTTTCAGAAGACGCAGGACGGCGCGGAGACGAAGATGCGCTCTTCGTCTCCTTTTCTTTCTCTTCCCTTCTCCCTTTTTTACTTGGGCGCGACCGGCTCATCTTTTTTCGTAGTGACGGGCGCACCGGCATCTTCGAGCGGGGCGACGAAGTTGAAGAGACGCAGCGCGAGTTTGCCGCTGTTGCCGATGGAGCGGTCGAACTCGTAGGAAGTGACCGCGCAGTTGGCGACATCGAGTTGGCGGTCAATGGCGAGAATCTGTTCCTCCGTCATGCGTTCGAGCAGGTAGCGCATGCAGAGCACGACGACCGAATGACAGACGACGAGCACACGTTCCGCTCGATACTCGCGCGAGATCGTGCCGACCACGCTCCGCAGGCGCAGGATCACGTCGCACCAACTCTCGCCGCCCGGCGCGCGGTGATAGAACTTGCCGAGAGCATCCCTGTATTCGGCATGTTCGGGATACTTCTGCCGGATGCCGACTTTGGTCAGGCGGTCGAAGATACCGAACTCTTTCTCACGCAAACGCTCGTCGGTCGCTAAGATTATCTCGTCGGGGTCGAGGCCCGCCGAGGCGACGATGATCCCGGCGGTCGAACGCGCGCGCGTGTAGGGCGAAGTGAGAATGACGGTCGGACGCTCCTCCGCCGACATCTCGCCGAACCAACGACCGAGCGCGGCGGCCTGTCGCTCGCCCAAAGCGGAGAGCGGCACGTCAACGTCGCGCGTCGCGATGTCAATCATCGGCAGCCCCGCCGCCTCCGCCGCATCGCGCGCCACGTTGCCCGCGCTCTCGCCGTGTCGCACAATCCACAACACGTTCGGCCACTTCTGCTCCTCTTTACTCAAGCCTGTGCCCTCCAAGATAAGAGGTTAGATGCCGGATGTTAGATGTTAGGGAAAGACAAACTGCTTTGAT
Source organism: Pyrinomonadaceae bacterium (assembly GCA_035537095.1). GTDB lineage: Bacteria > Acidobacteriota > Blastocatellia > Pyrinomonadales > Pyrinomonadaceae > DASWNP01. The sequence continues at coordinate 6,577 of DATLMV010000234.1, forward strand.
GGTTTTCTAACACCTGACATCCAACATCTAACCTCTGCTTTCTAACCTCTGTTTTTCGTCGCGTCCATCTCGTTATTTCTGACAGCGGCCTGATCGCCGAGCGCGGTCAGGATAGAGGGCGCGAGTTCGGATTCGCTGTCTTTGCCTTTGGCGCGATTTCTGCCGATGCCTCCGGCGGCGGGCAGCAGGCGGTTGACGAGGCCGCGCAGGTCTGCGGAGAGTTCGGGGAAGAGTTGATGAAACTTGACGGCGACGACCGCTTGGGTCGTCAGTATCAGTTCGGCGTCGCCGCGTTTGCAGGCGTCAATGATCTGACGCGCGGCGCGTTCGGCCTGCATGGAGGTGACGGGCAGCGAGTCGCTGATGCTGAACCACGCGTACTCGGCACGGTGCTGGCCTTTAAACGTCGCGTTGCGCGGGCTGCCGGTTCGCATCAGGCCGGGACAGACGGTGGTGACGAGGATTCCGTCTTTCGAGAGTTCGGCGCGCAAGCCTTCGGAGAGACCGACGAGCGCAAACTTGCTCGCGCTGTAGGGAACGAGATGCGGGACGCCGATTTTGCCGCCGATGGAGGAGATGTTGACGATGCGCCCCTCGCGTCGGCGGCGCATGTCGGGCAGGGCGGCGAGCGTCGTGTAGAGCGGCCCCCAGAAATGGATTTTCAACGCCTCTTCATAATCCTCGACCGTCATCACTTCGACGGGCCCGACCTGAATCACGCCCGCGTTGTTGACGAGCACGTCAATTCGTCCGAAGCGACCGCGCACGAGTTGGACTAATTCGTTGACCTGCGCGCGCTCCGTCACGTCGCACGGCACGGCCAGCACTTCCGCGCCGCGCCCCGCGAGGTCTCGACGCGCTCGCTCAAGCTCGACGGGGTCGCGCGCGCAGATGGCGACGCGCGCTCCCTCGCTCGCAAACTCCCGCGCCAGCACCAAGCCCAACCCACGCGAGCCGCCCGTGATCAAGGCCGTGCGCCCGCGCAGGTCGTATTCGTTCCAACGTCGCAAGAGCGAGCGCGCCGCCATCAACGTGCCCACGCCCGCTGCCGCCAACATCAGAGCGTTCTTGTTCTGCTCCTTCATCGCTTCTCTTTCCCTTCCCTCTCTCACACCTTCACGCGGGGCCGCGCGCTTATTTGAACTCCGCGACGACGGGCGTATGGTCGGACGGGCGTTCCCAACCGCGCGGGGTCTTGTCAATCCACGCGTTCGTGCAACGCTCGGCGAGCGGCTGCGAAACCCAGATGTGATCTATCCGCAGGCCCGTGTTGCGCCGGAACGAACCGGCGCGATAATCCCACCACGAATAGTTTCCCGTCTCCTCGACGTGCAGGCGAAACGCATCCACGAAGCCCCACTCGCGCAGGCTTTCGAGCGCGGCCCGCTCGCCCTTGCTGAAGAGAATCTTGCCGCGCCACATTTCGGGGTCGTGCACGTCGCGGTCTTCGGGCGCGACGTTGAAGTCGCCGCAGAGGAGCACGTTGTCGTCCGTCCAGTATTCGTCGTCGAAGAACTCGCGCAGGCGTCCCATCCATTGCAGCTTGAACTTGTACTTGTCCGAGCCGACGAACGCGCCGTTCGGAATATAGACGTTGACGATGCGAACGTCCTTCACGGTCGTCGCCAGCAGGCGCGCGTGTGCGCCCTCCTCGGCGTCGGGAAACCCGCGCTGCGTCCCGGTGCAGGGGAAACGCGAGAGAATGGCGACGCCGTTATAGGTCGGCTGCCCGTAGGTCTCCGCCGTGTAGCCGAGCGCCTCGAAGTCGGCGCGGGGAAAACGTTCGTCGGTGCACTTCGTCTCCTGCAAGCACAGCACGTCGGGGCGCGCCGCCGCGAGCCATTGCAAGACGAGCGGCAGCCGCGCCGTGATCGAGTTGACATTCCAAGTCGCTATTTTCACGTTCACACATCTTAAACTAGTAAATCGTGAATCGTAAATCGTGAATAGATAAAAGCTAGTAAATGGTGAATCGTAAATAGTAAATAACCTAAGTTGCGGGTTATTGAATGAACGCCTTATCAATTTGATAGGCGAATAAAAACAGGCTGACCTTCAAGATAAAGCCAGCGAGCGTCGTCGCATGTATCTTCTTCGGGAACAACTTCATGATTTCAC
>DATLMV010000235.1:0-4656 GCA_035537095.1 Pyrinomonadaceae bacterium
CGCTTCGCAACCGCCGCGCGCGGCTACGCGGTCGGCGAAGGCGGTCTGATTCTACGGACGGACGACGGCGGCGAGACGTGGAAAGATCAAGAGAGTCCCGTCAAAATCAATCTCTACGCGGTCGCCGCCGCGTCGCCCAACGATGCGCTCGTCGTCGGCGAGCAGGGGCGCGTGCTGCAAACCAAAGACGGCGGGCAGACGTGGGAGATGCAGCCGACCATCACCAGCACGACGCTCTTCTCCGTCGCCTATCACGGCGGCTCAGCCGCGTGGGTCGCCGGTCGCGGCGGAACCATCCTGCGCCGCACCGACGACGTTGCCACCGTCAAAATCCCACGCCCCAAATTGCCCTCTGCCCTGCGCGGCGGCCCGCCCAAACTTCAGACCAAGAACGCTGCGGAAGAACTGCCCGTCGTCATTGACGACGACATCCCCCGCGCCCAACCGCCACCCGAAAACAAGCGAACGGCGAAACCATAAAGAAAAGATGAATGCGGAGTGCGGAATGATGAATTAAAAGCAACCCGCTTTCAGTTCATCATTCCGCACTCCGCATTCATCATTGCAGTTCACTTCCAGTCTTGCGGAACGAAGTCGAGAGCGAGGATTTCGCCGTCGGTTTTGGGGCGCGCGTCTGTTGACGGGCGGAAGGTGACGAGGACGTGGTTGGGCGGGTTGCGCTGGCCGCAGGAAAATTCGCCGCTCACGTCGGGCGTGTAGCTGACGATTTCGATGCGCTGCAAATCGCTGCCGGTGAGTCGCAGGGTTCGCTCGCCGACTTTGATGTGAAAGACAACGCCCTTCGGCAGACATTCGACGCGCATCAGCATCCCGCGCGCCTGTTCTTCGCCCTCCTTGCGAGGGCGCAGCGAGGCGACCGGCGGCGGCCCGGACGGCGTTTCGATTGCGCCGCCCGCGTCCGTTTGCGCTGCGTCGTCTCTCCTGCGCAGGCGCGGCTCGCCCGCTCCCTCCTTCGCCGCGCGTTCGGTGTAAGCTTTGTAGTCCGCCTCATATTTCTCCATCTGCTCGACCGAAGCGAGGATGGAACGCGCGCCGGAGCGGAGTTGCGCGTCGGCGTTGGCGTTGTTGACGAGCGATTCGAGCAACTGCCGCGCGCCCTTGAAATCCTTGCGCCGCATCTGCACCTGCGCGAGCGTCAGGACGTAGTGTTCCCGACCGGGCGCGAGCGCCATCGCGCGCTTGACGAGATTGACCGACTCGTCGAGTTGTTCGTTCGTCATCAGATTGACGAAGGCGAGTTTGTCGTAGCTTTCGGGAAACTCGGGCGCGAGTTCGATGGCCCGACGGAGATGCGTGCGGACGGTTGCCGCCGTCTCGGGCGAAAAGCCCTGAATCATGCCGGTCGTGTCGTTCTGTGCCTGAATGAGCGCGAAGGCGTAGTAGTAGTGCGCGAGATAGTTCTGCGTGTTCGCGCCGACGGCGCGTTCGAGATACTGCTTGGCATCCGCGAAGCGACCCTGCCGGACGCGGAGCATACCGAGCGAGGTGTGGGCCATCGGCAGGTTCGGGTCGAGCGAGATGGCCTTTTGGAGATAAGGTTCGACGCGGTCGAGTTGATGCGCGTGGAGCAGCAGGTCGCCGAGATAGGCTTGTGCTTCGGCCTCGGACATCGGCGCGGCCTGCATCTCGCTGTCAAACTCCAGACGCTGCTGAAACGTCACCGTCCGCGCGCGATACGAACTCTGGCCGATATACTTCTTCAACTCTTTTTCGATGGCCTGCGTCTCGCTCGCAAAGACCTGCTTGAAACTCTCCTCCGCCGACATCCCCTTGCTCAGCAAATCCAGATAACGCCCGAACTGCTGCTGCCGCGCTTCCGTCTCGCCCATCAGAAAATAGTGAACGAGCGCCCACGACTGCGAATAGAAGACGCCGCGCTTGTCGCGCTCGTTGTAGTAGGGCGACGAATGGTCAACGGCAAAGAGCGTCTGCAAGGGGATGAGTTTTTGCTCGCGCAGGTTCAAGACGTGGTTGCTGATGGGCAGCCCCAAGACCACCTGCTTGTCGCCCTCGCGCATCTCGAACGTGCTGTAATACTCGGCCAGTCCCTCGTTGAACCAGGTGGGCGGCTCGGTCGTCATGTTGTTGCCGACGAGCAGGTGGACGAACTCGTGGAAGATGGTTCGATACGGATTCTCGACGCCGCGCTCAGCCGTCAGCGTGATGTAGTTGACATCTTCGCCGGGCTGAAAATATCCGGCCACGTCTCCGGGGCGGAAGGGTTTGTAGGAGTCGAAATTTTTGAAGACGACGACGGTCGTCGGGATGTAGCTATTGAGACGCGCGCCCGTGAAGAGACGCGAGAAGACATCCCGAAACTGTTCGAGACGCGTCGCCACCTGTCGAATATCCTTCTCGCTGGCGTTGCCGACGAGCGTGAAATTCTTCGTCCGCACTTTCGTCCAAGTGTCTTTGGCCGCCGCCGGAGTGGCCGCGAGCGCGACGAACAGCAGGCAGCAGGCGAGCGTCGTGGCAAAGGAGTTACGTTTTAAAGCTTGCATCTTGAATATTTCCGTTTGATGAGGCGAAGATTCGCTTGCCCGTCTCCGTGCAGAAGGCGGGGCAGCTTGCCGCTTGTCGAATTAAAAACTGCTCGGGAGAGACACGCGAAACGCGTCCTGCGTTCGCTGCCGGACGAGACTATATGTTTCGCATTTTATAGATGTCAAACGCGGGGAATTTGCTGCCTCGCGGGCGGCAGGCGAGGGCAATAAAAATCGAAGGCGCAGGCGGTTCATGTCCGCGCCTGCGCCTCCGTTCGTTCGAGATTGTCGCACGTATCAAACCGTGCGCCGCGTCCCGGCTTTAGCGATAGCGATGCTCTTCCGCGTAGGTGTACGCGAAATAGGCCGCGATGAGATGGACGATCCAGCCGAGCGTTCCGGCTGACCCGATCCAAGAGACGCCCGTCAGAATCAGCCAGACGATGCCCCACAAAATCTGCCCGTTGTAAATCTGCCCCACACCGGGAATCAGAAAACTCAAAAAACCTGCCAGCAATGGTTCGCGCATGTTTGGTTCAAAACCTCCGTGAAGAGCTATACGCACCCGCGCGCCAGTTTGTTCGCGGCGGCGATTTTTTTTGGACGCCGGAAATTTTGGTAGTGGTTCCGTTGCAAATCACAGCGACGGTAAATGTCGGCTGACAACTTCAAACTTAACTGACACCGAAATTTCAGACGGGGCGGCTCGCTTCGCCCTCCTCCGCCTCGACGCGGCGGACATCTATGATCTCGGCGCGGAAGGTTCGCAAAACCTCCTGCACGCGCGGATGCTGTTCGGCCATCTCGCGCAGTTTCTGTTTCTCCTGCCGCGCTTCGTCCTCCTGCGTCAACTGCTCGTCGTCGTCGCTCTCGCCCGCCTCCCTGATGCGAATCCGCACGCCCATCTCGCGCCCCGTCGTCTCACAACAGAGTTCGCGCAGCATCCTGACGCTGTCCGGCTTCGACAGCAGATCGCGCAGGTGCTTCCCTTCCGGCGCATACTCGACGTACAACTCGTCGCCGTCGAGCAAGACCTTGCGCGCGCCGTCGAGCGCGGTCACGAGGAAGGGCTTGCGACGGTCTTCGAGAAGTTTTTTGAGTTGTTCGACAGCCGCGCTCGCGGGAGACGCAGGGAGCTTGCCCGGCGCGGCGGCGGAGGTGCGCGACGCGCTGGCGTTATCGAGAGACGAGGCGAAGCCCCCGCCTGCGGACGGGGGCGCGACGTTGTTTGCCGCCGGAAGGTCGTCGGCCCTGAACCAATCGCTCTGCGCGCCGAGATTTCCGTCGGGCGACGCATCGAGGAAGGACGCAGGAGCAAACGTCTCTCGCAGGAACGCCGCGTTGGCCGACTCACCCGACGAGGGCGGCACGAGTTTGAGTCCCGGCGGCGACGGGGGAGACGTGAGCGGCGGCGACGACGGAACAGCCGGAGCGAAACCGCTCGCGGCGGGCGGCGCAAAACTGCTCGCAGGAGGTGGCGACAGGGGCGTCGTTTGAGGAGGCGCACTCTGCGACAGCGGCGTCTGGGGTATCGTCCCCTGCGGAGTCGTCCTTTGCGGCGGCGTACTTTGCGGCGGCGTCGTTTGAGGGGGTGTACTCTGCGGCGGCGTCCTTTGCGGCGTTGTCTGCTGAGTCGTCGTCGCCTGAGGCGGTGTCCTTTGCGGCGTCGTCCGCTTCGGCAGACTCGGGATGGAGGGCGGCGTCGGGCGCGGCTTCGGCGGCTCGACGCGCGGCGCGGCTTCCGCTTGCGCCGTCGCTGCGGGACTCGCAACGCGCGGCTCCTGTCCCTCACGTCGCGCTTCATCTTCCGCACGTTGCGAATCATCTTCCGTGCGCAACGGCTGCGGCTCGACGTGAGACTTGGCGGCAGCGGCGGCGCGCGGCGTCTGTTCGATGCGCGGCGGCGGCGGCTCGAAGGGAGGCGCGTCCGCCTCGTCCGCAATCAGCGGCGACGCGTCGTGTCTGAGCGGCGCGTCGCTCGCGTCGTGTGCGACGGAGAGGGGCGCGGCGGCGGCGACGTTGCTACTAGTACTGCTGACGTTGTTGCCGCTACTGCTGCTGCGGCTTCCGCCCGACGTGCCACGCGGGGGCAGGCTTCCGCCGCCTCTGGCCGGTGTCGCGGCGGGGGGCGGCTGTGCCGGGCCGGTGTTGG
>DATLMV010000236.1:0-9243 GCA_035537095.1 Pyrinomonadaceae bacterium
GGCGTGCCGCCGGCGTCGTGGTGCAGGTAGTGAAACTCGCCGACCGAGGTGATGCCGCCGAGCGACATTTCGAGGAAGGCCATGCGCGAAGCGTCGTAGATGTCTGCGGGCGAAAGGCGCGCGGCTGCCGAATACATCATCTCGCGCCATGTCCAGAAGGAGTCATCTGCGCCCGCCGCCGAACGATACTCGGTGCGACCGCGAATGACGCGTTGAAAGGCGTGCGAGTGTGCGTTGACGAGACCGGGCAGGAGCGCGCGACCGCGCAGACGAACGATGCGGGTCGTGAGCGCAAGACCGCTTTCGGGAAAGGCGACGCTGCGCGGAGCATCGTCGGTTTCAAGGTTGTGCGAAGCGGGCAGGCGCAGGAGCGCGATGATGTTGCCGAGCGCATCGCAGGCGAGCGCCGTGTCGCGCTCGAAGCGCCCGTTGACGTAGAGCAAATCGGGAATCCAAGTAGTGTTGGTTCCCTCGAAGTCGCGGGGCGGCGCGTGTCGGTGTGCATCCATCGGCGGCGGCGGAATCGTTTAAGGGTTGCCGTGCACGGGCGGACTGGCGGCCCCGCGCGTCTTCTTGAGCGCGCGTTGCTTCTGCGCGCCGATCCACGTCTCGACGTGGCGTTCGAGCACGTCGAGCGGGACTGCGCCGGACGAGAGCACTACGTCGTGAAACTCGCGCAGGTCGAAACCCGTGCCGAGTTCGCGTGTGGCGCGGGCGCGCAGTTCCTTGATTTTGAGTTCGCCGATTTTGTATGCGAGAGCCTGTCCGGGGTCTGTGATGTAGCGGTCAATCTCGTTGACGATGTCGTTCTCGGACTTGGCGGCGTTGTCCAGAAAGAAATCAATCGCGCGCTGCCTGTCCCATTTCATCTGGTGCATCCCCGTGTCCACGACGAGGCGGACGGCACGCCACATCTCGTACGTGAGTTGGCCGAACTTCGAGTAGGGGTCGTCGTAGAGTCCCATCTCCTCGCCGAGCGATTCGGCGTAGAGTCCCCAACCCTCGACGAAGGCCGTGTAGCCGCCGTAGCGACGAAACTTCGGAATCTCGCCCTGCTCCTGCGCGAGCGCGATTTGCAGGTGATGACCGGGCACGGACTCATGCAAAGAGAGCGCCATCATCTCCTACTTCGGGCGCGTCTCCGGTTTGTACAGGTTGACGTAGTAGAGACCGGCGCGCGAGCCGTCGGCGGCGGGCTGGTTGTAGTAAGCGGTGGTGGTGTCGGGCGCGATTTTGTCGGGGATGGGGACGACGCCGTAGGGCGTGCGCGGCAGCGTCTTGAAGACCTTGACGAGTTGCGGGTCAATCCGCTTCGACAGCGCGCGGTAAGCCTCTAACAACTCGTCCGGCCCCTTGTAGTAGAACTCCTTATCCGTCCGCAGCTTCTTGAAGAACTCTTTGAGCGTGCCGCGAAATCCGACCTGCCGCATGATCTCCTGCATCTGCGCGCGAATCCGCGCGACTTCGCTCAGGCCCTTTTCGTGAATCTGCTGCGGGGTGAGATTGGTCGTCGTGTAGCGTCGGGCCTGGAAGGCGTACATCTCCGCACCCTGCGGCAACTGCCAGATGCCCACTTCATCGAAAGCGGCGGGCATGTATTCGCGTGTGAAATACTGCCGGAGTTGTTTGAAGGCAGGGATGACGTTGGTGGCGACGGCCTCGCGCCCGCTCGCCGCGAGACGCGCTTGCTCCTGCGGCGTGATCGTTTTGGGGAACTCAAGGAACGGTTTGTAGAACGGGCTTGCTTCCGGATTCTCGACAATCTGCTTATCTAATTGCGCGGGCACGCGCTGCAAGACGACCTTCGGCCACATCCTTCGCTCGCTGACGCCCGTGCGCATCAACGTCAAAGTCTGCTCCATGAAACGCGGAAACGCGCGCAGACGCGCCAGCCAATCCTCGTAGTCCTTGACGCTCTCGAAGCGCAGTTGTTCGGTCAGTTCATCGGAAGTCTGGATGCCCTCGCGCTGGTTAATCGGCAGCAGGTAGGTGCGAAACCTGTGCTGTTCGATGTCGGTCTCGTAATCGTTCTCGAAGAGGTCGTAGTTCAAGCGGTCGGCGGGCGAGAGACGTTCGCGCGGAATCGCACGCAGCCGCGCGAGCACGTGGATGCGGCGTTGCTGTCGGCGTTCGATGGCTTCGAGACTCAAATCCTCCCAACGGTCGTTCCACCGACGGTCGCCGAGCCGCGAAGCCCACGTCGGGTTCTGCTCCATAAACCAGTCCCACTCCGCATCGAAGAGCGCATGCAAAGCCCTGCCCGCGCCCGCCTGTGAGTTCGTCTGGTCAGGCTTGTTGGGGCTTCGCCTCTGCTGCGCGGCGACGGGCAGTTGAACGAACAAGAGAGAGACACACAACAGTACGGGCAGCACGAAACGCTTCTTCGTCGTCAAACGCATCCTTGAACCTCCGTCCGACATGGTTTTGAAGCAGGTAAGCAAAAGCGGCACGGCCAGAATACAACATGCGACGAAGACAGGGAAACTTTGCCGGAGCGCGCGTTCTTGTGTCCGAGCTTTGGTGTCGGATGAGGAAGCGTTCTATATGGAACTGTCATCCGGTGTCCGCGCTTTTGTCGCCGCCGTCGCACGCGCTTCGTCACCGCCGTCGAAAATTTTTATTCACGCCGCGCCGCAAGTTATTTTCGCCGCCGCATTCTATAAGGTGACACGATGAGCACAAGGGGGAGACGGCGGAAAACATTCGGCTGCTGAAGCGGAGGTCTGTGTGATGAGGAGAGAAGAAAGACTCTGGCAGAAGTTCGGACGCGCGAGCGTGGCGACGCTTCTGTTCGTCGGGGTCATGTCGTGGGCCGGTTATCTGTATCCGGCGGCGACTGGAAAAGGTAAACCGAAGGCGCAAGCGAAGCCTGCGGCGACGGCGAGCGTGTCGAAGCAGGTGAAGATTGATTTGAACAAGGCGATTGACGTGACGCTGCCGGTGTTGGCCGATGATTTGCAAGCGGGCAATTTCAAGACGGCGGACGGCAAGCAGGGTTGGGCCTTGCGGATTCCGGGCGGGCGTCCCATCGCCACGCCCGCTTATGCCGACGGGATGATCTTCGTCGGCGGCGGCTACGGCTCACACGAGTTCTACGCCTTCGACGCGCAGACGGGCGCGCTCCGCTGGCAGATGAAGACATCGGACGACGGCCCTTCGGCGGCGGTCGTCGAGGACGGCCTCGTCGCCTTCAACACGGAGAGTTGCACGCTCATCGTCGTCGAAGCGAAGACGGGCAAAGTCGTCTGGCAGGAATGGTTGGGCGATCCCCTGATGAGTCAACCGGCCATCTCGAAGGGGCGCGTCTATATCGCGTACCCTTCGGGGCAGAGGGGCGGCGGCGGTGATCATCAAAACATTATTCCGAAAGCCAATCTCTCGCAGCAATCCGCGAAGCCCTTGCAGCAGAACCAGAGCGCGGCGGGTCTGTCGTCGAAGAGGACGCGACGCGGCGGCCACGTGCTGCTCGCCGCCGACCTGCGGACGGGTCGTCACATCTGGGAACAGGAGATCACCGCCGATGTCATCTCCGCGCCGGTCGTCTCCGAAGACAAGATTTACTTCACATGCTTCGACGGCACATCCTTCGCCCTCAACGCCTCGGACGGGAGCATCGTCTGGCAGAAGATGAACTCCAGCACGAGCGCGCCGACGGTCGCGGGTGGGCAGGTTCTCATGACGCAAAAAGAGGTCTCCGCAAGCAAATCCTACGAGGGCTTAAAGCGCGTTGACGCGGGGCACGGCGAAGACAAGCACGAGAGCCTGCTCGCGCGCGAGTCTGCCGATTATCTCGGCGAGAACAAGGGCGGCGGCGTGGCGATGAGCCAGTCGGCGCAGACGAGCCTCGACTCGTCGGTCGGCTTCTCGACCGCGCCCGTAGCCGCCAATCTCGGCGCGGCCAACCGTCATCTCGGCGTCAACACGGTCGCGGGCGGTTGGGCTTATCAAGGCTCGCGCGCCGCCTACAGTCGCGGCCAGATGTTGAACGCGCAGGGACGTTACTTGAACTCGATCAACGCCGACGACGGTCGTTTCGCGTGGCGCGCGGAAGTGCAGGGCAAGGGCGTCGAAGAGAACGCGCAGGTCTTCTCGCCGCCCGCGCTCGGCGACCGCTACATGTACTTGAGCAGCGCGCTCGGCCACCTGCTCTCCGTGCGTCAGGACGACGGCGAGATGGGCTTCCTCTATCTCCTCAAACAGCCGCTCGTCTTCCAACCCGCGCTCGCCGAAGGCAACATCTACGTCGGCACATCGAACGGCATGCTCATCTGTCTCAAGACCGGCAACCCCGACGCCGACGGCTGGTACGCATGGGGCGGCAACGCCCAACACAACAAGAGCAAATAAACCACTCAGAGGAAAAAACTGAAAGGGTAAAAGGGGAAACGGTTAAAGGGGGAAAGGGTGAAAGCAAACTGTCTCTTTCCCTCTTTCCCTTTTCACCGTTTCCCCTTTTACCCTTTTCCTTTTTAGGTGTGATGTTTCTGTCGGCTTCGCATGTGTGAGAGAATCGCTTGCAAGAGACTTCTTGAGAGTTGTCGTGGAGAGCAGGGAGGTGGCGATGAGTCTGGAAATCTATCAACGCAAGCGCGACTTCACACAGACGCCCGAGCCGAAAGGCAAGATTGCGCGGCGCAACCTGCATCGCTTCGTCGTGCAGGAGCATCACGCGTCGAAACTCCATTTCGATTTTCGTTTGGAGATGGGCGGCGTGCTCAAGTCTTGGTCTATCCCGAAGGGGCCGTCGCTCGACCCCGCCGACAAGCGTTTCGCCGTCCCGACCGAAGACCACCCCGTCGAGTATCTGAAGTTTCAAGGACACATCCCCGCAGGCAACTACGGCGCGGGCGAGCACATGATCTGGGACGCCGGAACCTACGAACTCCTGCGCGGCGACGACCCGCTCGCACAACTCGCCGAAGGCAAACTCAACTTCACGCTCAAAGGCGAAAAGCTGCGCGGCGCGTTCAATCTCTTCCGTCTCGGACACAACGACAAACGCTGGCTCCTGATCAAGAGCCGCGACGAATTTGCCGAAGCGGGCTGGCAGTTGAAACTGCTTCTGGAAACCGACGAAACGACGGAGAGCGCGAAAGTAGAACACGCGCGCAAAAGAAGAGAACGCGCGGAGGTGAAAAAGTACAGCACGAAACCTTCTGACGGCGGGCGTGTCGTCGCGGCGAGCCGAGCGTTTCAGTCGGGTGAGTTGAGCGGCGACATGAACGTCAAAGTCGGGCGCGAGATTGTTCACCTCACGAATCTCGGCAAACCCTACTGGCCCGACGAGGGCTACACCAAAGCCGACCTCCTCAAGTACTACTACGAAATCTCACCCTACATCCTGCCCTATCTCAAAGACCGCCCGCTCATCATGAAGCGTTATCCCGACGGCATCGAGGGCAAATCTTTTCACCAGCACGACGTGCGCGAGACGCCGGACTTCGTCCGCACGGCGGCGCTCGATGTCGAGGAAGGCCACGTCGTTGACTACATCGTCGGCGACAACGCCCCGACCATGCTCTACATGGCGAACCTCGGCGCGATAGAACGTCACCCATGGCACTCGCGCCTGAAGAATCTCCAACACCCCGACTGGGTCGTCCTCGACCTCGACCCCGAAGAGGTGGAGTTCTCCGAGATCTGCGAAGTCGCGCTCAGCGCACGACGCATCCTCGAAGAGTTGGGGCTTGAGTCCTACGCCAAAACCTCCGGCTCAAGAGGCATGCACATCTACGTCCCGCTCAAGCCCGCGCACGCCTATGAGCCGGTCGCCGAGTTTGCCGAACTTCTCGCCGCACGCATCGTCGAAGCGCATCCCGGTATCGCGACCGTCGAGCGTTCGCTGAGGAAACGCCAGCGCCGCCGCATCTACATTGACCACATGCAAAACGCACGCGGCAAATCGGTCGTCGCCCCCTACTCCGTCCGCCCACGCCCCGCCGCCCCCGTCTCCGCCCCCCTCACTTGGGACGAAGTCAGCACAAAGAAGATCACCCCGCAAGACTTCCACATCAAAAACATCCTCCCCCGCATCGCCCAAATCGGCGACCTCTTCCGCCCCGTCCTCAACAGCAAACAGACGCTCCAACACGCGCTCGATAAATTGCACGGCGAGCCCGCTACACGGAAGCCGCAGCGAACGAAAGCCTGAGCGCGACGAGCTAACGCGCAGGCTTCGACATCAACCTTAACTGGAAGGATATTTGAGAACTTTGATCTGCTGGAAGTTTGAAGTGCCGGAGGTCGGACTCGAACCGACATGAGTGTGACCTCGCTAGATTTTGAGTCTAGTGCGTATACCGATTTCGCCACTCCGGCTGAGGGTGAAGGACGGGAGAGATTCTACCATAAATTTTTCGGAGGTACAGCGTCGGAGAGAGTGTGTGTTGCCGGGAGAAGATGGTGGTTGCGTGTCAGGATTCGCGGGTGGGGCGGGAGGTGTGCGGGCGTCGGGGGGGGCGGGGAGTTGGCACGGGGGTTGCTGTGGTTGGGGGGCGGGCACGCAGGGAAAAAGTTTGTCGCAGGCGTTTGAAAAACTGTAAGATGGATGTGCCTATGTCGGTGTTGTTGTTGGTATCCGTGTGTGTCCGGCTCTCCCGCCTCAAGATTGTTCCCCGAGTTGATTTCTCCCGAACGGAGTTCATGCTATGTCTGAAGTCAGAGATGGTAAAGCACGCATTCTCATCACCGACGATGAGCCGGAGATCAGGGAAGTGCTCTTCGATTTGTTGAGCGCGGAGTATGATTGCACGGCGGTCGGTTCGGCGGAAGAGGCGTTGGAGGCGATGCGCGAGGGCGAGTTCAGCATCGTTCTGAGCGACATCATGATGCCGAGCATGAGCGGGTTGGAGATGATTCCGCACGTCCTGTCGGTCGCTCCCGATACGGTGGTCGTGATGATCTCGGCGATGCAGAATATCGAGAGCGCGATCTCGGCTCTGCGTGCGGGCGCGTTCGATTACCTGATGAAGCCGTTCGACCTGCAACACGTCGAGGCGGTCGTCCGGCGTGCTCTCGAACATTATCAACTGCGCGCTGCCAAACGTCTCTACGAGAACCATTTGAGCGAGATGGTCGAGCAGCGCACGGCGGAGTTGAACCACGCTCTCGACTCGCTCGAAGATTCCTACCGGACGACCCTCAAAGCTCTCACGGCTTCATTAGAGACGCGCGATTCGGAGACGCACGGGCATTCGGAACGCGTCGTCAGTTTCAGTTTGCGTTTGGGGCGGGAGATGTGTCTCGAACGCGAACAGATGCGCTCGCTTGAGTTCGGCTCGCTGCTGCACGACATAGGCAAAATCGGCGTCCCCGACGCCATCCTGCGCAAGCCCGCCGCGCTCACCTCGACCGAATGGAGCAAGATGCGCCTGCATCCTCTGCTCGGGCAACAGATTTTGCGCGGGATAGAATTTCTGGACGGGGCGTCGCGCGTCGTCGCGCAGCACCATGAGAAGTGGGACGGCTCGGGCTACCCTCTGGGCCTGCGCGGGGCGGAAATTGACCTACACGCACGCATTTTCGCGGTCGCGGATGCCTTCGACGCGATGACGAGCGACCGCGTCTATCGCGCCGGACGGTCTTACGAGGTGGCGGCTTCGGAGTTGGACGAGTTCGCGGGGACGCAGTTCGACCCGGAAGTGGTCGCCGCGTTTCATCGCGTGCCGCGCGAGGAATGGGCGGAAATGCGCCGTCAATCGCTCGAAGCGCGTAAGGAGAAGCTGGCCGTCGAGCCGCAGCACGTCAACGCCCTGCGCGAAACCTTGCAGGCCGCGCTCGCCAGTTAGACCCGGTTTTTTCGGTTTACGGGCCGGAAATCAGACCTTAAGACGCGGATTCGAGGGTTTTCGTTCGTGCGTTGACGATGCAAGGCACGTTGCAACTCTCCCCAAACGGGACGGCGCGTTGCCTTTCTCCCGTTTCAAAGAGGCGAAACGCCGCACCGTTATTCCCCTGAATCGGAGGAAAACGCGGCCTGAAACGTAAAAAAGAAGGGCGGGAAGGATGTCTCCTTCCCGCCCTTCTTCTTTCAAAGGAGGCTCTTTTCCCATCCCTTTGTCTAGCGCATGGAGGCGACGACGTAGCCGCGTCGTGCGCGCAATTCCAGACCGATGCGGCGGGGCGCGACGCGGATGCGACGGTATTCGTTGGGGGGCGCGCTGGCGAGCGGTCGTTTGGGCCTGTAGGTGATGACGTACTGCGAGCCGATCTCGCGTGCGACCTCGCCGCCCATCGCCACCATGTCAACGCCCGATGTCGGCAGCCACAGGCGACCGCCCGTCTCCTCCGTGAAGGCGGCAAGCTGCTTTTCGCTGCGCTTCGTCGCGGCCTCGTAGGCTTTGTTGAGTCTCTTCATCTGCGGGTCGAAGCGAATCGTGCCGCCGACGACGGGCATACTCGTGCCGCCGCGATTCATTCCGGGCGGCAGCGTCGGGTCAATACCGGCGGTGGCGATTCCGGACGACGCGACGCCGCCCGCACGCGGGCCGATGTCCATCACGACCTTCTCTTTGCGCTCTTTGATAATCTGTCGCCCGAAGGCCGTGTAGCTGATGACGTGGACGGTGGCCTGCGCGGCGTTCAGTTGCCGGACGGCCTCCGCCGAGCGCGCACGCGCCTCCGGCGACTCGGCTTCGAGCACCTTCAGGGCTTCCTTGTAGCTCATCCTGCCGGGCGTCTCGACGCCGTCGGTGATGAGGACGAGATGACGATTGCCGACCGGCTGATTTTCAAAATAAGAGGCGGCGAGAATAATCGCCTGCGAGAGTTTCGAGCCCGCGCCGGACTTGAGCCGCTCGCGCAACGCATACTCGATGCGGCTCTTGTCGGTCGTCCACTTCTGCAAGCCCTCGACGCGCGTGTTGAACTGGATGAGGGCTATCTGATCGCCTTCGCGCAGTTGCGAGAGAAGATTGAGGGCGATGGCGCGCGACGTGCCCGTGCGAATCGCCGGATTCATGTCGCCGCCCGTGCCGATGACGAGCAGCACGCTGGCGGGGATGCGACGGATGCTGCGCGGCTCCTGCGGCACGTCGTCTTCGAGGATCAGCACTTCATCTAATTCGAGCGTCGGGTCGAAGCGTCCCTTCTCGTCGGTCGCAAAGATGGGGATACGGACTTCTTCCGTGAAGACCTTCTCAGTCTCCTGCGTGTCGCGCTCGGCGGGCGGCGGCTTCTGCGCAAAGGTGGGTTCCTGCGCCGACGCGACCGGCGCACCAGCGGCGACGAGCGCCAGCGCAAGAC
>DATLMV010000237.1:0-11622 GCA_035537095.1 Pyrinomonadaceae bacterium
CGACTTTGGACGTTGGACTTTTAGACTTTGGACTTTCCTCGACTTTGGACTTTGGACTGGCAGACTTTAGACTTCGTTTATGACTATTGACGAACAACTGGCATACCTGCGTAAGGGCGCGGTCGAGATCATTCGTGAAGAGGACTTGCGCGCGAAGTTGGAGCGGAGCGCGCGCACGGGCGTGCCGCTGCGCGTGAAGTTCGGGGCCGACCCGACCGCGCCCGACATCCATCTCGGTCATACGGTCGTCATCCGCAAGCTCCGCGCCTTTCAGGAACTCGGACACACGGCGATTTTCCTCATCGGCGATTTCACCGGACTCATCGGCGACCCCTCCGGCAAAAGCGCGACGCGCCCGCAACTCACGCGCGCAGAGATTGCCGCCAACGCCGAGACTTACAAGTCGCAAATCTTCAAACTGCTCGACCCCGAAAAGACCGTCGTTGATTTCAACTCGCGCTGGACGGACGCGCTCGGCTCCGACGGTTTCGTGCGTCTCGCTTCGCACGTCACCGTCAAGCAGATACTCGAACGCGACGACTTCCAGAAGCGTCTCGCGCAGGAGCGGCCCATCGCGCTCCACGAACTGCTCTACCCGCTCGTGCAAGCCTATGATTCCGTCGCGCTCGAAGCCGACGTGGAACTCGGCGGCACAGACCAAAAGTTTAACCTCCTGATGGCGCGCAACCTCCAACGCGAGTACGGGCAGGACGTGCAAGCGGTCGTCATCATGCCGCTTCTCGAAGGCACGGACGGCGTCCAGAAGATGTCGAAATCGCTCGGCAACTACATCGGCATCAACGAACCGCCGTCGGAAATCTTCGGCAAAATCATGTCCATCTCCGACGAACTGATGTGGCGTTTCTACGAACTCTGCACAGACCTCCGCCCCGAAGAGATTGCTGCCTTGCGCGCCTCGACGGACGCGGGCGAGCGCAACCCGCGCGACCTCAAGGTCGAACTGGGCAAGCGCATCATCGCGGACTTTTATTCGACGGCGGACGCGCAGGCTGCCGTGGACGAGTTTGCGCGCGTCTTCCAGCGCAAGGAGACGCCGGACGAGGTTGAAGAACGAACAATCGCCGCGACCGTCTGGAAGTTGCCGCGCCTGCTCGTGGAAACCGCGCTCGCGCCTTCGATGTCGGAAGCGCGCCGTCTCATCGAACAGGGCGGCGTGCGTCTCGACGGCGAACGCCGCGCGCGCGTCGAAGACGAAGTGGAAATCACAACCGGACGCGCCGTGCTGATACAGGTCGGCAAGCGTCGCTTCCTGCGCGTGCGCGGCGCATAAGACGTTCGCGTCGCGAGTTCATGTAAGCTTCTCGCGTCATAAAGTTTATGTCGGCAGTCATCCCCACAGACGAAACGCTTGTCATCGAGACGCCGGAGCGCGTGCCGCTGCATTTCGCGCTGGCGTCAATCGGCAACCGTTTTCTGGCGTGCGCGTTCGACCATACGCTGCAACTCTTGGCTATCGCCGCCGTCGCTCTCATCCTGACGTGGACGGGCAATCTGGCGCACTTCGGCGACAAGTTGTCGGACGCGCCGAAGTGGGCGTTGCTCTTGCTCATCCTGTCGGTGTTCCTGATCTGGTCGAGCTACTTCGCGCTCTTCGAGACTTTCTGGAACGGGCAGACGCCGGGCAAGCGTCTCTTGAAGCTGCGCGTGATTCGCGAGGACGGGCGGCCCGTGACGTTCTGGGAAGCGTCGGCGCGCAACCTCCTGCGCATCTTCGACATGATGCCGTTTCCCTTCTACTCGGTCGGGCTGGCGTGCGTCTTCGTCAGCCAACGCGACCAGCGCGTCGGCGATTTCGTGGCCGGGACGGTCGTCGTGCGCGAACGTGAAGCGCAGGCTCCGAGCTTCGCGCAGGTCTTCGCCGCGCCGACGAGCGACGTGGCGTTGCGTCGTTCCTTCAAGCCCGTGCCCTTTCAGGGCGACATCAATCTGCTCTCGGGCCGCGAAATCGAAGTGGTCGAAGCCTTCCTGCGTCGCCGTTGGGACTTGGCCGACGCGCCGCGTCAATGGATGGCTTGGCGCATCTCGATGCCCATCCTGCACAAACTGCACCCTGTCTTCGACCCCGACGCCTTCACCTACGAAGGCTTCCTCGAAGAACTACTCCACCGCTACCGCGCGCAGCACCGATTTATTGATTGAGCGGGAATTTAACAGGACGAAAAGAGATAAAGGGGAAACGGGGAAAGGTTAAAGCGGGAAAGGGAAAGCACCTGTCTTTAATCCCTTTCCCCTTTGACCTTTTCCCCGTTTCCCTTTGATTTGAATCGTCTACTTTCGCCATTCGAGGGGAAAGAGCGTGCCTGCCTTGTCGGGTGTGAGGTTGAGGCCGAGGATGGCGGCGGCGCGCGCTAGGACGGGGTCGCGGCGGGCGGCGAGGTCTTGGGCGGTCGGGAGCAAGAGTTCGTCGGGCGTGACGCCCGTGTGTTCGAGGCTCTTGCCGTCGGTCATAATCAAATCGGCGTCGGTAATCAACACGCCGTAGGAGATGACGGTGGCCGCGCCCATCTCGTAGGTGTAGGGCTGTGCACGCATGACCGCGCCTGCGGAGCGGTCGCCGATAACCGTGCCGCGTTTCTCAAGCTGGACGAGGCGCGCGAAGAGTTCGGAGGCCGAACCCGATTTGCTGTCTATCAGGACGACGAGCTTGCCCTTGAAGACGTTGTCGCCGCCGCGCGTTTTGGCGATGTGCGGCTTCATCTCTTTGCGCCCTTTGAGGTCGGCGATTTTCACGTCGTGGTCGAAGACGTTGGCGACGAGACGTTGGAGCGTCGTGACGAGTCCGCCCCCGTTGCCGCGCAGGTCGAGAATCATCGCCTTGCGTTTTTTGGCCCTGCTCATCATCGAATCAATCTCGTCCGCGCTCAAATCGAAGCGCGGCATCTTCCAGACGAAGACGCCTTCCATGTCTTCATAGTAACGATGACGATTATGATGCGCGTCGGCGTCGGCCTCGCGCAGGTAGTTCCAGATGTCTTCGCTCTCGATCTCGCGGAAATCGAGGCGGCGTTTGCCCTCGACGATTTTAGTTTTGACATCGAGCGAGCGCGGCCCCTGATCGGGACTCTGCAAGACCATGCGGACGCCCGCCGTCGGCGCGAGCGTGTGATAGCGATAGTTCATCTTCCAGATGTTGGCGCGCGAGGGCTTGAAGCCGTCGAGCAGCAGCAGTTCGTCGCCCTCCTTGACGCCTTTGGCCTCGGCGTCGCTGCCCGGTTTCACCGCGACGATGAAAGTCTTGTCGCCGATGGTCTGCATCTCCCAACCGTAGTCGGCGCGCGCCGCACGCGGCGGCGGGAGAAAGAAGGTGTGCGAGTCGTTGAGTTCGGCGAGCGCCTGCGCGATGATGCCGAAGACCTGCCCGAGCGAGGTCGCCTGACCAATCTTCTCCTCGGCGGCCTTGAAACGCGCGTCCACGTCCATGCCGCGATAGGTCGCGTCGTAATAGTTCTTCTTCACTTCGTCGCGGATGATGCCGAGCATCGCGCGGCCACGGTCGCGCTCCACGCCGCTCAACGTCTGCGCGCCCGCGCGCCGCACGCCGACAGATATGCACACGACGACGAGCAGAACAAAGGCGACGACGGCACGCGCGTGTCTGCTTGAATAGATAAACTTTCTACTGTTCACGAGGTTTACTCCTTAACAATTCACACGGTCAAAATAGAGAAGGGGAAAGCGTGAAAAGGGGGGAAAGGGAAAGGGGAAAGGGAAAGCATCTGTCCTCCGCTCTCACTTGTCTTTCCCCTTTTAACCATTTCCCCGTTTCCCCGCTTACCCTCAATCTTTTCGTCCTGTTTATATCTACATTCATTTGCGCCATTCGACGGGGAAGAGGGCTCCGGCTTTTTCGGGCGACATCTGGACGCCGACGAGCGCGGCGGCGCGGGCTAGGACGGGGTCGCGGCGGGCGGCGAGGTCTTGGGCGGTCGGGAGCAAGAGTTCGTCGGGGGTGACGCCCGTGTGTTCGAGGCTCTTGCCGTCGGTCATGACTAAATCGGCGTCGGTGACGCTGACACCGTAGAAGGCGACGATGTCGAGGCCGACCTGATGCCCCATCTGGCGCGCGCGCATCACCGCGCCCGCCGAACGGTCGCCCAAGACCGTGCCGCGTTTCTCAAGCTGCATCACGCGCGCGAAAAGCTCCGAGGACGAACCCGACTCGCTGTCTATCAGGACGACGAGTTGACCCTTGTAGGCGTTCGCGCCGACCGACTTGGCGACGAGCGGCTTGACCTCTTTGCGGCGCGTCAAATCGCCGACCTTGACATCCTTTTCGACGAAGTTTCCGATGAGCCGCAGCAGCGTCTCCTCAAAGCCGCCGGAGTTGCCGCGCAGGTCAATGATGACCGACTTGAACTTGCGAAACTTGCCCGCCATGTCGTCCACCTTGTCCTTCGGCAGATCGAAGCGCGGCATCTTCCAGATGAACAACTCGTCGCCCATTTCGATGTAGCGATGACGATTGAGACGCGCGATGCGCTGCTCCTCGATGACGAGCCGCATGTACGCGTCGTAGTCGGTCAGGTCGGTGACGCGCGCCCGCTCGTTCAACTTCGCCATCACGTCGAGTTGTCGCGGCTGCGGCTCTCCCGGCCCCTGCACGACCAGACGCATCCCGGCCTGCGGGCGCAGGGAGTTGTATAGATACTGAATCTTCCAGAGGTCGGCGCGCGTCGGCTTCATGCCGTCAACGAGATGAACGGTGTCGCCCTCCTTGAGACCTTTGGCTTCGGCGTCGCTGCCCGGTCTGACCCCGACGACGTGGCAACGCTCGCCGATCATCTGCATCTCCCAACCGTAGTCGGTGCGCGTCGCGCGCGTGGGCGGGAGAAAGAAGGTGTGCGAGTCGTCGAGTTCGATCAAGAGTTGCGCGATGATGCCGAAGACCTGCCCGTTGGATTGCGCGCTCTTGATCATCTCGTCGGCCTGTTTGTAACGCGCTTCGAGGTCGAGGCCGCGAAAGGTCGGGTCGTAGTAGTTCTTCTCAAGGTCGGATTTGACCACCTTGAGCATCTCGCGCCCGCGCGCGATCTCGAAGCTGCCGAGTTTCTGTTGCGGGCGGTCTTGCGCGCTGGCAGGCGAGAGGACGAGCGAGAGGGCAAACGCGCTCAGGAGAGACGCGCGCAGGCGGGACGAAAGTCGGGGGAACTTTCTCTCCAACATCTTTTTGTTGCTCCTCGGTAGAGGGTTGAAACGGGAGTCAGACCGTCTGCTCGTGTCAGGGAAGAACGCGAATCAGGCAACGGCGACGGGACAGATTACTATCAAATGCGTGCGCGGTAAAGTGCAGAGTTTGCCCCGGTCGCGGCGCGGAAATTGACGCCCGCGCGGAGGCTCTGTTAATCTCAAAGGTTCGTTAGAGCGACAGATTTTCCACCGAAAGGCGAAATAATAGATCATGGCTCGTGAAGTGTTTATTTTGGGCGGCAAGCGCACGCCGATGGCCGGTTACGTCGGGGCGTTGAAGGACGTGAAGGCGATTGACCTCGGCGCGACGGCGGCGCGCGGCGCACTCGAAGCGACGGGCGTCGCGGCTGAGGAGATTGACCACACCATCATCGGCAACGCCTTGCAGACTTCGGGCGACGCCATCTACGGCGCGCGCCACGTCGCGCTCAAAGCGGGCGTTCCGGCGGAGCGTCCGGCGTTGACCGTCAATCGTCTCTGCGGGAGCGGCATCCAGTCAATCATCAGCGGCGCGCACATGATTATGCTCGACGAAGCGCAGACGGCGCTCGTCGGCGGCATGGAGTCAATGTCTATGGCCCCGCACGTCATCTACGGCGCGCGCTCCGGCTTCGCGCTCGGGCAGGGCAAACTCGAAGACTCCCTGATGGTCGCGCTTCTTGATACCTACTGCAACACGACGATGGCGGGCACGGCTGAGAATCTCGCGCGCCGCTACGAAATCTCGCGTGAGGAACAGGACAAGTACGCTTTGCGTTCGCAGCAGGAAGCGGCGCGGGCGCGTGCGGCGGGCGTCTTCGCGGAGGAGATCGTCGCGGTCGAGGTGAAAACGCGGAAGGGCGTGAAGATAGTTGACGCCGACGACCACCTGCGGCCCGACACGACGCTGGAAATCCTCTCCAAACTCCCGACCGCCTTCAGCAAAGACGGTTTCGTCACCGCCGGAAACGCGTCCGGCATCGTTGACGGCGCGGCGGCCCTCGTCATCGCGGGCGAAGATTTCGTCGCGCGGCGCGGCGTGAAGCCGCTGGGGCGCATCGTCAGTTGGGCCTATGCGGGAGTCGAGCCGGAGGTGATGGGCATCGGCCCCGTGCCCGCGATTCGCAAGGCTCTGGAAAAGGCCAACTTGAAGCTCGACGAGATTGATTTGGTCGAGGTCAACGAAGCGTTTGCCGGACAATATCTGGCCGTTGAGAAAGAACTGGGGCTCGACCGCGCGCGCACCAACGTCAACGGCGGCGCGATTGCCCTCGGACACCCGCTCGGCGCATCCGGCACGCGCCTCGTCCTGACCGCGCTCATGGAACTCCGACGGCGCGGCGGTCGCTACGGCCTCGCCTCCGCATGCATCGGCGGCGGTCAGGGCATCGCCATTATCTTTGAGAGAGTCTAAGCGAAAGCGGTAAACGCTGCCTATAAACAAGTTAGGCGTCTAACGTAAGAGGCTCTCTGGAAAACTAGAAGTTTTGTCCCGTAGGGACTTTAGACAATAGCCCAGCGATTTATCGCTGGGAATAAGTCCGGTAAGTTTTTCAGCTGAGATTCATTCAACCGTCCCTACGGGACTGAAACAAAATTCTCCGATGGTTCCCAGCGATAAATCGCTGGGCTACTTTGAGAAGTCCCTGACGGGACTGTTAAACCAATTTCTCAGAAAAAAGATGCGATTTGTCTTTACTGACATCTAAAATCCTGCATCTAAACACCTGTTTTGCCCTTCGTCCCTTTTCGTTTCATCGTTTTTCCTTAGGATTTACCAAAATGTCTATCTCACCTCGCAGCGTGCGGAAGTGTGTCCGCGCAAACCTCCGCCTGCTGGCCGTCGCTTTGATGGTCGCATGTTCCGTCGTCGGCGCGCGCGCGCAGGCCGCCGCCTCTTCCGACGTGGTTATCAGTCAGGTCTACACGCGCGGCGGCGAAGCGGGCGCGACCTACCAGAACGACTTCATCGAGATTTTCAATCGCGGGACGGCGACCGTCAACATCAACGGTTACTCGCTGCAAATCGTCTCGACGACGAACGGCTCGACCGTCGCCACCAACGTCTCTTTCTCTTCGACGCGCAGCATGAACGTCGAACCCGGCCAGTATTTTCTCTTCAAGCTCGAAGGCTCGGGGACGAACGGGCAGCCGCTTCCCGTCTCGGAGAATCTGCCGGTTCCGTTCCTCAATCTCGGCAGCACGTCGGGCAAGATTGCGCTCGTCAGAAATAATCAGGCGATTAATTCCTTCCAATGTCCGGTCGGGCAAGACCCGGACATCGCCGATTACGTCGGCTACGGCAACGTCAACTGCGCCGAAGGCAACGCGCCCACGACCGCGCCGACGCTGACCACCGTTATCCTGCGTAACGGCGGCGGCTGCGACGACACCGACAACAACGCCGCCAACTTCAACGCCGCTCAACCGAACCCGCGCAACACCTTTTCGGCGCGCAACGTCTGCCCCGTCGGCGAAACGGGCGGCCCGACCTCCCTTGAGTTCGGCGCGACGACTTTCAACGTCTCCGAGTCCGCGACCCATCTTGACATCGAAGTCAACCGCACCGGAGACACCTCTGCGCAAGTGAGCGTTGATTACGCGACGACCGACGCGACGGCCTCCGAGCGGCAGGACTACAAGGCCGCGCTCGGCACGCTCCGCTTCCGCGCGGGCGAGACGACGAAGACCGTCCGCATCCTGCTGACCGACGACGGCTACCCCGAAGGCGGCGACGAGACGTTTCAACTGACGCTCTCGAACCCGACGGGCGGCGCGTCCGTCCCCGCGCCGGTTGCGACCGTCACGATCAACGATAACGACTTTGTGACGCCCGCCGCTAATCCGCTTGACGACGCGCAGTTCTTCGTCCGCCAGCACTATCACGATTTTCTCAACCGTGAACCGGACGCTGACGGCTTCGCTTTCTGGACGAACCAGATCAACGGTTGCGGCGCAAACGTCGGCTGCCGCGAAGTCAAACGCATCAACGCGTCGGCGGCCTTCTTCCTCTCGGTCGAGTTTCAGGAGACGGGATTCTTCGTCTATCGCGTCTACAAAGCCGCGCTGCCGGAGACGCCCGCGCGCCCGCGCGCGATGCCGCGCTACCGTGAGTTCACGCGCGACGCTCAGGCCGTCGGGCGCGACGTGGTTGTCATCCCTAACTCCACGCAATGGCTCGTCCAGTTGGACGCCAACAAGCAGGACTTCACGGCGGAGTTCGTCACGCGTCCCGAATTTCTCGCCCTCTATCCGGTTTCGCTCAGTCCGGCGCAGTACGTTGATAAGCTGAACGCGCAGGCGGGCGGCGTGCTCTCGCCGGATGAGCGCAGCAATCTCGTCAACGGGATGGCCTTCGGCTTCGAGACGCGCGCCTCCGTCCTCCGCAAGGTCGCCGAGGACAGCGACTTGCGCGACCGGGAATACAGGCGCGCCTTCGTCCTCACGGAATACTTCGGCTACCTGCGGCGCAATCCCAACGACGCCCCCGAACCGGGGCTCAACTACGTCGGCTACGATTTCTGGCTCGGCAAACTCGACGAGTTCAACGGCAACTATATCAACGCCGAGATGGTCAAAGGCTTCATCACCTCGGGCGAGTATCGCGGGCGCTTCGGCGCGCAGTAAGGCCAGTCAACAAGCGCGCCCGTCGCCTGCGGCGGCAGCAGCCTGTTTCGTGCCGGACTCTCGTTTTGAAATCCGAATCGAGACGAGAGTCCGGCAGAGTCTCCACAATTTCATCCGCAGTCGAGCATCCCGCAACGCTCCGGCAGCGACGAACGCGAGATAACTATCGCTGCACAAAAACATCCGGCGACAAGTGCGTCGCGCGCCCTAACGTGACAACTGCCGATGCGCGATTCTCGTCCGGCAGCTTGACGACGGGCCGGATTATCAGTTACAAAGCGTCACCGTCCCAAACGTGCTTGGCGTCTCCGATGAAGGCCATATCAGAGGACGCCTGTTCCCTTCAACCAGTCAAACAGACGAAAGGATCTTCCACCTGTGTTCTCATCGCCTCTTCGCAGACGACCTGCTATCTTTGTGCGCCGCCATCTCATCGTTCTCCTAGTCGTCATCGCTGTTGCCGCGACCCTTCTGCTGCAACGCTCCGGCTCGGTCATCCCGACATCACAAGCACTCTCTAACGGCGTCGTCATCAGCCAAATCTACGGCGGGGGCGGCAACGCGGGTGCAACTTATACACACGACTTTATCGAACTCTTCAATCGCGGCACGTCGCCCGTAGATATTTCGGCATGGTCGGTTCAGTACGCTTCCGCTGGCGGAAATACGTGGAACGTGACCAATCTGTGCAGTTCCACCGTAGCGAACACCTGCGTGATTCCTGCCGGTAGATATTATCTGGTGCAGGAAGCGGCAGGGACGGGCGGGACAACCGCTCTGCCGACGCCCGTCAACGCGACCGGCAACGCAGCGATGAGTGGCACAAATGGAAAGGTCGCGCTGGCGAACACTCGAACCGCGCTAACCGTCACTTGCCCGACTAGCAACGCCAGCGTCATTGATTTCGTCGGCTACGGCGGTACGACGACGACGACGGGCTTCTGCTGGGAGGGCGCAGGCCCCGCGCCCGCGCCGAGCAACACGACCGCCGACATTCGCGGCGCGGCGGGCTGCACCGAGACCGACAACAACAACAGCGATTTCGCGACCGGCGCGCCGACGCCGCGCAACTCCGCTTCGCCCCCGAACTCCTGCGGCCTCGGCGATGCCGCCCCGACCGTCAGCAGCACGACCCCTGCCAACAGCGCGACGAACGTCGCCGTCAACTCGAACATCACGGTCAACTTCAGCGAGCCGGTCAACGTCACCAGTAGTTCGTTCACCATCTCCTGCACGACGAGCGGCGCGCACACCTTCGCGCTCTCCGGCAGCGGCGCGAGCTACACCCTGAATCCCGACACGGACTTCTCCAACAACGAGACGTGCACGGTGACGGTGGTGGCCGCCAACGTGACGGACACGGACACCAACGACCCGCCGGACAACATGGAGTCCAACTACGTTTTCAGTTTCACGACCATCGCTTCGGCTGGCTCGTGCGGCGACCCGTTCACGCCCATCTTCCAGATTCAGGGCAGCAGCACGTCGAGCCCCTTCGCGGGTTCGACCGTCACGACCGAGGGCGTCGTCACCGCCGACTTCCAACTCTCCACACAGCAGAGCGGCTTCTATATTCAAGACCCGTCGGGCGACGGCAACACCGCCACCTCCGACGGCGTCTTCGTCTTCCAGCCGTCCATCACGACGGACGTTTCCGTCGGCGACCGGGTGCGCGTCACGGGCCGGGCCGTCGAGTTCAACACGATGACGGAGATTGATAACGTCACGTCAATCCAGATTTGCAGCACGGGCAACACGCCCCCGCTGCCCGTCGCCTACGACCTGCCGGAGCCGGTGCTCAACGACCTCGAACGCGTCGAAGGCATGCGCGTCACCTTCCCCGAGCCTCTGACCGTCACGGGCAACAACCTGCAAGGACGCTTCGGCGAAGTGATGCTCTCGTCCGAGGGTCGCCTGTTCCAGCAGAACAGCTTCGACCGCCCGAACAGCGCGGGCGCGCTCGCGCGTGCCGAATCCAACGCCCGCCGCCAGATTATGCTCGACGACGCGTCGAGCACGCAGAACCCGAACCCGATTCCCTACATCGGCGCGGACAACACGCTGCGCGCCGGAGACACGACGACCAACCTGACCGGCGTCATTGACTACGGTCTGACGACGACCAACGGCACGACCCGCGACTATCGCGTCCAGCCGACCGCGACCGTCACCTTCGCGCGCACCAACCCGCGCCCCGCCGCGCCCCAGAGCGTCGGCGGCACGCTCAAGGTCGCCAGTTCAAACGTCCTCAACTACTTCAACGGCGACGGCGCGGGCGGCGGCTTCCCGACCTCGCGCGGCGCGACGACAGCCGCCGAGTTTGCCCGCCAGCGCGCCAAGATCATCTCGGCCATCACGACCATGAATCCGGACGTGCTCGGCGTCATCGAGATCGAGAACGACGGCTTCAATAACCCTAACGGCGCGCTGCAAGATTTGGTCAACGGCCTCAACAACGCCACCGCGCCGGGCACCTACTCGGCTATCGACAGCCCGAACCCCGGCACCGACGAAATCAAGAACGCGATCATCTACAAGCCTTCCGCCGTCACGCCCTCCGGCGCGCAGGTCAACGACATCAACCCGGCTTGGAATCAGGCGCGCCCGCCGCTCGCGCAGACCTTCCAGCAGAACTCGAACGGCGAGAAATTCACCTTCATCGTGAACCACTTCACGTCCAAGGGTTGCTCGGCGAGCGACACCGGGATTGACGCCGACGCGGGCGACGGTCAGGGGTGCGACAACGGCCAGCGCAAGATTCAGGCTGAGCGGCTGCTCGTCTTTATCCAGGATCGCAAGACAGCTTCC
>DATLMV010000238.1:0-5341 GCA_035537095.1 Pyrinomonadaceae bacterium
GTATTGCATCACTGCCGGCAGGGTTTTGTCCACACGCGTGGTTAAGAAAACACGGAAGATTGCGGGATTAACAAGCAGGTGGGATGAATGAGGTAGTTGAGATGAATCAAGCGGTTGGGATGAATGAAGGCGGGCGGGATGAAAGCGCGGCTAATCGCCCTTAAGCCACGCTCGCATCCCGGCCCGCCTTCAAGCTTTACTGAATCGTAATGAGCGCATCGGTGCGGCTCGTCTCGCCGCCTGCGGTAGTGACGACGACGGGCACTGTGCCTGTCACACCGCCGGGAAGCCGGACGTTGATTTGGTCCAGTCCGGGAAAGCCTCCCGATGGGCCTGCGTATTCGACCGCAGCGGTTTGTCCGTTAATGCGGACGGTGATGGGCAGAGAGTTGCGCCAGCCCGTGCCGAAGAGCGCGATGACGGAGCTTTGTCCATCGAACTTCGAGGGGAAAGGACCCTTCGTATAGCGTATGCCTGAAGTAAGCAGCGCAACCACTTCGCCCGCGCCTGTTTGCGGGATGGTGAAGAGGCCGGGGTTGGCGTTTCTGACCATCACGTCGTCGGCGGCTGTCACTTCGTCTCCGACGAAAACGATAACCGAGCCGACGCCTGTTCCAGCCGCGTTGGGGACGTGAATGTTAATCTGCGAATCATTGAAGGAGAGCACGGCAACGCTGCGGCCCTCTATGGTGACGAAGATGCCGCGCGCCGCCGCGTCGGCATCGCTCGCGCCCTGTGCGCCGCGCGTCAGGTGCGTGCCGAAGATGGTGGCGAGGCCGTCTCGCGTGGCATCACCGTGGAGGCTGGCGCTATTGGTCATCGTCAGTCGCTCGACAGGTCCGAGCGTGGCATCGAAGCCGAAGGCGAGTCCCGATAGCGCCTGCGAATTCGGCGAATCGGCTTCGGCGTAGATAAAGCCGTCGCGCAGGACGCCGTTGAGCGCGGGGTCGGGAAAAGCGTCAATGACGGGCGCGCCCAGATTGCCGCCGTCTGCTACGAGGTCGGCTGCGCCCGATGCGTCTTCGATGACATAGACTGTTCCCTCCCGGTCAACCGTCAAGCCGTGAAAGACCAAGTTGTTGTCGAGCGAGAGACCTTCGACGACGACTTCTTCGCGGTCGGCGCGACCGTTGTTGTTATCGTCATAGAGGGCGAGCATGATGGCATCGTTGCCGGTCGAGTGAGAGAAGACGACGCCGCGCGAGTTGGCTGCGATGTCGAGGGGCGCATCGTCGGAAAACTGGTAAGAATAATAGGGCGTGGCGTTGAGCGTGTCGGGCACGCGGTCGCCGTTTGTATCGCGAACGATGCGCAATTCGTTGGAAGCGAAATCCGCAATCAGCAAATCGCCGGACGGAAGAAGCGCGAGCGCGTTCGCGTTGTTGAGTTGGTTATTGCCGGCGGCGACGAGCGAGCGAGAGAGCGAATTGTCGAAGCCGCCCGTCGCATTGTCGCGCACGAGCAGCACGACGCCCGCTGAAGGTTCGTTGTCGGGGTCGTTCGGATTATCGAAGTTGTAATAGCCGCTGGACGAAACGATGACGAACTCACGGCCAGAGCTGGATGTGCCGGAGACGACCGAGACAGCCGAAGGAAGATTGAAATCTAGGCCGAGGTCGTAGGTGGCCGAAGTGTTTCGTATAAAGTCGCCGTTGGTATCGAGCGCGACGACGAGAGCGCCCAGACGCCTGTTATTGAGCGTGGCGGAAAAGACTTCGTAGCGTGCGCCGGAGCGCCCGACGGCGATGTCGAATGAGCCGCCGGTTGCGTCGAACGTCGTGCGCTCGTCGGCCCTTAAATCGAAGTTGCGGTCAACGTATTGCTCATTCGTGCCGGCCGTCGAAGTGAGGCTCAACTGCGAGGTATGAAGGACGCGGCTCAAAGACGTGCCCGAAGGAATACGCGTCGGAAGCGGCGTCACAAGCTCCTGCGTCGCAGAGTTATTCGCCGCCGCGTCTTTCTTAACGACGCGCGCACGAGGGCGTGATGCCGTGCTCGCTTCCTGAGCTTTGGCTTGCGGTCTAAGAGTGAGCGCGCTCTGGTTGCGCTGCGGCGCGTATCCATTGGTGCGCGGAATAACTGAGGCACGCGTTCGTTGGCGCTGTGCCGCGCGCACGTCCGGCTTGAGTTCACGCGCCGCTCTGGTTTGCGCACTGGTAACAACGGCGGAGAAATACGCTCCGAGCGTGAGCGCCGCGACGAGCAGGATAATGTAAAGGCAAAGGCGTAGGACGTACATGGCAAAATCCCGGTTTGATGTTTAAGGTTTCAATTTGTAGCTTCCCGGTTTCAGATTCGGCTCGTCAAGTTAGCTTTAAAAGTTCGGCTCGTTAACTTGTAAGCTAAACCTGAAACTCGAAAGCAAAAGTCGTTTAAGGTTTTCTCAGGCGCTTATCATCTCGCTCCATCTTTTGCCTGAGATTTTTAGCTAAGTGCTCGGCGGTGCTTTTCTTGCCGTTCCACGCATCGACTTTGTAGGAAGCGACGGCGTAGGCGACGACGCTGGTTTTAAGATTGACGACCTGTATGCTCGCTTCCGATTCGGGGCGACCGCTGCCGAAGATAATCTTGGCCCACCCGGCCTTCTGATTTTCCGCGTAGCCGTTAATCTCAAAATCCGCCTGCGAGCGATCCGTCACCATCAGCAGCGCGACCTTCTTCTTTTTGAAAGCGGCGGCCAAGTTGTTCTCAAAGCCGCCCATGCCTTGAATGTAGTTGACGTAGACCTTCGAGCCGGCGGGAATATAGGTCGGGTCGAGGGGCGCGTTGGCGGAAAGGGCCGCCGTGTTGTGAGAGGCGCTGACGGTGCGCATTCTATCCTGCGCGGCTGCGAGCGTCGCACAAAGCATACAGAGCGAGACAAACAACGTAGCTCGAACAAATCGTTTCATGGCGCTTCCTTTCGCTTCATGTTGAAGAGTTGGGGAGCGCGCACGCGCTTTGTAACTTTAGTGAACGGCGCGTGCGGCCTCCCCGGCTTTGAAATAGTTCAGAGACTCATTAACGACGCCTGCGCCCGGGGTCTTCGCGACGAGCCGGTCGCGGCGCATCCTCGCGCGGCTCCGGCCTCGATTCCTGCTGCGGCGGTGGCGACGGCTCCGATCTGGTAGGCTCGGAACGCGGCGGCTCCGGCCTCGATTCGGGTTGTGGTTCAGGACGAGGTTCAGGGCGCGGCTCCGGCCTCTCCTCTCGCGGCTGCGGCCTTTCCTGTCTGGGTTCTTCTCTAGGCTGAGGGCGCGGCTCCTCGCGGCGCTCCGGCCTCGGCTCGTCTCTGCGTTCGGGACGAGGCTCCGGTCTGCGCTCAGGTTCCGGTCTGCGTTCGGGCCTCGGTTCGGGTCTGGTCTCAGGTCCGGGCTCGTCTCTGCGTTCAGGCCGCGTTGTGGGCGCGTCCTCGCGCGGCGACGAATCATCTCTGGGCCTCGTCGGACGCGGACGATTCACAGGCTCATCATCGCGCCTTCCGGGAGCGGGCAAGTTATCTATGTCGGGCGCTGACGTGCGCGGCTCCGCAGGGTTGACGCGCGGCGCTCTGGCCGGTCGCCCGTTGCCGTTTGCACCCGGATTAGTTGTGTCGCTTCCGCGTTCCGTTTCCCGCTCGACCGGCTGGCGCTGCATGCGCGGAGGTCTGGCGACTGCTCCCGTGCCGCTTCCATCAGCGCCGCCGACGTTGCTGCCGCCGCCACCGCTGCCGCTGCCGCGCTCATCTGCGCCCGGCGCTGTGCGCGGCTCGCGATTGTTGTAGAGACGCGAGCGGCGCAACTCGCTATCGAGGGAAGCGCCGGGCGTGCGCGTTGCTGCGCCGGTCGGGCGATTCTCTGAAGCCGTTGCGGGCACGTTCGCGCGCGCCGGAGGTCTGGCGACGATTGCGGAGCGCGCTCGTCTATCCGCGCCGTTGCCGTTTGTGCCGTCGCCGCCGCTTCCATCCGCGGGCAGGATTGGCAGGCGACCGCTGACGGGCTCGCCCGTCACGGCGCGGCGCGCAATCTCCGGCGCAGCGGGTTGCAGTCGCGCAGTCTGCTGGCCGAACTCGCGCGCGGGCTGCGTCGTAACGGCACGCAGGAAGGCCGGATTGGTCCGTTCGAGTCTGGCGACATCTTCACGCCGGAGCGGCGTCAAAGGTTGGCGCTGTTGCTGCTGGCGGTGGTAGCGACGCCCGCGCGGGTCGTGCTGGCCGTAGGTCAGCGGATACCATGCGACGTGCTCGCCGTAGGATGTCGGAATGTAGACGAAGGCGACGAGCGCCGGTCGCCACCATGCGCGACGATAGTTGTAGCCATAGCCGCGCGGTGCCCAGCACCAACTGTTGTTGTAATAAACCCATCGCCCGTAGTGATACGGCGCCCAGCCCCAAGGCTCATCGCCGACCCATGTCCAGCCGTACGGCGGACACCATGTCCAATGCCCGTAGCGATACGGTGCCCAGTTGTTATAGTTGTTGATGACGGTCACGTGCGGACGCCATATCCAGCCGTAGTCGTTGATGTACATCCACTCGCCGAAGGCGTCCAACTCTTCAGCGCCCCAGACTTCTTGGTCGTAGTAACGCTCGCGCTGTTCGTAGCGCAACTGCTTCGCCAGATAGCGCTCGCGGTCGTCAACCCAGAAATCCCACGTATCGAAAGTGCGCGCGGAGGTCAACTCCCAATCGCCAGCATTAGCGCCTTCGTAAATCAACTCCGCCGTGCGACCGTCGCGCAGCGTGAAGCCTGATGTGTCCGAGTAGATACGCGCGCGCCCGCCATCGCGCACAGTCAATCGAACCCTTCCGCTCGAAGGCTCAACGTCCAGACGATAGACGCCGTTTTTCTCCGCGGCCATCGTCGTGCGCGGAGCGTCAACTTCAAAATACTCCCGGTCTTTATCGAATCTGGCGAGGCGCAAAGTGGCCGTGCCTTCCGAGAGACTGAGCGCGATGCCTTCGTCGCGAAGCGTGATTATGCGGAGCACGGAATTTTCGTCAACGCGAACGAAGTTGCGTGAATCAATCTGGATTTCGACGCGTGCATCGCGATTGGTGGCGAGTTGGTCGCCTTCTACGAGCGGAAAGTTGGGCTTCGCCTGCTCCCATTGCTTGCTGCCGTTGCGCCGCAAGCTCACGTCGCCTTTAATCATGCTGAGGCGCACGACGCGAGCTACCTCGTCATATTCGTCTGCGTCATTCTCATCGGTAGTAGCAAACGCGGGCGCAGCGGTAATAGCGAGCAGCAGTAGTAGAAGAAAAGAGAGAGAAGTCGGAGAGACAATTCTGGTAGAACGCATGACGCGGACGCTCCTTTATTTTGAAAGGTCCAAAAGAAGAAGGCTGCTCGCCGGAGCCGCGCAAGGGGCAAAACCTGTTGTT
>DATLMV010000239.1:0-3839 GCA_035537095.1 Pyrinomonadaceae bacterium
CGATGTGCGCTCATATGGATTATTTCTTTCAAAGGGAAGTTATATCGAAAACCGGAATCTAGTTTTGAGAAAGCGGAATCTATTCTTCTACGCGCGCGTGGTGCGCGAGGTTTCTGTCGAGTTCGCGGT
This sequence comes from Pyrinomonadaceae bacterium, assembly GCA_035537095.1. Lineage (GTDB taxonomy): Bacteria > Acidobacteriota > Blastocatellia > Pyrinomonadales > Pyrinomonadaceae > DASWNP01. Next base: position 130 of record DATLMV010000239.1, read on the forward strand.
TCGACTCCGCGCCCCCGGCGGCGTTGCGTTTGTGCTCGCCCCTCTTTCCGGCGCGGACTGAGGAAGCTGTGGGTTTCGCGGGCGGTAGTTTCGACGTTGCGCGTTTGCCGTGCGCGCCGTTCGGAGTAGAGGCGGCGTGCGTCGCGTCGCCCGTTGTGATGCCGCGCAGGAGAATGTTTGTGAACTCGCGCGCCGCCGCTTCGTTCGAGATGTTGAGCAGGCTACGCGACTTGTCCCAGAGCGTGTTCGTCACGGAATGATGGATAATCATGCCGGTGAAGGCGCGGACGACGACGAGCGGGTCGGCTTCGCGGAAACTTTTTTCGCGCTGCCGCTCGTGGATGTACGCGCCCAAAAATTCGTACATCATGCGGACGTTTCTGTCCCAGAACATCTGCGAGAGTTGATGCCCTTCGAGCGCGGAATAGAAGAGGAGTCGGAGAAACTCCGTGTCCTCCTCGTGATGGCGCATCATCATGGTGGCGATGCCTTCAAAGACCGCGCGGTCATCTTTTTTGCTCATCGCTTCGGCCACCGAACAGCGCAGACGCTCGGCAATCGGCTGCTCGGCGTGCGCGCCGTTCTGGCACGCCTTATGGTCAATGATCGCCGTGTAGAGTTCCTCTTTGGTGGTGAAATGGCGGAAGATGATGGCTTCGGAGACGCCCGCCGCCTGCGCGATCTCTTTGGTCGTCGTGCCGCGAAAGCCGCGCTCGGAGAAGACGCGCATCGCCACGTCCACGAGTTGCTGGCGGCGCACTTCGCGCAACATCCGCCCGCCCGTCGCCGGAGCGTCGCCCCTCGCCGGAATCGAAATCTGTTTACCCATAGTTGGCTCTGAACCCGTCTCCCGCATCGCCCGGATATTAAAAGTAAGTACTTACTTACCTGAATACGAAACCGCTGTCAAGCGGTTCCCAGAATCTCGAAAAAATATTTTCGGGTTCTGTATTGTTCCCGTCTATGTGCTATCTTAGGCGTACCTTTTCGCAACAAGACAGGCGGCGGTGGCCCTCGAAGGGCGGCAGACAAACGCGCGCGGCGTGCGTTTTGACGGGCGGGAGCTAACTCTCGCGGCGTCGGCACGTTGTTTGCTCGCTTGCGACAGGTAAAGCATTTTACAGGGCGGCTCTCTCGCACGCTCTCTCAGGTTTAGTAAGACGACAGAATTGACACACGAAGGAGAGGATAGGATATGTCTCAAAACAAAGATAATAAATCAACTGGTGCGACGGGCGGCGGCAGCAGCAGTAGCGGTTCCGGCGGCGGTAGCGGCGCGGGCGGCGGGAGCGGTTCCGGCGCGGCGGGCAGCAACAGCCCGTTCGGCTCGACGGGCGGCGCGGGTTCGACCGGCGCAGGTTCAAGCGGCGGCGCGGGTGCGAGCGGTGGCGGCGGCGGCCCTATCGGGGGCGGCGGCTCGGGCGCGTCTGCGGGTAGCGACACCTCGACCGGCCTGACGCACGGCACGGGCGGCGGCGGCGGACTGACCGCAGGCGGCGGCGCGGGTTCGAGCGGCGGCGGCGCGGGCGCGGGCACGGCGACGGGTCTGGCGGCGCAGGCCAAAGAGTACGGCCAGAAGGTCGCGGACGCGGCTGGTCAGGCCAAAGAGTATGTCTCGGATAAGGCTTCGGCGGTCGGCACGGTCGTGACGGACAAGTTCAAGGACTTGCAGAACATGGACTACCGGCAGGTCGCGGAGGACGCCAAAGAGTATGCGCGCCAGAAACCGGGTCAGGCGCTTCTGATTTCGGCGGCAGCCGGATTCGTCATCGGTCTCCTGCTTCGCGGCAGCCGCAGGTGAAAAAGCATTCGAGAGATGTCGGAGGCGAGATGTCAGGGAAAAGACAAAGATTCCCAACATCTGAGAGTTAGCCTCCGGCATCTGTCTTTTTCATCTCGATAGATAGGGAGGGAGCGATGGCCGAATTAGAGAGAAGAACGACGGCTGCGGCAGCCGCGCCGACGCAGGCTGACATCGAGGGTCTGCCCGCGCTCTTCGGGCGTCTGGGCGACAACGTGATGGCGTTGCTCGACACGAAGCTGAGCCTCGTCAAAGTCGAACTCAAGGAAGATGCTGCGGTCTATGTGCGCGGCGGCGCGTTGATCGGCGTCGGCGTCGTGCTGGCGGTCGTCGGGCTGGCGCTCCTGAACGTCGCCATCGCGTTTTTCGTCTCGACGCTCTTTAGCTTCGACCGACCGGCCCTCAACTACGCGCTCGGGTTTCTCATCACCGGCATCGTCTATCTCGTCATCGGCGGCATCATCGTCGTTCTGATGAAGAACCGTCTGGCAGAGCGCGACCCCGTTCCGAATCGCAGCGTCGAGGAACTCAAACGCGACAAACAATGGTTGGCGAACGAAGTGACCAGTCCCGAACCGACCAAGAGCATCGAGGCATCTCGAACAGAAAGGATTAGCAATGGCTGAAGAGAGAAATACAGGGCTGGCGCGCGCGCCCGAACCCCAAACTACCGATACGGACGCCACCAAAGAACAGCTTCAGCGTCGTATGGAGGAAGCGCGCGAATCAATCACGCAAACCGTCGCCGAGATCAAAGAGACGGTCGCCACACAGTATCAGAGTGTCAGAGAGAGCATCAGCGATTCGCTCGACTGGCGCGAGCAGTATCGCCGTCGTCCCGCAGCCTTCAGCGCGGGCGCGCTCGGCGTCGGCCTCCTGCTCGGCTACAGCGTCGGCGGCGCTCTGCGCGGCGGACGCGATGACGACGACGATTTCGACACGGAAGACGAGGACGTGCGTGCGAGCATCAACGCGAGCAACATGAGCGCGTTCACTCCCGCACACGCCTACGCCGCCCAACCGATCACCGGCGGCCAGCACGGCGTCTCGAATCTCGACGACCGCGCCACGTCATCCGCGAGCGCGACCCCCTATCCAGCCGGGCCATTCGGTACTAGCGCCGCGCGCACGGATGTCGGCCCCGACTCGCGGCAGGGCTACGGCTCGCAGAGCATCGGTTCCGCGCCCGTCGCTTATAGCGACGAGCCGGAGCGTCCCGGCATCTTTCAACGCGTGAAGGAATCCGGCGTCATTGACAAGTTCAAAGAGACGAAGGTTTACGACCGCCTGCAAGACGAACTCTCATCGCTCGGCGACCGCTTCGTCGAGGAGTTGTCAACGACGGCGCGCAACGTCGTCGTGCCCGCGCTGCTCGGCAAGCTCAAAGACCTGATCGGCATTGACCTCTCGACGCAGAAGGAAGTGGCGCAGCGCAGCCAACTCGAACACCAGACGGCGACCGCGCGCACCGCCGCCGAAGATGCCGCCGAAGGCACAAAGACCGGAGGCGCGGCTGGCTCCGACTCTTACGGCACGAGCCAGAATCGCGTTTAAGGCGTTTCCTGAGCAGTCGTCGCTGGCCGGACGCCGGTTCGACGCTCCTGCGGCAAACCTAGCGCGCCGCGTCAACGTCGTCGCCGCGTCTGACCGAACCCAACCATTCGACCGCAACGGGCGAGCGCCGACACGGAAAGCCTCGCCCGTTGCATTTTTTTAACCCAAGAGACGATAAGACGATGCACGGACTGACGAACGACTGAACTGAACGACCGACTGAAAAGAGCTTCCATCTCATCTATCGTCTATCGTCCATCGTCCCCTCTGATCTATTGATGCCGACCCAACCTCTCGCACAAGCCGTCGCCGGACGCCCCGCTTCGGAGATACCGGACGCGACGCGTTCGGCGTC
>DATLMV010000240.1:0-2557 GCA_035537095.1 Pyrinomonadaceae bacterium
GGTCAATCGCCTGTTCTCTTCCAGCAATCTCTCGCGCTCCTTCGGCGACGAAGGCATCGCGCGCGGCGCATGGACGCCGAGCGTGGATATTTTCGAGAACAAAGACCAGATCGTCCTCGAAGCCGAACTGCCGGGGATGAATCGAGAGGATTTTGAACTGACGATTGAGAACAGCGTGCTCACCTTGCGGGGCGAGCGTCGTTTCGAGAAGAAGGAAGAGACGGACAACTATCACCGCGTCGAGCGCGCCTACGGCACTTTCTCGCGCTCCTTCACGCTGCCGCAGACCGTCTCGGGCGAAGGCGCGACCGCCGAGTACAAAAACGGCGTGCTGCGCGTCACGCTGCACAAACGCGAAGAGGTGAAAGCGCGCCGCATCGAGATCAGCGGCGAGGGCGCGGAGGGCGGAGGCCGCCAGCGCACCATCGAGGCGAAGGCCGGAGAGCCTTCCGGCGGCGAACAGAAGCAGAAGGCCGCCGGTCGTTAATTTAGTCGTAAATCGTAAATCGTAAATCGTGAATAGATAACGTGCTCAGTCACGCCTTCTATTTACGATTTACGATTCACGATTTACAGGGGTTTTAAAATTCTATGCGTTTAGACCGTTTCACTTTGCGCGGGCAGGAGGCCATCCAGACGGCCATCGAAGCCGCCGAGCGCAACCAGAATCAACAGGTCGAGCCGGAGCACGTGCTGCTGGCGATGCTCGAACAGCCCGAGGGCATCGTGCGTCCCGTGCTTGGCAAACTCGGCGCGAACGTCGCCGTCGTCTTGAACGACGTGCAGGCCGCCGTCGCGCGTTTCCCCAAAGTGCAGGGCGCGGGACAGCAGTATTTCAGCCCGCGTCTGAGCCAGATTTTCACGGCGGCGCAGAAGCAGGCCGAGACGATGAAGGACGAGTACATCTCGACCGAACATCTGCTGCTCGCCATCGCCGACGAAAAGGATGGCGCGGCGGGCCGCGTCCTCCGGCAGCACGGCGTCAACCGCGACGACCTTTTCAAAATCATCGAGCAGACGCGCGGCGGCACGCGCGTCACAGACCAGAACGCCGAATCCAACTATCAGGCGCTCTCCAAGTATGCGAAAGACCTGACGGAACTCGCCCGTCAGGGCAAGCTCGACCCCGTCATCGGACGCGACGACGAGATTCGACGCACCGTGCAGGTGCTCTCGCGCCGGACGAAGAACAATCCGGTGTTAATCGGCGAACCCGGCGTCGGCAAGACGGCCATCGTCGAGGGATTGGCGCAGCGCATCATCTCGGGCGACGTGCCGGAGACTTTGAAGAACAAGCGTCTGGTCGCGCTCGATCTGGGCTCGATGCTCGCGGGCGCGAAGTACCGGGGCGAGTTTGAAGACCGCCTGAAGGCCGTCCTCAAAGAGATTGAAAACTCGCAGGGGCAGATTGTGCTCTTTATTGACGAGTTGCACACGCTCGTCGGCGCGGGTGCGGCGGAGGGAGCGATTGACGCGTCGAACATGTTGAAGCCCGCGCTCGCTCGCGGCGAGTTGCGCTGCGTCGGCGCGACGACCTTAAACGAGTATAAGAAGCACATCGAAAAGGACGCGGCGCTTGAGCGTCGTTTCCAACAGGTCTACGTCGGCGAACCGACGGTCGAGGACACCATCGCCATCCTGCGCGGACTGAAGGAACGCTACGAGGTGCATCACGGCGTCCGCATCAAGGACTCGGCCATCGTCGCCGCCGCGACGCTCTCGAACCGCTACATCACCGACCGCTTCCTGCCCGACAAAGCCATTGACCTGATTGACGAAGCAGCCTCGCGTCTCCGCATCGAGATTGACTCGCTGCCGCAGGAGATTGACGTGTTGGAGCGCGAGATTCTGCAACTCGAAATCGAGCGGCAGGCTTTGACGCGCGAAGAGGACGAACGCTCGAAGGAGCGTCTCAAAGACATCGAGCAGCGCATCGCCAATCTCAAGGAGAAGTCGGCGGGGATGAAGGCCAAGTGGCAGTCCGAGAAGGAAGAGATCGAGCGGATGCGCGCGGCGAAGAACGAGCTTGAGCAGTTGCGCCTGCAACTGGATCAGGCGCGCAACGCGGGCGATTTGACGCGCGCCGCCGAACTCCAATACGGGCGCATCCCCGAACTCGAACGCACGCTCCAGGCCGAGCAGACGAAGCTCGCCGAGTTGCAGCGCGACGGCGTGATGCTCAAGGAAGAGGTTGACGAGGAGGACGTGGCCGAAGTGGTCGCCAAGTGGACGGGCGTCCCCGTCTCGAAGATGCTCGAAGGCGAGATGCAGAAACTGGTGACGAGGGAAGACCGCCTGAGCCGTCGCGTCATCGGTCAGGACGAGGCTTTGATTGCCGTCGCCAACGCCGTCCGTCGCGCGCGCGCCGTCTCCGTCTTGCCGACACCGGTCGGGCCGAGGAAGATGAACGAGCCGATCGGACGATTGGGGTCCTGCAAGCCCGCGCGTGCGCGTCTGACGGCGTTTGCAACTGCGGCGAGTGCCTCTTCCTGACCGATCACACGGTTCGCCAGGCGGTTTTCCATCGTCACCAGCTTCTGCATCTCACCTTCCAGCA
>DATLMV010000241.1:0-31173 GCA_035537095.1 Pyrinomonadaceae bacterium
TCGGCAGGCGCACTCTACACCTCGAACTTCACGCCGCAGAAACATCTCCAAGTCTTCACAAGTACAAAGGGATTGTGGAAGTTCGACGGGCAGACTTTGCAGGATGCATCGGGGAATGGTAATCACGGCAGCTTCGTCGGCGGCGCAGGATACTCCAACGACACCTCGGATGCGGATGCGAGCCTTGCCGGATTCTGGAAGTTCGACGAGGGGGCCGGTGCTACTACTGCCGACGCGACCGGCAAGGGCAATAACGGCACGGTCTCCGGTGCGTCGTGGAGCGCGGGGCGGGCCGGAGCGGGCGCGCTCAACTTCGACGGCGTCAATGATTACGTGCAGATCGGCACTCAGCCCCTTCTCGCCGTCTCCGACACCCTTGCGGTCAGTTCATGGATTTATCCGACCGGGCCCGGCTCGAACGCGACTTACGGCGGGATAATTGTCAATAAAGAGGGCGAGTATGAAGTCCTCAGATTTCCTGACGGAACCATCCGATGGGCCTTCGCCAACAGCAGTCCGGGGTGGGTAATTGTCAATACCGACTACGTTGCGCCGCCGAACCAATGGACGCACGTCGCCGTCACTTATGACAGAGGTCTGACCAAGACCTATGCTAACGGCGCGCTGGTTCATACCTATGCTGGCACAGGGAGTATCGGCGATATTGCGCCGACCGAGAACGACTTCAGAATCGGCGGGCGACAAACCGACTTCACACACTACTTCCAAGGCCGTCTCGATGATGTCCGCGTCTACAGACGTTACCTGACTGGTGGGGAAATTCAGTCTCTCTTCAATAGCTATCCTCCCGCCTCCAACCAGCCGCCGACGGTGAGCATCGCCAGCCCGGCCAACAACGCAACCTTCGTCAACGACTCCAACATCAACCTCACCGCCGCCGCTACTGATGCCGACGGCACGGTCAGTAAAGTAGAGTTCTTTCGGGATGCGACGAAGTTGGGCGAAGACACGTCTGCGCCTTACGAGTGTCTCTGGAGCAACGCCCTCGCAGGTAACTACAGCCTGACGGCCAAGGCCATTGATAACCACGGCGCGATTACGACTTCGAGCATCGTCAACGTCATAGTGACGCCGCCGGTCGTCACCGTCAGCGCGACGGACGCCAACGCCTCCGAGCCGGGGCTCGACACCGGCACGTTCAACGTCAACCGGACGGGCGGAACGAGCGCGCCCCTCACCGTCACCTACGCCGTCGCGGGCACGGCGACCAACGGCACGGATTACGGAATGCTCGGCGGGTCGCTCACAATCCCATCCGGTTCAGCTTCGCAGACCGTCACCGTCGTGCCGTCGGACGATGCAGCCTTGGAAGGCAGCGAGAGCGTAACCCTCACGCCCTCGAACAACGCCGCGTATAGCGTCGGCTCGCCTGCGGGTGCGACCGTGACCATCGCCGATAACGAAACCAATCCTCCAACCGTCAGCCTCACCTCACCCGGTATAGGTGCAGTCTTTAACGCGGCGGCCACTATCACCATCAATGCGACCGCCGCCGACAGCGACGGCACGATATCGAAGGTCGAGTTCTTTCAAGGCACGACGAAACTCTGGGAAGACACGACGGCCCCGTATAGCTACACATGGTCTGATGTCTCTGCGGGCAGCTACAGCCTGACTGCCGTGGCGACCGACAACGCGGGCGCGACGGGCGCTTCAAGCGCAGTCAGTATCATCGTCAACGCGCCGCCGACGGTGAGCGTCACGAGCCCGACCAATGGTAAGACCTTTGCCGCCCCGACCAACGTGACGGTCGCAGCCAACGTCATGGATAGCGACGGCTCCATCAGTAAAGTCGAATTCTTCCGGGGTTCGACGAAACTCGGTGAAGATACGAGCGCGCCTTACAGCTATACCTTGAGCAATGTGTCCGCCGGAAGCTACGCCCTGACGGCGTTGGCAACCGACAACCACGGGCTGTCGGCGACGAGTGCTGCCGTCAACATCAGCGTGGTGGACTTCACATCGGCGCGACTCGACGCCGCGAACCGCACCGGCTCAACCGATCTCTTCTCACGCAACTTCTACTGGAGTCTGCCACTCGTCAGCCTGCCCGGCAGAACAGGTCTCGACCTTGAGTTATCTTTGTCATATAATTCTTTGGTTTGGACGCGGGCCGCTTCCAGCGTCATCTTCGATGCCGACCACGGCTTTCCCACACCGGGCTTCCGTCTCGGCTTCCCCGTGATTGAAGGGCCGTATCTTCGTTCCAGCGGCGACAATTCATACATTCTTATCACTTCCTCCGGGGCGCGTGTCGAATTACGGCAACAGGGGGCCTCGAATCTGTATGAATCGTCCGATTCATCATTTCTCCAGATGGAGGACTCCGGCGGTCTCAAGTATCTGCGAACCCCAGACGGTACACGCCTTGCGTACAACCTCATCGGCGGCCAGTACCAATGCACCGGAATAAAAGACCGGAACGGGAACTATATCTCCATTGTTTACAACAGTTTCGGTCGCCTCGCGGCTGTTCTGGACACGCTCGGACGGACGATCAATGTCAACTATGACGAGCATCAAAACCCGATTTCCATCACTCAGGCTTGGACGGTTGACGGACAGCCGCAGACCCACGTCTGGGCAACCTTTGGGTACGAAAATCGAACTATTAACACAGCGTTCGCGAACCTCTCCGTTTTTGGTGCGGTAAGCGGCAGGCAAGTCCCCGTCCTCTCCCAAGTCGGACTGGACGACGGCTCGCGCGTCACTTTCTCCTACGGCTCTCGCGGGCAAGTCGAACAGATTACACGGGCCGCGCAGGATGCCTCTTCCCAATGGGTGCAATTGAACTACACCGCTTACACGTTTGCGCCGGGCGATACGGATTGCCCGCGCTTCACCGAGCGTCGTGAGTGGGCGAAGGATTGGAACATCGTCGGCGGCGTCGAAACGCCCGCCGTCACCACCTTGAGCGTCGAGGGAGACATGCAAGTCGTCACCGCGCCGAACGGAACGCAGAACAAAGTACGCTACGCCGCGACGGGCTGGCAGCGTGGTCTGGTTCTGGGAACCGAGACGTGGGCGACGGTGGACGGAATCAATGCCAGACGGCGTTGGACAACGACCGAATGGACGCAGGACGATACGACGCTCACCTCGCAACTCAACCCGCGTCCGGTAGATAGTACGGTCAACGATTCCGAGAATAACCGCCGCCGCACCACCATCGAATACCTGCCGCAAGCTGACTCACCTTTCCGGCTACCGAAGAAGGTCTCAGAGTTTCGCGGCTACGAGACGGCTCCGCTCCGCTACACGGAGTTGGACTATGAGTTGGGCGAAGCCTATACGTCGCGGCGCGTCATTGGCCTCGTCAAAGAACAACGTCTCTTCGACGGGCAGGGGAATCTGCAATCGAAGGTCAGTTATGAGTACGACGCGGGCGGCGATTTTCTGGTCGAGCAAACTCCCGCGCAAGAAGGCAGCATCGTGCAGCACGACGCGGCCTATAACCAGTCCTTCGTGCAGGGGCGCGGCCTTGTCTCGCGCGTGCGCCGGTGGGATGTTGACGACGCCGACAATGCCGCCAAAGTCACCGAACAGAAATCCGTCCACAACACTACAGGCTCTCTCGTCGCGTCGCTCGACGCGCTCAACAACAAGACGACGTTTGTCTACGCAGATCACTTCGACGACTCCGTCAACCGCCGCACGCTCGCTTACCCGACCGCTATCGCCGACGCCGCGCAGAACCTCTTGCCCGAGGCCCAAAGAAAGAGTTTCTCGCTCACCTATGAGTTTGACACGGGGCGCGTCGTTCGCACGCGGGATGTCAAAGGCGCGGAGCAGACCTTTACGTTCGACCGCGCCGGTCGGCTGACGCGCAGCGCACGCCGCGACGGTCTCAATAACACGGAGAAGGGCTACACACGCTGGATTTATGCGCCTGCGCAGGACTACCTTGAAGCCTTCACGTCGAATGACAGCGGGGTCGAGGGTTATCGCGTGCAAGTGCTCGATGGCGCAGGCCGCACGCGCGCCGCAGCCGGTTATCTGCCCGGCAGCGTCGGCGGCTACAGCGGCCAGCACACGCTCTTCGATAACACAGGGCGCGTCATCAAACAGTCGCTCCCGACCGAGATGTCCGGCATGTGGATTCCGACCGGCGATGACGAAGACGGCTGGCTCTACACACGTCAGGCTTACGACTGGCGCGACCGTCCGACTGTCACCGCCAACACGGACGAGACCAACAGAGAGATGACCTACGGCGGCTGCGGCTGCGCGGGTGGCGAAGTGGTGACGACCAGAGATGAGGTCGGGCGACGGCAGACCGCCTACGCCGATACACTCGGTCGTTGGATCAAAACCGAGATTCTCAACCCGGACGGCGGCGTCTACCGCACTATCACCAACGAATACAACGGGCGCGACCAGATTATCCGCACCTTCGACCGTCAGGGCACGGACGGCCCCGGCCAAGAGACCCTCTTCACCTACGATGGTCACGGTCGGCTCAAGACCAGCAAATCGCCCATCCAGACGACCCCCGACACCTACCTCTACAACGCCGACGATACGCTGCAAAAATTGACCGATGCGCGCGGCGTCTCGATCACTTATAGCTACAACAATCAAGGCATGCTCAAGCGCCGGGACTATAGCGTGCCTTCAGGTCTGAGCGGTGCGGTCTCCACCTCTCCCGTCGAATTCGAATACGATGAAGCGGGCAATCGCCTGTGGATGACGGACGAATTGGGGCGCGTTGATTATGAGTATGATACCCTCTCGCAACTGAGGGCTGAACGCCGAACCTTCAACGACGCCAACAACAGTTCAATCAGTAATCTGACGCGCTCCATCACATATGATTACAGTCCCTCGGGCGCGCTCAAGAGTGTGACCGACCCGTTCGGCGACCGGATTGATTATGTTTACAATCAAGCAGGTCAACTACAGAGTGTGAGCGGCTCTCCCTACAACACGGGCGGCATCAACGGCATGCCTGTCGTCCCCGTGTCGCAGTACGCCACGAATCTACAGTATCGCGCGTGGGGAGCGTTGAAATCGCTCGACTACGGCAATCAAATCAAGCTCGCACTCAACTATGATATCCGCCGACAGTTGCAGCAGTTCAAGGTCTACGGGACAACGCCGCACGCCTACGACCCACCCAACACGCCGACCGTCGGCATGCACTCCGAGTCCCAATATTTCGCGGACGGGATGCTGCGCTACGTCTCCGATAAGCTGCAAAACAGATTCGACCGTGCCTTCCAGTACGACGGTCAACTCGGCAATCTGACGGAAGCCTACACCGGCACGGAAGCGCGCGACTTCTTGAGCGGCGTGACCAGCGGCGTCGCCGACGGGCCTTTTCGCCAGAGCTACCAACACGACGTGTGGGGTAATACCCTCGCGCGCGTCAACCGTTTTTGGTCGCAGCCCGACACCTTCAGCGCCACCTACAGCAACAACCGCCGACAAGACCCCGCATGGCAGTACGATGCCTCCGGCCAGAACACGCGCAACAACAGCTTGCAGATGAGCTATGACGCCGAGCAGCGCAACCGGACTGCGATGAGCGTGGACGCTTCGCACACCATCACGCAATACTTTGACGGCGATGGGCATGTCGTCAAGCGCGTCGAGTCCGAGAGCGGCGCGCCGACCGAGACAGCCTACTATTTACATTCGAGCATTTTGGGCGGGCGCGTCCTGACGGAACTCGATGCCCACGGCGCGAAGGTCAAGAGCAACATCTACGCGGGCCAAACCCTGCTCGCCGAGCAATGGGCCTATGGAGTGGTATGGAAGCACGTCAATCCACTAACGGGGCAACGCGGCGAATCAACGCGCGAGGGCTACTTCGACGTGGAAGAGGTCGAACCGGATACGTTGGGAGTCAATGTCGGGAAGTCCGACCCGTATATCACTCTGCACGAACCGCCTTCCGAGAACGGGATGGCCGGAATACTGGTAGGCGGCGGGACGGGCAAGTGTAAAGTCGAGGGACTCGCCTTTGACTGTGCCATCGCGGCTGAGTTGCAAGAAAGCGGCAGCGCGGTCATGATCCCGGAAGGCGACAACGGCGACTATAGCGGAGTCAGAACTCAAGGCGGGCGGATTGAAATTTTCCAGCCTTTCGCTGGCGGCCATAGTGGATTTTTGCCGCCCGGCTCACGATATATCGGTGGTGGTATAGCGAGCACTCCGGCACAGCAAGTCAAGGGAGGTGGCCGTTCATCGAACCCTTATCCGCCGGGCGCGATGGTCACTTCCTTAGATATGCGGCACTACCTGCTTGATTTTACCCGTGGGTCGTTTTTCCAGAAAGCGCGCCTCGCACCGCAAACTGCTAGGAACTGGACGCGGGTTCCGGAAGATATCCGGTGTGCGCCTACGGGGGAGGAGTTGGCTTCCAGTTCTATAGTTCGACAGGCTCTCCTCAGAGCATGGGCGGATGCCAATATTGGAACTCCTCAAAGACATGAAGAAGGCGGCTGGATATATTTCAATCCAGCCACGGGTAAGCTCAGCGTTAGGCGCGCACCCGCAGGACAGACCCATTCCTTAGACTTGAGAAATCCCCCGGATGTACGTGGAAGTCTGGTCGCAGGGACGTTTCACATTCATCCTGAGCCTGCAACGTCAACGGGGTATTGGGAGTCAGGGCCAAGCCCAACCGACAAAAGTAATGCTTACAAGTGGGGCGTGCCGGGCGTCGTCATGTCTCAATTGGACGGGAAGACAGGGATTCAGTTTCATGGCCCGAAAAGACTCGGGAGCCATCCCGACCTCGCTAAGCCTATCGGCCAAGCGAATGGTTTCCTCGGTAGTTCTATGGACACGCGTACTTTATGTCCCTGAGAGTAGTGAAAGCATATGAAACAACCAGCTTTGATTATCTGTGCCTATCTGCTGCTTTTAACTGGCTGTAGCGAACCCATGGCTATACCAAACATACGGTCTGTTAAAAGAAAGGTTGGGGACACACAGCAGAACGGCGACGCCATTAGGAAGGACGCGGCCATCGCTATTGCGCGGGCGGACGCCACCAAGAATCAAGTGCCTCTCGGCGACTACAATACTGCGGTCTGTAGAACTAAGCAGGCATGGTACGTCATATTTGAACCCGCTGCTCCTAATCACAACGGAGCTCTTAAAGAGTACATAATTGATAGTTATAACGGGGTACTGCTAAATGCGCGGCAAGTCTCGCTAGGCCGTCCGGATCGGGCTGAAGTCAAAGCAGAAAACGTATTTGTCCCGATTGAACTCAGCCGGGACGAAATCATCAACATCTCCAACCGGGACACAATAGAGGCTTACCAATCGCTGGAGCCATATAATGTGATCACTTGCGAACTGGCAGAGACATGGCTCGTCGTATACGAGCTTAAAGATACGGGTTTGGTCGGAGGCGGCCCTCAATATTTTATTGACAAAAAGACAGGCGACATTCTCAGCAAAATATACTATCAGTAAGAGTTTTACTGCGCTTCCGGCGCGGGTCTGGTACAGCAAAAACTCACGGGCAAGACTTATAGCACCAAAATACGGCGGTTAGTGGTGCTATGAAACTTGAGCGCAATTTTTGCTCGTGATGATATCTGACAACGTGATCTTAGCTGCTCGCGCCGCGCAAACCCAACGAAGACCTCATAATATCCGGCCTTCAAAGCTTACTTACGCATCCCCGCACGAACGCTGCGCCCGCGCACGATTCGTGCGGGCGTGCGTTCGTTTCGATTTCCAGCAAAGCCGACAGGATGAAGAACCGATAAGGGAAGGGCTTGAAGGGCGAGAGGGCGAAAGGCAAAAGATAAACCGGTTCGATGCGTTCGCATTCTTCGGTCTATCCTTTTACCCCTTCACCGTTTCCCCCTCTATCCTCTTCTGTTCCTGTCTATCCTGAACGCTCTTATCCTGTCCGACATGTTTAGGATGGCGCAGGCGTGCGCGGGAGCGTTGGATGCGTCGGCGGATGCGGGAAATCATGGGTTGTTATCACCTCGTTTCGGGGAAGGTGTCGAGGAAGGCTTCGACGACGCGCGGGTCGAACTGTCGGCGGCTGTGTTCGCGCAGTTCGGCGGTGGCTTCGGCGTGGGTGAGCGGGCAACGATAGGTGCGGTCGGCGGCGACCATCGCGTCGTATGTGTCGGCGACTTGCACGATGCGCGCCATCAAGGGGATGTCTTCGCCGCCGAGTTTGTGCGGGTAGCCTTTGCCGTCCCAACGCTCGTGATGGTGCTGCGTGCGGATGCGGAGTTCGGGCGCGAGGTTGAAGTAGGAGGCGATGAGCGCGCCGAAGTTCGGGTGCATTTTGAGGATGAACTGTTCGAGCCGCGTGGGTTTGCGCGGGCGCATGAGAATCTGTTCGGGGACGAGCAGTTTGCCGATGTCGTGCATCATGGCGGTGGCGGAAAGCTGTTGGAGGCGCGGCTTGTCGAAGCCGAGGGCGCGTCCGATGACGCGCGCGATGCGCGAGGCGCGCAGGCAATGCTCGTAGGTTGAGGGACGCGTCTGCCGCAGACGCCGCGTGAGATAGTGTGTGCCGCCCGCGCCGTGCCCGCGCCCGACCGCTTTGAGACGCGCGCAGACCGGCTGCAAACGGCTCGCCCAGTTCGCCGTGTTGACCAGACGCACGGTGGGCGCGCCTAAGATTTCCAATGAAAGTTCATCATGCATCGGCAAGGGTTCTCCTCTGTCCGCCAGCTTCCGAACAGGGTTCGGGAAGAGTTGTCGTCTGCACAGGAGCGCGACCGCACACGCGCCTTAAAAGTCGTTTCGAGTAGGGGGTAATACTTGCTTGATAGTGCATTCGGCGTGCCGCGTTTCCTCCGTGCAACAAGCGTCCCGACGGCGACACGAAGCGGCCCGCGAGCGTCCGCGCAGGACGCACGCTTAATGGATAAAGGAGCGTATTTACAGGAGTTTCGTTGAGAATTTACATGAGCGGCGGGCGGCGTTTCGTAGAGCGCGCGTGTGAAAAAGAACGCACGACGGAGGGCGGAAATGATGTCGCGGTTACACGAAATGGTGCTCGCGGGATGCGGGTTGCGCTGTGCGAAATCGGGCGGCTGCGGAGTGTGATAAACTCGCGGCTGATAGTGCGAGACGCGCTGGCGGGGCGAGGATTGATGAGCGAAAAAGACGCGCACAGGGGACAGGACGAGGAGGTCGAGGCGGCGTTGCTCGACGCGGAGCTTTTCCTGAAGTATCAAGCGCCGCACCGCGCCATCGTCCGCCTGA
The DNA here is from genome assembly GCA_035537095.1 of Pyrinomonadaceae bacterium. Lineage (GTDB taxonomy): Bacteria > Acidobacteriota > Blastocatellia > Pyrinomonadales > Pyrinomonadaceae > DASWNP01. The sequence continues at coordinate 9,220 of DATLMV010000241.1, forward strand.
AGAAGGCGGTCGAGCAGCAGCCGCGCTCGCTGCCGCTGCGCGAAAAACTGCGCGAGGTCGCCGCCTCCAACAAGCAGCCCGACGAGGCCGCGCGCCAATGTCTCGCCCTCGCCGGTCTCTATCTGGCGCGCGAGGATTTCGAGACGGCGCAGGAACGTCTCCTGCAAGCCAAGCAACTCGACCCGCGCATCTCCATCGCCAGCGGCCTCGAAGCCATCCGTCAGGCCCGTCATCCGGAACTCGCCAAAAACCTCGCGCCGTCGCAACCGCTTGCGACCGGCACGACGGGCGCGCGCCGCGCCACGCTCGCCGGAGACCTCTCCGCCGTCAGCATCTTCGACGCCGTGCAGGTCATCGAAAACGCGCGTCTGACGGGCGCGCTCGTCATCGAAGGCGACGGGGGGCATTCGTCCTGCGGTCGCGTCCTGTTCAACGAAGGGCGCATCGTCGGCGCGGAATGCGGCCCCGTCAACTCGCTTGAGGCTTTCCGCCAGATCGTCCAAATCGCCTCCGGCGGCTTCGACTTCGAGCGTTCAACCCAAGAGTTTCCCGTCACCATTCAGGCCGCCAGCAACACCAATCTCCTCCTCGACTCCCTCCGCCAGATTGACGAAGAAGGACAGGAATAGAGACAAGTAAATCGTGAATCGTCAATCGTGAATAGATAACGTGCTGAATCACGCCTTCTATTTACGATTGACGATTCACGATTGACTGCTTTAGTCGAGCAGGACGCGTGTCGAGAGGGCTTCGGCGCGTTCGAGGGCGGCGAGCAGGCGGAGGAACTGTTGATAGTTGCGGCTGCGCGTGTTGAGGCGTTCGCGTTCTCCGGAGGTGAGGTCGTTGCGGAGGATGAAGTCGAGGAAGTCGTAATAGTCGGGGGTCGCGGGGTTCGGGAGTTCGCGCGTGTAGGTGGTGCGCGCGGCGTCTTCGGAGGTGACGCCGTAGAGGGCGTCGAAGAGATGGTCGGTCGTGACGTGCGCGGCGGCGCGCGCAAACTTGATGGGCAGACGCAACTCGAAGAAGCGCAAACCCTCGGCGGGCTTCGCGGCGCGCAGAGCTTTAGTGCCTTCGCCGTCGAAGGGCGAATCGTGGTCAATGAGGATGCGGAGCAGGCGCGGTTGGTCGGTTTCGTCGAGCGTGTCGAGCGCGAGTTGGACGCGGTCGGCGAGAAACTTTTCAAACTGCGCTTCAATCGGATACGTGATGCGCCCGAGGCATCCGACCAGTTCGCCTTCGCCCGCCGCGTCCGACGGCAGATGCGCCGGACACGTCGAGCAGACGCCCGTCTCCGTCTGCATCCGCTCGATCTCGTCAGCCGCGCGCTCGACGAAACGCAGCTTCTCCTCCGACGGCGCGAAGCCCTCGCCCGTCGTCAGGCGCGTGTGCAGGCTGCCCAGACGCCCCCACGCGCGCAGGTGCTCCTCCGCGTAGCGCGCACGCAGCGCGCATGGATATTCGATGGCAAACTCTAAAGACAAAACTCTTTTCCGTGTACCCTTCGCAGATTGTTCGACCCGCACGCGAGCGACCGTCCTCTCCGTCCAAGTCAACCACGCCCGAGATGATAACAGAGTTTCAGACGCGAACGGAATTAAGGCGCAAAACTAAAGGGTTTTCCGAGGTATCGGCGATGAATTGAGCTTCACGTGCGAGACGACAGAAGGTAGAAGCTCTTTGGAAAACACGGAATTTTTGTCCCGTAGGGACTATTAACAATAGCCCAGCGATTTATCGCTGGGAACAATCACAGAGAGTGTTGTCTGAGTCCCGTAGGGACGGCTGATTCAAGCATTCAGTCGTCCCTACGGGACTGAAAACATTGTCGCCTTTTATTTCCCAGCGATTCATCGCTGGGCTACTTTCAGAAGTCCCTGTCGGGACTTTTAAATGAGTTTCTTAGAGCGTCAACTATTCGTGCCGGATAAGGTTAAAGCGTCAACTCTCCGGGCAGGATGGGGCCGCCCGCGACGGCGTCGGGGCAGCGTTCGCAGGATGCGTCGTCGCAGAGAGTGATTCGCGGCTCGGCGCGAATCGCGTCGGCGGCTAACTTGATCGTCTCGCTCGCCGGAAAGAGTCGCCAGAAGCTTTCTCCGACCGTCGTCGTGCGCATAATTGGACGAAGCACCGTTTCCAGATTTCCGAAGCCTTCCGAGCAACCACCGGCTTCAGCGTAAATCGTCTCGCCGTGCGCGCCTCTGGCCCAACGTCGAAAGAGCGTCCGTCCGGCCACGCGCTCGGCCAGATGCAGCAGCGTCATCCGCTCAAGCCCGACGCCCGCGAGCAGCACGAAACCGCCCGCCCGCGCCAGCGCGACGAGCGGCGCGTACACGTCCGAGGGCTTCTGTCCCGACACGAGTTCGGCGGCGCGTGCGCCGAGGGCCGCGAAGGAGTCGAACGGGTGATTGCCGCGCACGCGCCCCTTGCGCGCGATCACCTCCGCCGGTATTGCTCCCATCGAGCGGTCAATGTCGTGCGCCGCCGGAGTATAGATGCGTCCGGAGTCGGCTTCGGGCGCGGGACGGGCGTCGTAGTTCCAGCCGTTTCGTTCGAGTCGCATGCCGGGCGGCGGGGCGACTTCAAAACCGGAGGAAAACGTCGGGACGAGAAGCGTGCAATCCTCTTCGAGAAAAGCCCCAACCACCGACGCCGCACCGCCTTCAACCCTGCCGAACGAACGCAGCGAACTGTGCAGGCACACGACCCGACCCGCAAGACCGAGCCGACGCAGCGCATCCCGTAAATCGTGCTGTGTGACATTCATCTTTGTCTCAAACGGATAAGAATCGCGCCCGTGCTTGGAGCGTATTCGCCGCGTCGCCGTCTGACCGCCGTCCGGCTACATTGCGCAGTCCGGCGGGCCGTAGCATATTATAGCCGCGTCGGATGCGGGACGGGTATAGAGTCGAGATTAGTCAACGGAGTTGTGTTTGATGTCAACGAGTGCGGCGCGCGCGCCGGGGCCGAGGGGACGCATACCGGGGAGCCAGTTCTTTCTGTTCCGGCGATTCCGGCGCGACCCGCTCGGTTTTTTGTTGGAGATGGCGCGCGAGTATGGCGACGTGGCCGAGTTCAGGCTCGGGCCGCAGCGTGCATTCTTCCTCAACCATCCCGATCATATCCGCGACGTTTTCGTCACGCACAACGACCATTTCATCAAGGGACGGGCCTTGCAGCGTTCCAAGCGGCTGCTCGGCGAGGGACTTCTGACGAGCGAGGGCGAGTTTCACAGGCGACAACGCAGGCTCGCGCAGCCCGCTTTTCATCGCCAGCGCATCAACGGCTACGGCGCGTTGATGGTTGATTACGCGGCGCGCATGTCGGCGCGCTGGCACGAAGGCGAGACGATTGACGTGGCGCAGGAGATGATGCGCCTGACGCTCGCCATCGTCGGCAAGACGCTGTTCGCCGCCGACGTGGAAGGCGACGCGAACGATGTCGGCGCGGCGCTCTCGGAGGTGATGGAACTCTTCGACATGCTGATGATGCCCTATTCGGAGTTGCTCGAACACTTGCCGGTCGCGCTCCCGCCCGAGCGTCGCTTCCGGCGGGCGCGCGCGCAACTCGACGCCGTCATCTATCGCATCGTCGAGGAGCGGCGGCGGAGCCGTGAGGACAGAGGCGACCTCCTCTCCATGCTCCTGCTCGCGCAGGACGAGGAGGGCGACGGCGGCACGATGTCGGACGAGCAGGTGCGCGACGAAGTGATGACGCTCTTTCTCGCCGGACACGAGACGACCGCCAACGCGCTCTCTTGGACATGGTATCTGCTCTCGCATCATGCGGACGTGGAAGCGAAGTTGCACGCCGAACTCGACGCCGTGCTCGAAGGCGACTGCCTGCCGCAGACGGAAGACCTCGCGCGTTTGCCCTACACGGAGATGGTCGTGGCGGAAGCGATGCGCCTCTATCCTCCGGCGTGGGCGGTCGGGCGGCTGGCGGTTAAAGAGACGGAGATCGGCGGCTACCGGATTCCGAAGGGTGCGCTCGTGCTCGTCAGCCAGTACGTGATGCATCACGACGCGCGCTACTTTCCGGAGCCCGGACGCTTCGACCCCGAACGCTGGACGCCCGAAGCCAAGAGCGTGCGCCCGCAGTTCTCATATTTTCCGTTCGGCGGCGGGCCGCGACGCTGCATCGGCGAAGCCTTCGCCGGGATGGAGGGCGTGCTGCTCGTCGCCACCATCGCACGCCGCTGGCGTCTGCGCCCCGTCGCCAGTCATCAGGTCGAGATGTCAACCCGCCTCACGCTCCGGCCCGGCAAGTCGGGGCTGCCGATGACGCTGGAAAAAAGAGTCCAATCAGAGTCAAGAGTCTGAAAGTCCAAAGTCCAAAGTCGGAGACGAGTCCAAAGTCGAAAAGTCCAAAGTCCAAAGTCGTGCGGAAGTCCAAAGCTGAATATGCAAAGTTGAAAGACGAAAGACGATGCTTCTGACTATTGACTTTGGACTTTGGACTTGCGACTTTGGACTTTCGTATGACGTTGGACTTCGTTGTAGGCGGAGGTGAGAGATGAACATCGGTGAGGAGCAGTTGAAGATTATGATCTGCCCCGAGTGCAAGGGGCGTGTCGAATTGAAGGAGGACGGGAGCGGCATCAAATGCGTGGCGTGCCGGAGGGTCTATCCCGTGCGCGACGGCATCCCGGCTATGGTGGCCGAAGAAGCGACCATCGAAGATGAAGAGCCTGCACCAGCAACTTGAACGCGATGCATCCTCGTTCGCGGCCTCGCCCGCGCTCACGCCCGAAACTGCGGGCGACGAGTCGAGCGATGAGTTGAGCGACGACACGCGTGCGGCTTCGTCACTTTCGTCGCCGTCGTCATCGTCGCCGCAACCTCTCGCCGCCGCGCGTTGGGATTGGTCGGGCGTGCGGCGCGTGCTCGTCGTCCGCCTGCGCTCCATCGGCGACACGGTTTTGGCGACGCCCGCGCTCTATGCGCTCCGGCGTTTCCTGCCCCGTGCGCGCATAGATGTGCTGCTCGAAGATTGGGTCGCGCCCGTGCTCGAAGGCTCGGAGGACGTTGACCGCATCGTCACGGTCGGGCGCGAGAGCCTGCGTGCGCGCGTGCGGGTCGCGCGTGAGTTGCGCGCGTCGCGCTACGATGTCGCGTTCAACCTGCACGGCGGTTCGACAGCAACTTTTTTGACGCGCGCCAGCGGCGCAACGCATCGCGTCGGCTACGCCAGTTATCGCTACGGCTTTCTGCACACCGCGCTCGCGCCGCCTTCGTCTGCGCTCTGGCAGAGGGAAAAGACGCACTCCGTCGAGCAGCAACTCGCGCTGCTCGGTTGGACGGGCGTGCCCGTCAGCGACAGGCCGGAGACGCGTCTCGCCGTGACGACGCAGGCGGCGGCGAGCGTCGCGCGCAGACTGCAAGCGGCGGGCGTCGGTGAAAATCAGAGCTTCGCGCTGATGCATCCGGCGGCGGCTTTCGCGTCGAAGACTTGGGCGACGGAGAACTTCGCGCGCGTCGCCGAAGAACTCGCGGCGCGTCAACTCCTGACGGTCGCCACGGCTGCGCCGGACGAAGCGGCGGTCGTCGCGAGGCTCGCGTCGGAAGCGCGCGCGCGCGTCGTCGCCTTGACGGATTTGAAACTGCCGGAAGTGACCGCGCTCGCCGCGCGTGCGCGCCTCTTCGTCGGCAACGACAGCGGCATCGCGCACATCGCGGCGGCTGTCGGCGTGCCTTCGGTCGTCATCTTCGGTTCGTCGAACGTCGCGCATTGGCGACCGTGGAGTCGGCGCGCGCCATCGGAGGTTGTGCGCGCCTCGGAGATGGCGTGCGCGCCCTGTCCGGGCGACACCTGCACAGAGTTCGACGCGCCCGAATGCATCCGGCGCGTCAGCGTCGCGCAAGTCGCGGCGGCGGTCGGGCGGGTGCTTGAGCGGGCGACGGACGATAGACTATTGCCGGACGGTGGACGATAGACGATGGACTATCGTCGGACGATAGACGATGGACGATAGACTATAGACGAGAGCTTGATTAGATGACAGACGGACTCGTTTCGTCACGGACTCGTTTCGTCTTTGTCCATCGTCTATCGTCTATCGTCTATCGTCAGACAATAGTCCATCGTCCAAACAAAGGAGACCGAATGCCGACATCAACGCCGCCGCCGTACTTTCCGCAGAACGCGCTGTCGCCGGGAGATGAGAAGACGCGCCGGAAGATGAAGTTCGCGCTATACGGGTGTCTCGTGTTGCTGCTGCTGGCAATCGCGGGCGGGATAGTGGGGATAGTTTATCTGTTCAGGTCGCTGCGAGTTTTGGGATGACAGAGAAGGTTTTTGAGTTCGCGGACGGCAGAGAGAGTTTATGCACATGTTGACGAAGGAGCGGGCGGGGGAGATCGTCGGGCGGATGCGCGGGCGGCGGGTCGTCGTGTTCGGCGACGTGATGCTCGACGAGTTCGTCTGGGGCGACGTGACGCGCATCTCGCCGGAAGCGCCCGTGCCGGTGGTGGACATCCGGCGCGAGTCGGCGCGGCTGGGCGGCGCGGCCAACGTGCTGGCGAATCTGGTCGCGCTCGGCGCGCGGGCGCGGGTCGTCGGCGTGGTCGGCTACGACAGCGCGGGCGAACGTCTCAAGGGACAGTTGGCGGCGGCGGGCGCGCTGCACGTGGAAGATGGTCTGGTCGTTGACGCGAGCCGCCCGACGACCGTCAAGACGCGCATCATCGCGCACAATCAACTCGTCGTCCGCGCCGACCGCGAACGGCGCGAGCGCGTCGGCGGGCAAGTGGAGGAACGCATCATCGAGGTTTTGCGAACGGCGTTAAATGATGCAGACGCGCTTGTCGTCTCCGACTACGACAAGGGAGCGGTCACGCCGCGCATCCTCTCCGAGGTGCTGCCGCTTGCGCTCGCGGCGCAAGTGCCCGCGCTGGTTGACCCGAAGATGAGAAACTTCGAGGCGTATCGTCCGGCGACGCTGATCACGCCCAATCATCACGAAGCCCTGCGCCTCTCGAACACAGAGGACGACACCGACGAGGGGATGGCCGGGGCGGCGCGTCGGATTCGCGCGCGCGTCGGTTGCGCGTCGGTGCTGATCACGCGCGGCGAGCGCGGCATGATGCTTTTGGAGGGCGACGGCGAGCCGGTTTTCGTCGGCACGGTGGCGCGCGAAGTCTACGACGTGACGGGCGCGGGCGACACGGTCATCGCCACGCTCGCCGCATCCCTGAGCGCCGGAGCCACGCTCGTCGAAGCCGCGATGCTCGCCAACCACGCCGCCGGAATCGTCGTCGGCAAACTCGGCACGGCCACCGCCACCGCCGACGAACTCCTCGCCTCCATCACCGCCGACGAACAGGCTTGAGCCGTTCGTGCACAAAAGCGCATCAAACAAGCGGCGGGATGAGAGCTTGAGAGAACCGTGCGAGAGTTGGGAAACGCCTGTCGCCGTCAGGCGACAACTCGGAGCCGCCGTCAAAGTCTGAACGAAACTTTCCCGTAGTTGGAATCTGTTTGCCGGTGCTGAGAATCACTTGAGTATGTCTCTGAAAAAATATCACACCTCAAAATCAATCACGCTTCTCTTAACGTTCGCGCTGCTCGGCTGCACGCTCCCGCACGCGGTGGGCGCGCAGACGACGAACCAGCGCGAGCGGAGAGTCAACGCTCCCGCGCCGCCCGCCGCTTTAAGCACGCCGACGCCGACGCCAATGCCGTCGAGAACCGCGACGCCGATGCCCGTGCGTACGACGCAGACGCCGCCCGTTCCGCGCGGGACGCCGACGCCGGACACGACGGCGACGCCGCTCGCGCAAAATCTACCCGCGCCGCGCTCGCTCGAAGAGTTGCGCGCGCGGATTCAGGACGTGATGCGGCAGCCCTCTCTGGCCTCGTCGCATCTGGCGGTGAAGGTCGCGTCGCTCGATACGGGGCGCGTGCTCTTTGAAGAGAACGCGGACAAGTGGCTGCAACCGGCGTCGAATCTGAAACTCTACACGGTCGCCGCCGCGCTCGACCGTCTGACGCCCGAATATCGTTTCAATACCTCCGTCTATGCTCCCGCGCGCCCCGATGCGGCGGGCACGGTGCGCGGCGACCTCGTCGTCTACGGTCGCGGCGACCCGACCTACGCCACGCGCTTCACGGGCGGCAGCGACTACTACACCGCGATTGACGAACTCGCGGCGCGCATCACGGGCGCGGGCGTGCGGCGCGTCGAGGGCGACCTTGTCGGCGACGAGAGCTACTTTCGCGGGGGGCCGCTCGCGCCCGGTTGGGAGTGGGACGACCTCCAATGGTATTACGGCGCGGAGGTGAGCGCGCTCACCATCAACGATAATTCGGTTGACCTGAGCGTCAAACCCGGCGCGCGCGTCGGCGACCCGTGCACGATCACGCTCGGCCCGCAGACGACGCTCGTCACCGTCGTTGACCGCACGGTGACAGCCCCGCGCGGCACGCGCAGCGACTTGAACGTCCATCGCCCGCTCAACGAAAACGTCATCGAAGTGAGCGGCAGTTTGCCGCTGGACGACAAGGGCTACAGCGCGAGCATCGGCGTCTCGCGTCCGGCGATGTTGTTCGCGTGGATGCTGCGCGCCTCGCTCGAACGTCGCGGTGTGAGCATCACGGGGCGGACGCGCACGGTGGATGCGCGCGCGCGTGAGAGCGCGCCTTTGCAGACGGCGACGCTCGTCGAGATTGCCAACCGGCAGTCGCCGCCGCTGAGCGTGATCGCCGCGCAGACGTTGAAGCCGAGCCAGAATCTCTACACCGAACTGCTCCTGCGCACGCTCGGCAGGACGGTCGGCACAGACCCCAAACAGACGAGCGACGAGGCAGGCATCGAGGCCATCAAAGTCTTCCTCCGCAACGCCGGTCTCAACGCCGACAAGGTTTTGATCTCGGACGGCTCGGGCCTTTCGCGCAGCGATCTGGTGACGGTCGAGACGACGCTCCAACTGCTCACATACATGAGCCGCCATCGCTACGCGAGCGTCTATCGCGACGCGCTGCCCGTCGCCGGAATTGACGGCACGCTCCGCTCGCGGATGCGCAACACCGTCGCGCAGGGCAACGCCCGCGCCAAGACCGGCACGCTCAGCAGCGCGACTTCGCTCTCCGGCTACGTCACCAGCGCGTCGGGCGAGCGGCTCGTCTTCTCGCTGATGATCAACAACCCGCCCAGAGAAATCAGCGCGCCCCGCACCTTCACCGACCCGATCACCGTTCTCCTCGCCTCCTTCACCGGACGCAGTTGAACGAAGGAAGACTGACGCGCGCGACTTACCGGACGACTGTCGGGGGAGAGGACTTGCTCTGACAGTCTTTGAAATTGAGTTTCTTAAAAACCGTTTGGAAAATAGGATTTCGTCCCGTAGGGACTTTTGACAATAGCCCGGCGATTTATCGCTGGGGACGGAAGCCGACAATATTTCGAGTCCCGTAGGGACGGCTGATTCAAGCATTCAGTCGTCCCTACGGGACTCACACAACGCTCTCCGACTCATTCCCAGCGATGAATCGCTGGGCTACTCTCAGAAGTCCCTGCCGGGACTTTTAAAACTGCTTCTTAGTTTTGAAACCCGATGCGCTTCATCAAATTTCACGGTTACGGCAACGATTATCTCGTCTTCGAGGCGGCGCAACTCGCCGCGCTCGGCGCGCACGCGCCTTCGGCGGGCGACGTGCGCGCGGAGTTTGGGCCGCTTAACGAGTTCGTGCGGAGCGTTTGCGACCGGCACTTCGGCGCGGGCGCGGACGGCGTGGCGTTGGTCGAGCCTTTGGAGAGCGACGCGTCGGCGGACTTTCGCGTGCGTATCTTCAACCATGACGGAACGGAGGCGGCGATGTCCGGCAACGGTTCGCGCTGCGCCGCTTCGTATCTCTATTTTCAAAAGCTCTGGGCGGACGACGAACTGCGTCTGGCGACGCGCGCGGGCGTCAAGCTCTATCGCCTGCGCGGGCAGACGGGGCGCGGGCGTTATCGCTTCGAGGCCGAGATTGGCCGACCGCTCTTTGAGAGCGCGGCGATTCCGATGCTGACGGGCGAACCGCTCGCCGTCGTGCGCGGCTACCCGTTGCCTCTGGCGGCGGATGAGACGATTGAAGTCACGGCTTTGCAGATGTGCAACCCGAACTGCTGCGTCTTCGTCGAGGATTTCGCGGCTGTGGACTGGCGACGCCTCGGTCGCCTGATTGAAGCGCACGCGCAGTTTCCGGCGCACACGAACGTCGAGTTCGTACGCGTGCGCGACCGGCAAAACATCGAGGTGAGGGTCTGGGAGCGCGGCGTCGGCGAGACGCTTTCTTCGGGCACGGGCGCGTGTGCGTCAGCCGTCGCCGCCAGCCTCAACGGACTGACGGGCAGAAGCGTCGGCGTCGAGATGCCCGGCGGACACCTCGAAGTCCGCTGGCGCGACGACGGCGAAGTGCTCCTCACGGGCGACGCCGAAATCGTCTATCAGGGCGAATGGCGGAGGGATGAGGGATGAAGGCGGAGGGATGAATAAAGCAGGGTAAAAGGTTAAAGGGGAAATGGGTAAAGGGTGGAAGGAATGCCTATCTTCATAGTAGGTCAGTTGGAAATTCCAAGCCAATATCTATGCGGCTCACATTTTCAAACTGACGCACTATGCCTATCTTATCTTTCCCTTTTCCCCTTTTCCCCTGCTTTATAATTTCATCCCTCATCCCTTCCTGTCCTCGCTGGACAATTGTTGCGAAATTGTGTTAGTTTCTTTGCATAACAAGCGGTCACCTCAAAGGGTCATCGCTTGTTTTTCTTTTTTGTAGGGTTCTTTCGACGCTCCGCATCAAGGATGCGTCCCTAACTCCGGCTGACACGTTCCCAACTCCTAGAGCCGGAGGTCGAGCCAACAGATAAACGACAGGGCTCGCGCGGCGTCGAGAGACTTAAATCGGAAGGAGAAACCGAAGAAATGTCGAAATCCCTCTTGGGGGGGAGTGCGGTCGCCGCCCTCTTCTCAGCTTCCTTGATCTTTTACTCTGCCCCTTCAATCGCAGAGACACTCGGCAAGGCTCACCAAAAGTCACCGAATCAGCAAACAACAGCCACCGACTCGACTCCCGTCAACGAAACCTCCGTTGATGCGGGCATCATCCTGTCGTCCAGACCGCGCCGCGTGAGCGCGGACAAACTCAAAACGCCGCAAGCACAGGAAACCAGAGACACGGCGAGCGCGCCCTCCAAAGATGCGCCGTCCAGTCCGTCGCAGCCCTTCGTTGCGACCGCCTACGCCCTGCGCGGGCGAACCGCCAGCGGACGCTACGTCAATCGCGGCATTATCGCCGCCGACCGTCGCCTGCTCCCGCTCGGCACGCGCGTCCGCCTCGACGCCGGAAACTATAGCGGCGAATATCTGGTCGCCGATACGGGCGGGGCCGTGCGCGGGCGCAAGATTGACATCTGGGTTCCCGACAACCACGAGGCCATGCGCTTCGGTCGTCGCACCGTCAAGCTGACCGTCCTCACGCACGAACGAGGCAACAAGCGTCCGCGCAACTGAACGGACGACCGGCTTTTCCATACGAGCCGCAACAGAACGGCAACCAGCAGGGCCGCTATCTTCACAGGTAGCGGCCTTTCGCTTTGCGGGCGCGGAATTGACTGGAGGAAAAAAACTGAAAGGGAAAAGGTCAAAAGGGGAAATGGGGAAGGGATAAAAGGGAAAACGGGCGAAGAAGAAGGTAGCTATTCGTTGGCTCTAACTCTTAACCCTTTCCCCTTTAACCTTTACCCCTTTACCCCTTTCAGCATTTCCCCTTTCTGATTATTCCTCGCAGTTGCGGCGGGGCGGGGCGGCGGTTAAGATGCGGGGAAGTTTGGGGAAATTATCTGTGAACGTGAATCGCGCTTGATGGCATTTGAACTGAATGCTTGGACAGTCCTGCTCGGCGTCGCATGGGGTTGCGTGCTGCTGTGGCTCGTCGCCGCCGCCGTCTCGCTCTGCGCGCTCCGGCGTCAGCAGCCGCTCGAAGCACTCGCGGGCGAACGGCTCAAGGGGACGGATGCGCCGCTCGTCTCGATCCTCGTGCCCGCGCGCAACGAGGAGCATCGGGTGTTGGAGCGCGCCGTGCGTTCGATGCTGGCGCAGGACTACGGGAGCCTTGAGATAATCGCCGTCAACGACCGCTCGACCGACGCCACCGGCCCGATACTGCGTTCCATCGCCCTCGACGACGCGCGTCTGCGCGTCGTCGAGGGCGCGGAGCCGCCCGCCGGTTGGCTCGGCAAGCCGCACGCTTTGCAGCAAGCCTTGAAGGCGTCGCGCGGCGAGTGGGTTCTGGCGACCGACGCCGACATGATCTTCGCGCCGCGCGCCCTGCGCACCGTCGTCGCGCTCGCGCTCGAACGCCGCTACGACGCCGTCACGCTCCTGCCGCACATCATCTGTCTCTCTTTCTGGGAGCGCGTCTTTATGCCCGCCTTCGGCTGGTTCATGCTGATGGTGTTGCCTTTGGAGCGCGCCAATAATCCGCGCAGGCCGGAGGCTCTGGGCGTCGGCGGTTTCTTCCTCATCCGGCGCGCGGCGTTGGAACGCGTCGGCGGCTATCGCGCCGTGCAGAGCGAGGTGGTGGAAGACCTGCGGATGGCGGAGATTTTGAAGGAGACGGGGGCGAGCATTCGCGCCGAGTATGCGCCCGCGCTGGCCGCGACGCGGATGCAGACGAACCTCCCCGAAATCTGGGAAGGGTTCACGAAAAACCTCTTCGGCGGCGCGAAATTCTCCGCGCTGCAAACCTTCGCGGGCATCCTCGCCGTGCTCCTGTTCAGCATCGCGCCGCCCTTCGTCGCGCTCGCCTGCGCGCTCCTCCTGCTGGCGACGGGACGCGCCGATTTTTGGTCGCAACTCCTCGTCCCGACCTTCCTCGTCTGGCTACTGCAAGTCTGCATCTTTGCCTTCGTCAACCGCGCTTGGAGCATCCCCGCGCGCTACGCGCTGACCGTCCCGCTCGGCCACGCGCTCTTTATCGCCATCTTGACCAATTCGGCCCTCCGTATCCTCTACGGCAGCGGCGTGACATGGAAAGGACGCAAGCTCTACGAGCGTGCCGGAGTGCGCCCCCCGCGCGGGCGCGGATGGACTCCGACGCCCGATTTGCCCTCTGACGATGAATAGAGACCAACAGACCGCTAAAGACGAACAGACCACCTCGAACACGAATAAAGAGGAACAGACCGCCGCTCAGGAAAAACGCAGCCGCGAGATTCCCGAACCCGAACCACTCGTCGAAGTGCGTCGCGGCTCGATCACGGAATCGCGTCATCGCGGGCACATCGTCGCCGTCGAGCCGGACGGCACAATCGTCGCCCGACTCGGCGCGCCCGAGACGGTCACTTTTCTCCGCTCGTCCGCCAAACCGCACCAAGCAATCCCGCTCGTCTCGACGGGCGCAGCCGACCGCTTCGGCTTCGACGCGCGCGAACTGGCGATGGCCTGCGGCTCGCACAACGGCGAACCCGTCCACGAAGAGACGGCCCGCGCGATGCTTCGCAAAATCGGTCTGGACGAAACAGCCTTGAAATGCGGCACGCACGAACCCTACAGCCGCGAGGCGACGCTCCTCCTGCGCGAGCGTGGCGAGCAGCCCCGCGTGCTGCAAAACAACTGCTCCGGCAAACACGCCGGGATGCTCGCCGTCGCGCTCCAACTCGGCGCGCCCACAGAGACCTACGACCAGCCCGACAATCCCGTCCAACTCGCCATCGCGCGCATCGTCGAACAGTTCTCCGGCGTCCCGCTCGAAGACATCGCCGTCGCCATTGACGGCTGCGGCGTGCCCGTCTTCGGCATCACGGTGCACGCGATGGCCTCGATGTACGCGCGCCTCGTCGCCCCGCCGCCCGGTTTTCCTGCGGAGATACGCGACGCGTGCGACCGCATCGTCGCCGCGATGACGACATATCCGGAGATGGTCGGCGGCCCGAGCGAACGCTTCGACACCGAACTGATGCGCGCTGCGGGCGGGCGCGTCGTGTCGAAAATCGGCGCGGAGGGCATCTATACGGCGGGCGTGCTGCCTTCGGCGGAGTGGTCGCGCGGTCTGGGTCTGGCCTTCAAAATCGAGGACGGCGAAGACCGTCGCGCGCGGCCCACCGTCGTCGTCGAAGCCCTGCGCCAACTCGGCGTGCTGCGCGACGACGCGCTCGCGGCGGTCGAGCGTTTTGCCACTTTTCCCATCTCCAACCATCGCGGCGAGCGCGTCGGAGTCGTCAATCCATCGTTCGAGCTAAAATTCAACTGAGAGCGCCCGCGCCGCCCGTGATTTGCGAATTATTTTAGAACAAGTGTACGCCTCAAAAAGTACGGAAATAATTCAGTTTCACTAACGGATTCCGACCGCGCGAATTTCTCCGCCGGAACCCGTGGACGCTTGAAACACGCATTTTTACTGTCTCAAATTAAAATCGAAACGGGCGCGCGAAGCTGCGGCGGATTCCGGCACGCCCTTTGCAAAAAGGGCGATAGTTAAAATCGTAGGAAGGGTTACTTATCAGTTATCGGGTCAGGCTCGGAGACAGCATTGAGTGAAAACTTTGGGGGAGGTTTTCTCTCAGTTTCAAGCGCGCAAAGGCTCTTTCGGGGGAACGGAGCAGTTGCGAAGCTGGAGCGGTCGAAGGGCTTTAGTTGTCGGGTTGCTGTTCAATGTTCTGTAGGGGCTTTGGGGGAACTCCGCAGGATGAACAGCAACCCGCTAATTTTAACCGGATGACATTCGTAATACCGCTATGAAACAATTTAGCGCGACGAGTTGATTGAAACTCGCCGCGCTAAATTTTTTCCGCCGCTTTTTTCCGCCGCCCGTTAATTCTTCAACTCAAGTTAAGTCTTCCAACTCAAACCTTCAGTCCTGTCTAATCAACGCTCGCCTCTGCCGAGCAGGCGTGCGGGGTCGGTTTCAGCCGTCATGTCGTCAATGTTGAGACGCACCATGCCGCCCGCGTCGCTGTAGACTTCGGTCGTCGCGGATTGCGCGCGGCGGTAGAGGAAGACCGCGCCGCCGAACGCGCCGCCGATGCCGAGACAGAGGATGATGGAGAGCGCGGTGATCTTCAGGGAGGTGAGAATCACGTTGCCCGTCATGACGCCGTAGGCTGCTTGCGCGCGCTCAAGGACGTGCGGGTTGTAGTCGAGCCAGCGCACGTCTTTTTCATACTTCACTCTATCCGATAGCTGTGCGGCGGCGGCTTCGCCGGGCGCGTCGAAGACGAAGACCGAGTAGTTGCCCGTCCGCCGGTAAGACGTGGGGACGGGCTGATTCGCGCTCCGCAGTTGCGCGATGCGTTCCTTGATGCGCGCGTCGTTGTCGCTGGCATACTGCGGCGTCGTGTACTCGACGACGACGAGCCGCGCGCCCCCTCCGTACACGGCGGTCGCCGCCTCCGCGCCGCCCTCGAAGGAGAGGACATCGAGCGCGGGTCGCCCTCCCGCAAGAGATTGCAGCGCGGGCAGCGAGACGGCGAAGCCGACCGTCTCGTCAACGCTCGCCCTGTCCGGCAGGTGTTCGACCAGCACGGGGATTTCGCCCGCCGCGCCTTCGATCTTTTCCGAGAGGGCGCGTGCGAGAGCGAGCGCGGAGTTTGCGCCGTCGCGCTGCCTGCTCTGGCCGCTAATCTCGACGAGCGTCGTGCCTTTGATGAAACGCACGCGCCCGTCTTCCGCGTGGCCGACAACGTCGAGACCTTCAATCAAACCGGCGCGTCCGGCGGAGAGCGCGCCGTGGCGTCGGGCGTCGGCGCGCAGCAGCGAAAAGGCGGCGGCGTTCGAGCGCGTGTTGAATAAAAGGACACGAAACTTCGCGCCATCCGGCGCGGCGTACTCGCGCGCGACGGTCGAGACGATGTGAAAATCTTCTTGGGTCAAAGGCTCGGGGCGGTAAGCGTCGGCGCGCAGCGCGGTCTGCGCGCGGAAGTTGCCGAGACGTTCGGGCAGGAATTTGTCGGCGGCGTCGGCGAGAGTTTGCGCCGCCGCCGCGACGGACAGGAGCGCGATGAGCAGCGATGCGGACAGAAGTCTCGAAAGCGATTTGATAGGCACAAGCGAACCCTTTCCTACTGTCAAAAGAACGCCGGGCCAGGTGGCGAATATCTTTGCAGCGATACGCATTGGATGTGTTCGACTGAACGACCGTTGCGTCGTTTGATAATACAAGGCGGGCGTGAAAAGTGAAAAGGTAAAAGGCAAAAGTGAAGGGGAAAGAGTCCCGCTTCACTTGTGCCTTTTTCCTTTTACGCTGTGCCCTTTTTTTATCGCCAGCGGCGAAGCTCGCGCAGGAGCATGTCGGCGTGTCGGCGCGCGTGCGGGATGTTGTCGAGGACGGTCTGGCCGCCCACCTCGCTGGCGTCGTCAATGACGATGTCGCCGAAGCCGAGCAGGCGTTGTAGGAGGCTGACGGAGACGGTCACGTCCTGAATATTTCTGAGCGGGATGTTGCGCGTCCTGCGCGAAAAGAAGCCTGTGTCAATCTCTATCTTCGAGTCGGTGAGCGTGTAGCGCACGAGGTTGCGTTTGAGATGATAGAAGGCGGGAATCAGAAGCAGCGCGAGCCCGAGCGGGACGTAGATGAGCCAAGACGTGACCCATCCGGTGAAGCCGAGCAACGCCATCAGCAGAATCGCGCCGATGACCGCCGCCACGTAACCGAGCCCGACGAAAATAAGCGTCGGGCGCGCGTTGAAGATAACGCGCTCGGCGTCGTCCAAGTTTTGCGCGTCGCGCCGACGGATGTCGGGACGCGCGCCGGAGTGCGCGGGCTGAAGCTGTTCCTGCGCGGGCGGCGTTTGGACGACGGGATGCACCTGTCTGGGCGGGACGGAGGGGGCGGCCATGCGCGTCAACTCGGAGTCGGTCGGCGCTCCGCAGTCGGCGCAGAAGCGTGCCTCCGCAGGCAGATGCCTGCCGCAGTTCATACAATGCATCGTCAGTTCAACCTCACTCGGCGTTTCCCGCGCGGCGCACCGTGTCTAAAAACTGTGAAGGGTCGTACGGCAACTTGATGACGGCCCGCGCGCCCGCTTCCAACGCCTCGCGCTCCGCGCTCCCGCTCGCTTCGCCGACGAGCAGCACGACCGGCAGGCTGAGCCGCCCGCCCGACTGCTGGCGCAGGCGACGCAGGGCTTCAAGCCCGTCCATCCCTTGCAGATCGTGATCGAGCACGAGCACGTCGGGCCGCTCGATGCGGAGCAGGTTGAGCGCCTGTTGCCCGTCGAAGGCGGCGCGAACGTCGTAGCCCGCCGAACGGATGAGCAGGTTAAGCTGCGCCATGCGCGCGGGGTCGGAGACGGTCAGCAGCAGGCGACGCGGCATCAACGCGCCGCGTGCGCGCCGTTCAAGTTCGCGCCCGCCCGCTTCCGCCGCCGCACGCGCCGCCGGGTCGTCGCTCGAAGGCGCTGAACCCTGCGCCAGCGTCGGCACGGAGAGCGCGCTCTCGTCCGGCGTCCGCGATTCGCGGACGACGTGCGACGTGGAGAACGCCGGTCGCATCTTCTGTCCGGAGAATCCTGTCTGCGGCGACGAAGACGATGCGCGCTCTCGTTCCTCGCTTTTGATTTGCGACTGATTCGTCGCGGTCGGCGGCGTCAAGACTTCTCGCGGCGCGGGCTTCTCCGGCGAAGTCTCCGGCGCAAACTTTTCGCGTGCCTCGACGCTCGCGTCGCTGCGCTGCGTGGCTTGCGTAGCGGGCTTGGGCGCGTTCGTCAAAGTCTCCTTCGATGCGTCGCTGGCGGACGATTTCTCGTTCGATGCATCGTTTGCGGATGTCTTACGCGTCGGCGCGTCGCTCACAGGCGACTGATTGCTTGACGTGTCATTTACAACTGGCCCGCCGGACGCGTAGGCGACGACGCGCCCGGTCGTCCCTTGCGCGCGGGCCGCGCCGATGGCCGACTCGGCTTTCTCGATGAGCATCTCAACGTCGTCGCCATCGGCGGGAAAGGATGCCAGCCCGACGGCGAGGTCGCCGCCTTCGGGGCGTCGCCTCTGCATAAACTCCGCGCGCAGGCGCGAGAGGGCTTCGCGCGCCTGTGCGCCCTCGACGCGCGGCAGGTATGCGAGCAGCATCGTCGGGCCGTAGAAGGCGACGGCGTCGGCGCGGCGCAGGTTGAGCTTGAGGAAGCCGTGAGCTTCGGCGAGCGTGCGTTCTCCCGTCGCGGCGTTTGCGCTGCCGCGCGTGCCGGACAGGGCTTCGATGAGCGCGAGCGTGCCGCCCTCTTCGCCTGCTTGCATGTCGGCGCGGACGGCTTCGAGCAGGATCAGAAAGTTATCAATCTCGGTGCGCTGTTCGCCGACGACGGGCGCGGCGCGTCGTCCCGCTTCGGCACGCCAGAAAAGCGCGTCGAGCCGCGCGCAGAGTTCCGGCGCGGGCGTCGCCAGAGAGAAATAGTCGTCAACGCCGATTTGCAGGGCGGCGCTGCGTTGCGAGCGTTCGTCTTTATGAAAGAGAAAAACTATCGGGAGCGCGTAGGTCGAGGCTTCGGCGCGGAGACGACGTGCGAGCGCGACGCGCGCTCCGTCCATCCCGTTGTGCAGCGCGATGAGCACGACGCTCGGCGCAAACTGTTCGACGACGCGCGCGGCGTCGTCGGTCGAGGCGATGACGGTCGCGTAGCCCGCGGCGGCGAGTTGTCTCTCCAACATCTGTGCGACCGAAGGCCCGGCGCAGACGAGCGCGCGACGCGGGCGCGTGCTCGGCGTGCCCGCGGGCCGGGATTCGGTTAAGACGACATTCGACACGTCGGAAAGCCTGACTCCTGATTTTACCGTTCGCCAACGCGCGCGGGAGCGTCCCACGCGTGTCGTCATCATACATAAAACTTCCGGCAAGCCGAAACGCAAAAAGGGACGGATTGCCGGGAACCCGCCCCTTCGCACGTTCGTTGTTTGCAAGTCCTGACCGCGCTTGAACGGCGGCGACAGAGTGGGCTTACTGGCTGATGAGCATCAGTTGTCCGTTCGGCAGTTGCACGGAATAGACGACGCGCTCGTAGACGGGCGGGCGCGGCGTCGTCTCCTTGATGGCGATGGCCTGCGCGGGCGTCAGCGTCTGCGCTTTGCGCGCCGCCTGCGGGTCGCGCATCAGACTGTAACGCTGCGTGATGCGGCGCACGTAATCCTGCGTCTCGTTGTAGGGCGGAACCTGTCGGCCATACTTCATCACCGCGCCTTCGCCCGCGTTGTATCCGGCCAGAGAGAGCGCCACGTCGCCGCCGAAGAGGTCGAGCAGGAAGCGCATGTAGCGCGCGCCGCCTTCGATGTTCTGGCGCGGGTCGAAGATGTTTTGGACGCCGAAGCGGCGGGCGGTGGCAGGCATCAGCTGCATCAGCCCGCGCGCGCCTTTGTAGGAGACGGCCTGCTTTTTGAAGGCCGACTCTTTATGCATGATGGCGTAAATCAGCACGGGGTCAACGCCGTTGCGCGCGCCCGATTCGACGATCAACTTATCAACGCTCACATCTCCGGTCGTGAAACCGTCGAGCGACTGGCTGACGGTCATCTTCAACATCGCCCCCGTCCGTCCACTCGCCGCGCGCTGTCGCTGCAAGAGTTCCTCCGGCGTGCGGGCCAGAGGGCTCCCGGCGCGGTCGGTGGTCTTCGCCGTCAGGCGCATCCTCTGCGCGGGCAGCCTGTCGGTCTCCGGCGGCGTCTCGACGCTGACGCCTTTGCTCGTGTCGAAGTTGTCGAAATGGTAGACGGCGCGCTCCTGCGCCTGCGCGGAGATTCCGCCAAGCAGCGCGAACGTGCACAGCAATAAAAGCTTAACTGTCTTGTTCATTGGAGTTACCCGAAGAGATTGGTGATTTTGGCGGCAGCGCGCCGAACTAGAAACCCCACGTTTTGAGGCCGCGCGCGTGGCGCTATCTTGAGGAATGACCGCAGGTTACGAAATCACACCGGCAAATAGCGGCGTGTCTCGTCGCGGGACACAAAGAGAGAATAGCATAGTGTTTTACTTGTGCCAACACTTTTTGTACCTGCTCATTTTACGGGGAAAATCGAGGCTTTTCTCGTCGTGCTCTAAAACCGGCGGGCGATTGACTCGGGCGGGCCTTGAAGAAAATGCAAACAGGATTGCATCTTCGTGCGATTTCTCTCGAAAGGGTCGGCGAGATGTGTATGATGCGTGGCTTCCAAAAGGGCGGCTCTGACCGAAACTCGACACACTCGCAAAACGCTCACTCGTGCGCCTGTACGGGCGTGCCTCACAGGCATTAGTTTAAGGAGAAGCAGATGAGAAAACTGATCATCGCGGCGTTCGCGGCCCTGCTCGTCTACCCTTGCGGCGCGACCGCCGGACAAAACACCGGCACTATCAAGACCGGCAACGCTCAGGCGACGAGCGCCGCCGCCAAAAAGCGCGGCCCAATCTTTCGGGCCACCAAAGACCAGATCAAGCAGGCACAGGCGATACTCAAACAACGCGGCTTCTACGCGGGCGACGCCAGCGGCAAACTCGACGCCGACACGCGCACCGGACTCCGAAAATATCAGGAGGCCGAAGCCCTCAAAGTCACCGGCACGCTCAACCGCGCCACCCTTGAGAAGATGAGCATCACGCTCACGGACAAACAGAAAGCGATGTAGCGAAAACGATGTAGCAGCGCAAGGAACGCGACGGCAAACGGAACAGACGTGCCGACAAAACGACGAGCGCGCCCGTCAGATTCGAGAAGTCTCGGACGGGCGCGCTCATGTTTTGCTGTCAGCGTTTGTCGCTGCTGGCGAGATTCGTCGTCGCCGCTTTTTAAGCGGGCGCATCATCCTGCGGCGCGAGCATCCGTTCGATGACGGCGTAGCTGGCTTCGAGGGCTTCGGAGAGTTTCTGCGGTTCGGAGCCGCCGCCTTCGGCCATGTCGGGTTTGCCGCCGCCGCGATCGCCGATGATCACTGCCAGTTCGCGTATGACCTGTCCCGCCGGAACGCGCCCGTGCAAGTCTTTCGACGTGCGCACGATGATTGAAGCCTTGCCCTCGCCCTGCCGACCAAGCACGACCACGCCGGATTTGACGCGCGCCAGAAGCGTATCGGACAACTGGCGCAGCCCCGCCGCGTCGAGTTCGCTCGCCTCGCGCGCGAGCACTTTCACGCCCGACACCTCGCGCACGTCGTTGCCGTTCCCCACAGAAGACGCGCCGCCCGCGCCCGCGCCGCTCGCGAGTTTCTGTTTCAACTCGTCAGCCGTGCGCCGCGCGCGTTTGAGTTCTTCCTGTAGGCGCTCGACCGTCGCCGGAAGATCGCCGCGCGTCGCGCGCAAGTTAGCAGCGACTTGATCAACCAGAGCCTCCGTCTCGCGGAAACGCGAGAGCGCGTCCCAACCCGTGACGGCGCGTATGCGTCGCGTCCCCGAAGCGATTGATTCGTCAGACACGATCTTGAACAAACCGATGTCGCCCGTCGAGCGCACATGCGTCCCGCCGCACAACTCTTTGGAGAAGACTCCCTCAGCACCCGGCACGCTCAACACGCGCACCTTCTCCGCATACTTCTCGCCAAACAAAGCCATCGCGCCCGACTGCATCGCCTCTTCGAGCGCGAGTTCGTCCGTCTGCACTTTTTCATTCCGCAGGATGTGATAATTGACGAGCCTTTCAATCTCCGCAACTTCATCGCGCGAAAGCGGCTGGAAGTGCGTGAAGTCGAACCGCAAATAGTTCGGCGCGACGACCGACCCCGCCTGCTTCACGTGCGTCCCCAACACCTCGCGCAGCGCGGCGTGCATCAGATGTGTCGCCGTGTGGTTGCGCCTCGTCGCGTCGCGCTTCTCGACATCGACCCGCGCCGAGATCGTTTCGCCGACTTTCAAACTTCCTTTTTCGACTTTGACCTTGTGGACGATCAGCCCCTGCGCGGGCGAATAAGTGTCGAGAACGGCGGCGTTGACCCGCTCGCCGACGAACACGCCCACGTCGCCGACCTGCCCGCCGCTCTCGGCGTAAAACGGCGTGTGGTTCAGAACAACTTCGCCCTCTTC
>DATLMV010000242.1:0-6367 GCA_035537095.1 Pyrinomonadaceae bacterium
GGTCGAGAGTCCGACGCCGCGAAAGTTGATGCGGAGGGCGACGAGTCCGGCGTCGTTCAAGGCGCGCGCCGCGCGGAAGACCACCTTGTTGTGCATCGTCCCGCCGTGCAGCGGGTGCGGGTGCAGGACGAGCGCCGCGCCGCGCGGGGGCGCATCATCCGCACTCGCGCGCGGCTCTTTGAGAATCGCTTCGAGCCGCCCGTGCGCGCAAGGGATCAGGAGATTGCCAGCCGGATACATAAGTGCGCCTGTCGGTCGCCGGATGTCGAGAGTCTTAAACCGGTTGAGTTGATACGTGTCCGGATGAGTCAATACGTGTGTCGTCGTTCGTTAGCTTCTCTGACATCCTTCATCAGTCATCTTTTTTGGAGACTAGCAGAAAAGATGCGCGGAGGCTAACGGTTGATCGGCGGGCGCGTGCGGGAAAGCCTAGCGGGTCGGTTGGAAATTCCCGGACGACGTTTCTGCGGCCCGTGATTTTTAAACTGACCTGCTCCGCGAAAAAAGGTTATCTTGACTTGCCGGAGTGAAAGCAGTAGGTTTTGGCCTCGTTTCCGAGCTTGGCCGGAGCGGGTCGTGCGGGCGGGAAACATAAGGGAGTTGCGATGTTCGATTCGAGGGAGACAGGCACGACGCGCGAGGGCGTGGGAGTGAGAGCGCGCGACGCGTGGATGCGTTACGGCGCGGCGGTCGCGTTCGTCGCGCTGGCCGTCCCTTTGACCATCGCCCTTCAGAGATTGATGGGTGCGCCGCAGACGCGCATCCCGTTCGCGCTCTTTTTCGGCGTCGTTATGCTCGCCACATGGTTCGGCGGGCGCGGCCCCGGTCTCGTCTCCGCGTTTCTCTCCGCGCTCGTCAGCGCATACTTCTTCCTTCCTCCCTCCTATTCGCTCAAAATCGGATTCGAAGGTTTGGTGCAGGTCAGCGTGTTCCTGCTGGTGTCGCTGCTCATCAGTTCGCTGATGGAGCGCAGCAGGCGAGCCGAGGAGGCCGTGAGCGCGAACGAGAAATGGTTGTTCACGACGCTCAACAGCATCGGCGACGCCGTGATCGCCACCGACGCCGAGGGGCGCGTCACGCTGATGAACCCGACGGCGCAGCAGTTGACGGGCTGGCGCGAAGCGGAAGCGAAGGGCAGACAGTTGTCGGAGGTCTTCCGCATCGTCAACGAGGAGACGCGCGCGGAGGTCGAGAGTCCGGTCGCCAAAGTTATCCGCGAGGGCCGGGTCGTCGGGATGGCAAATCATACGGTGCTGCTCTCGAAGGACGGGCGCGAGATTCCGATAGACGACAGCGGCGCGCCGATTGTGAGCGACGACGGAAGGCTCTCCGGCGTCGCGCTCGTCTTCCACGACGTTACGTCGCGCAGGCACACGGAGGCGCTCGTGCGCGCCAACGAGCGTCGGCTCGGTCTGATTTTCAACAGCGTCAGCGACTCTCTTTTTCTCCTGCGGGTCGAAGACGACGACTGCTTTCGCTTCGTCTCGGTGAACGAGGAGTTCATGCGCGACAGGGGCTTGCGGGAGGATGAAATTGTCGGCAAACGCATCGAGGAGGTTCTGCCGGAATCGTCGCACGCGCTCATCAAAGGTAAATACAGCGAGGCCGTGCGCGAGAACCGGACGGTCAGTTGGGAGGAGGTCGCGGACTCTCCTTCGGGCAAGCGCATCGGTCAAGTGTCGGTGACGCCTCTGCCGGACGAGGCGGAAGGACGCGTCATGCTGGTCGGTTCGGTGCACGACCTGACCGATTCGCGTCAGGTCGAGGAGCAGCGTTTGAAGTTGGCCGCCATCGTCGAATCGTCCGACGACGCCATCCTCAGCAAGACGCTCGAAGGCATCATCACCAGTTGGAACGAAGGCGCGCAGCGGATGTACGGCTACACGCCGGAGGAGGTCATCGGTCGTCACGTCTCGCTGCTCGTGGCGGAGAATCATGCCGACGAGATTGACGAAATCCTCGCCTGCCTCAAGCGCGGCGAGCGCATCGAACACCGTGAGTCCATGCGCGTCAGGAAAGACGGGACGCCGCTGCACGTCTCGCTGACCATCTCGCCCATTAAGAACGCGGGCGGGCAGATCATCGGAGCCTCGACCATCGCGCGCAACATCACCGAGCGCAAGCGCAACGAAGCCGAGCGCGAGCGTCTGCTTGAGCGCGAACAGGCGGCGCGCGCCGAGATCGAAGAGAGCCAGCAGCGTTATCGTTATCTCGCCGATTCGATGCCGCAGATCGTCTGGACGGCGCGCGCCGACGGCTGGAACGATTATTACAACCGGCGTTGGTTCGACTATACGGGGATGACGCCGGAACAGACCGAGGGGTGGGGTTGGCAACCCGTTCTCCACCCCGACGACGTGGAGCGTTGTCTCCGGCGTTGGGCGCGTTCGGTGCAGACGGGCGAGGATTTTGAGATCGAGTATCGCTTCCGTCGCGGCGCGGACGGGATGTTTCGCTGGCATCTCGGACGCGCCAAGCCGATGCGCGACGCCGAAGGCAAGATCGTCAAGTGGTTCGGCACGGCGACCGACATCGAAGACCAGAAGCGGACGGAAGAGGCCCTCCGCTTCCTCTCAGAGGCGGACGCCATCCTCGCCTCTTCGCTCGACTTCGAGTTGACGTTGGAGACGGTGGCGCGTCTCGCCGTGCCGCGAGTCGCCGATTATTGCCTCGTTGACCTGATTGACGAGAACCGCGAAATCGGACGGATGATCGTCGCGCACAGCGACCCCGCCAAAGAGCATGCGTGGCGCGAGATGCAACGCCGCTTCCCGCTCGACCCGAACCTGCCGCACAGCATCCCCAAAGTGCTCCGCACCGGAGAGCCCGAACTCTACGCCGACATGACCGACGAGATGCTCGACGCCGCGCTTGCGGACGTGGAACAGATCGAGACGCTCCGGCAGTTCGGCATCAAGTCTTCGATGATCGTGCCGCTGCTGGCGCGCGGTCGCACCATCGGCGCGATCTCGTTTATCGCGGCGGAGTCGAATCGCCGCTACAACCCTTCAGACCTCGCGCTCGCCGAAGACCTCGCGCGCCGCGCCGCGCTGGCGATTGACAACTCGCGCCTCTACCGCCGAATCGAAGAGGCCAACCGCGCGAAGGATGAATTTTTGGCGACGCTCTCGCACGAACTGCGGACGCCGCTGACGCCCGTCATCGGTTGGGTACACATGCTGCGCCACGGTCGTCTGCCCGAATCGGAGACGCCGCACGGCCTCGCCGTCATTGACAAGAACGCGCAGATGTTGGCCCGCCTCATCAACGACCTGCTCGATATGTCGGCCATCCTGAGCGGCAAGATGCGTATCGAGCACATGCCGGTCGAACTCGACACCGTCCTGCACGAAGCCATCGAAGCGGTGCGCACTTCCGCCGACGGGCGCAAGGTCGCGCTCGACATCGAGTTTGAGCCCTGCGGCGACGGCGATGCGCCGCCGACGCCGCGCACCGTCTTGGGCGACCGCATGCGCCTCGTGCAGGTCTTCGGCAACCTGCTCAACAACGCCATCAAGTTCTCGAACGGCGGCGACCGCGTGAGAGTCGTCTGCCGCTCCGACGGCGCGCAGGCGCGCGTCGAGATTGCCGACGAGGGACAGGGCATCCCCCAGGAGTTTCTGCCCTACGTCTTCGACCGCTTCCGTCAGGCCGACGGCTCGACGACGCGCTCGCACGGCGGGCTCGGCATCGGTCTCGCGCTCGTCAAGAGTTTCGTCGAGGCGCACGGCGGCGAGGCCATCGCCGCGAGCGCGGGCGTCGGTCGCGGCAGCAGCTTCACGGTCGTCCTCCCGCTCATCCCTCAGCCTCCCGCGCCCGCAGACGAACAGGATGCTCCGGCGGAGACGCCGCCCGTCGCTTCGCCGCAGGCGACGCCGGGCGTGCTGCACGTGCTCATCGTCGAGGATGCGCGCGACACGCTGGACATGTTGCAAGCGGTCTTCGAGTCGCGCGGCTACGAAGTGACGCTCTGCGAAACGGCGGCGGAAGCATTGCGTGTTGCTCCCTCGACGTGGTTTGATATAATCATCTCTGATATCGGACTCCCCCAAATTGATGGTTACGACTTGATTAAACGCTTGCGTCAGATACCGCACCTGCGGCTCGTGCCAGCGGTCGCGCTGACCGGCTACGCGGCGCAGAAGGATGCGGAGGCGGCGCTCCTCGCCGGTTTCGATATGCACATTCCGAAGCCCGTTGACCCGAACCAGTTTGCAGATGCTCTGCAACGACTGATCAGAGAGAAGTCCTGACAGAGCGACAACCGCGTGCGGGCGGATTAAATTTTCAGTCTGGCGAGACGCGATTTCCGGCGGGGAGAAGTCTGCCGATTCGGTCTTTATATGTTTCTGCCCGAAGCGGGCAATCGCGTCGAAGGAATTTCATCATTCATCAATCCTTGAGAAAGGCGAGACGGTGCACATGAGCATCCCGACATCAATTCCGCATCGCGCTTCCGCTCCTTTATCCTTGATGGCTTCGGGCCACCTCTCCTTCGGAGACAGCGCGCGCTTGAGCGCCGAGACGACGCTCGCGGGCGCAGCCTCCGAGCCGGACAAACAGAAACCGCGCGCGCTCGTCGTGGACGACGCGCCCGACGTGACCGAGATGCTGGCGATGCTCCTGCGCTTCGCGGGCTACGACGTGGTCACGGTCTTCTCCGCGATAGATGCGCTGGAGACGGCGCGACATGAGGAGTTCAACGTCGTCGTCTCCGACATCGGGATGCCGGGGATGAACGGCTACGAGTTGGCCGAAGCGTTGCGCGCGCTGCCGACCTACCAGCACATCCCGCTGATCGCCGTCACAGGCTTCGCCATGTACGACGACCGCGACCGCGCGCTCGATTCCGGCTTCAACGCTTTTCTGACCAAACCCATCAACCCGATGGACTTGATTGATCTCATCCGGCGCTTGTAGGAC
Source organism: Pyrinomonadaceae bacterium (assembly GCA_035537095.1). Lineage (GTDB taxonomy): Bacteria > Acidobacteriota > Blastocatellia > Pyrinomonadales > Pyrinomonadaceae > DASWNP01. The sequence continues at coordinate 4,924 of DATLMV010000242.1, forward strand.
GACCGCCAGCCGCCCGCAACGCGCCGACCGTCTGCTATGTCGAGCGAACGCGACAACAACGAACCCTCCCCCGACACATCCCCGACTCCCGCGCAGGAAGCCGCCGGAGAACCTGCGCCGCCGGAGCGAGAGCCGCGCGCCGGAACAATCGAATACGAGAAACTGCTCGACCGCCTCGCCTCCGTCGCGCAAGCCTTCGGCACGGCGCGCGAACTCAAGACCATCTTTCGCGCGCTGCGCGCCTTCGCCGTCGCCTCGACGCCGAGCATGGGCATCTTCATCTCGCTCTACGATCAGGAGCGCAACGAGCGCACCGCCGTCTATGCTTCCAGCGAGGGCGAGGAGGTTGACCTCTCGACGCTGCCGCCGATGCCGATGACCGACAGCCCGCACAGCCGCGCCGTCCTCACCAATCAGATCATCATCACCGACGACTTGGAGCAAGCGGTCGTCAACCAGTCGCACGTCTATGTCGCCGCCGAAGTTGATCCGCGCCGCCCGCTCTCGTCGCTCGTCACGCCGATGACCTTCATGGGACGCACGCTCGGCGCGGTCGAAGTGCAGAGCCCGCACCCGGCTGCCTTCACGCAGGCCGACGCCACCGCCATGAGGATGGCGGCCAATCTCGCGGCGGTCGCCATCGAGAACGTGCGCCTGCTCGAACGCGAACTCGACCGCGCCGAACGGGAGGCCGAGAGCGAGAAGATGCGCAGCCTCGGGCAACTCGCGGCGGGCGTCGCACATGATTTCAACAACGCGCTCGCCGCCATCCTCGGGCGCACGCAACTCCTGCTGCGCTCCGTCAAAGACGAGAAGCAGCGGCGCAATCTCGAAGTCATCGAAACCGCCTCGCTCGACGCCGCCGAAACCGTCCGCCGTATCCAGACCTTCGCGCGACGCGCTCCCGGCGAACAGTTGGACACGGTCTCCGTCGCGCGCCTCATCACGGACGCCATGCAGTTAACACGGACGCGTTGGGAGGACGACGCGCGCGCCCACGGCCTCCACTACGACATCAACTTCACGCGCGACTTCGAGGGCAGCGACGAAATCTCCGCCAGCCCTTCGGAGGTGCGCGAAGTGCTCGTCAATCTCATCTTCAACGCGCTCGACGCGATGCCCGCCGGAGGGCGGATTGACATGCGCGAGACGAAGCGCGACGCCTACGTCGTCGTCGAAGTGAGCGACACGGGACACGGCGTTCCGGAGGGCTTGCGCGACCGCATCTTCGAGCCGTTCTTCACGACCAAAGGGCCGCAAGGCTCCGGTCTCGGCCTCGCCGTCAGCTACGGCATCATTCACAGGCACGAAGGCACAATCGAGGTGGTCTCCGAAGCCGGAAGCGGCTCGACTTTTAACATCAAGTTGCCGGTGGCGAAAGGCGCGTCGAAAGCGTCGATTGCGGAGACGGAACAGCCGCCCGTAGAGACCCCGAGCCTGTCAC
>DATLMV010000243.1:0-9250 GCA_035537095.1 Pyrinomonadaceae bacterium
AGCACCAGAAGTCGCTCGACGAAGTGAGCGAGGAACAATGGGACAAGACCTTCCGCACCAATATCTACGGCTATTTTTACATGACGAAGGCCGCGCTTCCGCACCTGCGCGAAGGCTCGGCAATCGTCAACTGCGGCTCCATCACGGGGCTTGAGGGCAACAAAGAACTGCTCGATTATTCCGCGACCAAAGGCGCGATTCACGCCTTCACCAAATCGCTCGCGCAGAATCTCATCGAACAGAAGATACGCGTCAACTGCGTCGCGCCCGGCCCCGTCTGGACGCCCCTCAACCCGTCCGACAAACCCGCCGAAGAGATACCCGAGTTCGGCGCGGACACGCCGATGAAGCGCCCCGCGCAGCCCGAAGAGATTGCGCCCGCCTTCGTCTTCTTCGCCTCCGAAGCCGATTCCAGCTACATCACCGGCGAAGTCCTCACGCTCCTCGGCGGCGACACGACCGCCGGTTAAAACCGAAGGGGAAAGGGGCAAAAGGGAAAATGGAGAAAGGTATCGAGAGAAAAGAAACGGTCTGCTTTAAACCCGTTCCCCGTTCCCCGTTTACCCTTTTACCCCTTAACATTATTGGGAGGGAGAAAGATGGCGAATAAGAGTCGAAACAAAGTGAATCAGCCGCCGACGGGAGAGGGCAAGAAGCAGAGTCCGTCTGCGGGCGCGCCCGGTAAACTCGGCAAGCGTTCGGAGGTTGTGCAGGCGCAGCACGGCAGGGACGACCTGAACATCGGCACGGACTCGGACGAAGATGCCGCCCGCCCCGGCGAGCCGCAAGCCGGTGATAATCCGAAGCGTCCAAAAGCGGGACGTTGATCAGTTCGTTTGATAAATCGAGACGGCGACGCGAACGGCATGAGTCGCTCGCGTCGCCGTCTATCCGGCGAGATCGTTTGCGCGCGCTCGCGCTCAGGAGCTTGCGAGCATCTCCACTTCGCCGTCCACGACGCGCGCCATGTATCGCCCTTCGCGCATCGCCCACGCGATGCTTCTGCCGCTCCGCGCCAACTCCGCCCACTCGCTCAGCTTGTGCGGATTCTGTTCGACGAGCACCGCATCGTTCTTGAGCTTCACGTAGCGCAGGCCGGAATGCTTGAAACGTCGCACGCCGCGCCCGCTCGCGTCGAACAATTTATCGAACGCCGCGAGAATCGTCTCCGGCGTCAGCGTCTCTTGCGTCGCCGGTTCTTTCTCCAAAATCTCCTGCATGACAAACTCCCCCGTGCTTTGTTAAGCGGCCTTCTTGCGCGCCTGCGCCGTCGCGCGTGACCGCGCCAGTCCGAGACGCTGGCGCAAGCCCTCGCAGGCGTCAACTTCACGCTCCGGAATACATTGAGCGCAGACCCACTTGCCGTCCGAGTCGCGCATGTGCAGCCGCTCCGAACTCTTGCGGCAGACCGCGCATTTGAAATCCTTAGCCATCTCTTTATCGTTCCTCTCCCCAGAATTTTTAAGCGACGCGCGCACGCTGCTCCTGCCTGCGCGGGTCGTACTCCGACGCCAGATAACGGCGCGCGATGAACTTCAGCACCGCCGAAACGTGCTTGCACTCGAAACCCGGCTCGGCGTTTCCGCGATAGATAAAGTCCGCGCAGGTGCAGGCCAGATGCCGCGTGTCGGGGTCGCAGTACAGGTGATAGTCGCGCTCTGAATTTTGCTGCGGGCCAGCCTCCGCGCTCTGCTCGGAACGCGCGATCCAGCCGTAAGGCTCGGCTTCAAAAACCCGCACGCGCTCCGAACGCGCCGCCCTCTGCTCGGCGGGCGTGAAGGCATGCACCTTCGCTCTGTCGCTCTTTTTCTCCGTCGTTTTCATGGCAGGCATCATAACACAAAAGTGCGGCGGTAGTACAGCGTTTCATACATGAAACAAAAGAAAATGAGGAAAATTTCATCTCGAAATCGTCAGCCGACCGCGAGCCGCCGAAGCATCTTTGACATCCAACGATCACTCCGAAAGACGGGCTGCCCGCGCAGTCGTCTTTGAAACTCTGTACAAGGCTTGTTATGCGTGGTACGATGTCCCACACTTGCAACTAAGGGCGAGTCGGGTATGAGAGACGTTTCGCCGGTCAGGAATCAGAGCGGAGAGAAAGAGGCTGGAGCGAAGATGTCGTTCAACAAAATAATCGTCGTGGGGAATCTGGGGCGCGACCCGGAGATGCGCTACACGCCGCAGGGGACGCCCGTCTGCACGTTCAGCGTGGCGTCGAACGAGCGGCGCAAGACGGGCGCGGGCGAGCAGCAGGACGTGACCACTTGGTTTCGCGTGACGGTCTGGGGCAAGCAGGCGGAGACCGTCTCGAAGTATCTGTCGAAGGGGCGGAGCGTCTATGTCGAGGGGCGTCTGCACGTCGAAGACTGGACGGACAAGGACGGCAAGCCGCGCTACACGCTCGAAGTCAACGCGAGCGACGTGCAGTTTATAGATAGCGGCAACGGCGCGGAGCGCGAAGGGATTCCCGTCCGTCAGCCGGAGCAGGGGCGGAAGCAGAACACGCCCGCGCGTGCGGCGGGTGGGCGGACGCCTGCACCGGAGATCGAGGAAGAGTCCATACCTTTTTGAGCGTGAGCGGAGGGGAGGCTTTCGGGATGTCGGACGGGAAACTACGTATCAAGCGTCTCGAACGTTTGTGGACGGACGACCGCCCGCTCTGTTCGCACGCCTTCACGCTGATTGTTGACGGCAAGATGATACAGGACGACGCGGCCTGCACCTGCGGCGGCGAGCGGATGATTCTCATCGCCGCCTCGGAAACGAGCGCGCCCGCGCGACAGGATTCGACGGGCGGGCGTTCGGAGTTGAAGGCGCGTCTGGTGTAACCTCTCAGGCGTGATGAATGCGAAAGAATACGTCTTGCGGTTCGACGCGGGGACGCTGCTGCTCGACGGCGCAGACGCGTCGTCGAGCGTGCCGCAGGCGTTTCGCTGGGACGAGCGGGTCTTGCGCTGGCGCGCTCCGGCTTACGCTTATCGTCACGTCGTCCGCGAGTTGATCCGCCGCCAGACGCCGTTTCTCGACGAAGCCCGCGCTTATCATGAGTTTGATTTCCCGACCAAGTTTTTAGTCGAGCCGCGCCCGTACCAGCAGCAGGCGATTGACGAATGGCGGCGGGCGTCGCGTTGCGGCGTGGTCGTTTTGCCGACGGGCGCAGGGAAAAGTCTGGTCGCGCAGATGGCGATTGAACTGACCAAACGCTCGACGCTCGTCGTCGTCCCGACCATTGACTTGATGAATCAATGGTACGACCTTTTGATGTCCTGCTTTCAAGCCGAAGTCGGCCTCATCGGCGGCGGCTACTACGAAATCGGCGCGCTCACGGTGACGACCTACGCCTCCGCGTTTCGTTTCATGGAGCGACTCGGCAACCAGTTCGGACTCGTCATCTTCGACGAGTGTCATCACCTGCCGAGCAGCATCTTCCGCTACGCCGCCGAGATGTCGCTCGCGCCCTTTCGCTTGGGCCTGACCGCGACGCCCGAACGACAGGACGGCGCAGACCGCAGCCTCGAACACCTCGTCGGCCCCTTCGTCTATCGCCGCGAAGCGCACGAACTCGCGGGCGAATATCTGGCCGATTATCAAATCGTCCGCATCAACGTCCGGCTCAGTCCCGAAGAACGAAAAATCTATGAACAGGAGCGCGCCGTCTTCCGTCGCTTCCTCAAAGAGAAGGGCATCGAACTCTCCAACCTCTACGGCTGGCAGATGTTCATCGCCGCGAGCGCGCGCAGCGAGTCGGGACGCCGCGCCATGATGGCCTATCGTGAATCCAAACGCATCGCGCTCGGCACGGACGCCAAGCTGCGCGTGCTCCGCGAACTCTTGCAGCGACACAAGCGCGAGCGCACACTCATCTTCACCGCCGAAAACGAGATGGTCTATCGCATCTCCGAACAGTTTCTCATCCCTTCAATCACGCATCAGACGGGCATCAAAGAGCGGCGCGAATGGCTCGAAGCATTCAACAAGGGCGACGTGCTCGCGCTCGCCACGTCGAAGGTTTTAAATGAGGGCGTCAACATCCCGGAAGCGTCCGTCGCCGTCGTCCTCTCCGGCTCGGGTTCGGAGCGCGAGCACATCCAACGTCTCGGGCGCATCCTCCGCAAGCAGCCCGACAAGGAAGCGATACTTTATGAGGTCGTGACGAGCGAGACGACCGAAGAGAACATCAGCAGTCGCCGGAGCGCGGGCGAGCAGTTTCGCGGCGCGAGCGAGGAACGCCCGCAGACGCGTTTGATAAGGTGAGCATTTTATGTTGACGGCAGACCTTGCGCAGAGTTGGATGCGCAGCGGGCGCACCGGCCCGCGCACCATTGACACCGCAGACCCCGAACACCTCCGCAGCGCCGCCGACCTCATCAGTATCTTCGACGCGCACGCCGGACGCGCGCGCCGCGAACTCGACCTCGCCTTGCAGGAGTACGTCGGCACGGGGACTGACTATCGAATCCTGCGCGGCTTCATCAAGCTCTTGATGGACAGGTGCACCTTCGAGACGGCGACGACGACCGACCCCGTGGAGATTCGCCGCGCGCTCTTTCTCAAAGCGCGCGCGCATCATCCCGTCATTGGCGACGAAGCGTTGCGTCGGGAGATCGTCACCGATGTCGCGCGCGAACTCGGATGCGCGCCCGAAGTCGTCGAGGGAAGTCTCTACGCGGACTTGCCGGAGAATCAGCGTCTCAATGAGTTTGAGTCGTTGACCGCCGCCGAACTGCTCGACCTCTACAATCTCGCGCAGGCGCAGGCTCTGCTCTATCGCTGCGTGGAGATGCGCCTGTGGATTGAGCCGCAGAACCCGGAAGCCTACCGTGAGTTATTCGGCGCGACGAAAGCATATCGTCTGATTCACAGCATCAAGGGGAGCGCCGACGCGGGCTACGAGATACGGCTTGACGGGCCGGTCTCGATGTTTCATCGCTCGCAGAAATACGGCGTCCAGATGGCGGTCTTTCTTCCCGCCCTGCTGCTCTGCACCGGCTGGCGGATGCGCGCCGAGATTTCGCAGAAGCCGCCCGCCGCGAGCGCGTTCTTTGAACTCGACAGCGCGCAGAAAAAGCTCCGCACGCATTATCTCTCCGCCGTCCCTTATGAGAATCCGGCGCTTGAGAAGTTCGCCGAAAGCTGGACGCGCCACGACAGCCCTTGGGCGCTGCATTACAGCAGCGAAGTGATTGACCTCGGCGCGAGCGTCTTCATCCCCGACTTCCTGCTCCGTCATCCGGACGGCCATCAGGTCTATCTCGAAATGCTCGGCTTCTGGACGCCGCCGCGCTTGCAGGAGAAACTGAAAGAGTTTGCGCACGCGGGCTTCGAGAATTTCCTCGTCGCCGCTTGGGACGACCTGCGCGGCAGCCGCGACCCTTTGACGCGGATTCCCGAACACACCATCATCTTCAAAACAAGGCTCGACCCCGCGGTCGTCGAACTCGCCATCAACAAGATGTTTTTCGGAGACGCGCCCGGCAAAGTTTCCTAAACTGCTTCAACTTTCATACAGCATGCACTTCAACATCAAACAACTCTACACGCCCGCGCTCGAACTTCACGAACTCAACGAGCGCGCGCTGATTATTGACACGGAGACGGTCGGCGCAGGCGCGTCGGTCGAGATCATCGAGATTGCCTTCGGCGATGCGGAAGGGCGCATCGTCTTCGAGTCGCTGGTGCGCCCCGTCTATAACCGTCTGCCGCCGCCCTCGAAGCAGCAACGCTTCGATACGGAAGCCTTCGCCGCCGCGCCCTACTGGACGGACATCTGGCCCGACATCTCCGCGCTCGTCGAAGCGCGTCTGCTCGTCGCCTACAACGCGGCCTTCGACCGCCGCGCGTTCGCGGCCACATGCTTTCGACATCAACAGAGTTCCTCCGAGCGCGGCTGGCGTTGCGCGATGCAACTGGTCAAGCAGACCGTCAAGACGAGAAAATCTCTGACGCTCGAAGAAGCCTGCGCCTGCTACGGCCTCGCCGGAGGCAACCACCGCGCCGCCCGCGACGTGCAGGCCACCGCCCAACTCCTGCTCGCTTTGAAGGCCGCCGCCATTTGACGCGTCACGCGAATATCAAACGCTGACCTTTGGGTTCGGGTACGGGGTCGCCAAATTCTTGCGCGGTATCTATCCAAAGCTGAATAGCCTCGTTTGCCTTTGTCAAAGCTTCCTGCTGACTATTCCCGTGCGCCATGCAACCGGGCAACTCCGGCACTTCCGCGACAAATACCTGATCCTCTCGACTCCAATAAATGATGACTTCGTATTTATACATTACTGCTCGCCTCCCAACTGATACTTTAGCAGAATATTTCTCACTTGACGGACTTGGTAAACCTTCGCCTTTCCGTCGTCGCGCTGCAAATTGATTTTCTCTTCCACTCCGCTTCTTCTGAACATGTGATGACTGCCGCTGATTCGTTCTGTGAAACCTAGATGAACCAACAACCGACGCAAATCATCAAATGGAACATTAGCATCGGAGCGTCCCTGTAAGATTTGCAACAGCAGTTTCTCATGTTTGCCCATACAATTAATCTATCATAGGTTCAAGTAGAAAAAAGGCGTCACTAACTTTTATGCTAACGGCTATCAGGCAGCACGACGGGCGCAAGGTCGCGGCTTGGGAAGCGGAGCGGTGCGAGAGGCCGTTCGTGTGTCATTGCTGCGATAGTGTGGTGACGCTCAGGCGTGGCGGCGTGCGGGCGGCACACTTCGCGCACCAGCCGCCGGTCGTGTGCGAGTACGGCGCGGGCGAATCGGAGGAGCACAGGCGTTGTAAGATTGCGATTTACGAGGAACTGTCTCGACACCCGCGCGTGCGTAAGTGTGAGATGGAGCGGAATCTCGGCGCGGTGCGGCCAGACATCAGCGCGTATCTGGACGACGTGCCCATCGCCGTCGAGGTGCAGTTGAGCGCGCTCTCGCTGGATACGATCAGGCATCGCACGGCGGAGTACGAGGCGCGCGGCATCTACGTGCTCTGGCTGCCGCTCTACGCGGCGGGCCTGCGGCGCGAGTTGTACCGCCCGCGACCGTGGGAGCGTTGGCTGCACGCGGCCTATTTCGGGCGCGTCTATTACTGGCTCGAAGGCTTGCGCGTCGTGCCCGTCCATTTCCGCGACTATCGCACGGAGGTGCGCGGGCGCACGCGCACGTTTCAGAAACTCTCGGACAGTAAAGTCCCGCTCGAAGGCCCGCCGCTCGTGCTGACGGAAGATTTTCAACCGCGCCGACGCGACGCGTGGTCGCACGAGTCGCTCGCCGTCCCGCGTGCGCGATTGCTCGTTGACGTGAAACCGCGCTGGTATTAGAAGTCATCGCTAAAGCGCGAAATGCCCGTAGAATCATGGCGAAATTGAGGTTTTAGGGATAGCTGCTGACGCTCAAAGCTGCTCTGCGCGCGCGCGGAAACTCCTGTCGCGCACGCTGCGCGCTTGCGTTATGCGCGCGGGGATAGTAGGCTGTCGAGCAATCAGGCGTGAGACTAACGTCTCCGTCGGGCTTGAGGGCGCGACATCCTAACGGAGGTCGCGCTTTCGCTTTTTCCGAGCACGCGTGTTTCGTAAACTTGCATATTTCCGTCGTCGTTGAGTTTGGAAATTCGTGTCGGGAGGTTTAATCTGGACGGACTACGAATCAGCAGGACAGAACCGGAGGTGCAACGAGAGATGAGCGCGAACACTCTGACCATCAGGGACAACCGCACGGGCAAGGAATACGAGATTCCCATCGAACACGACACGATCAAGGCGATGGATTTGCGACAGATCAAGGTGGCGGACGAAGATTTCGGTCTGATGACCTACGACCCGGCGTTTATGAACACGGCTTCGTGCAAGAGCCGCATCACCTACATTGACGGCGACGAAGGCGTGCTCGAATATCGCGGCTATCCGATAGAACAACTGGCCGAGCACAGTTCTTATCTGGAGGTCGCCTACCTGCTCCTGCACGGCGAGTTGCCGACCGAAGCGGAGTTGAAAAAGTGGACGTGGAACATCACGCATCACACCTTCATCAACGAGAACATCAAGAAGGTGATGGACGGCTTCCACTACAACGCGCACCCGATGGGGATGTTCGAGAGCACCATCAGCGCGCTCTCCACCTTCTACCCGGACGCGAAAAACATCTTCGAGGAGCCGTGTCGTCAGAAACAGATTTACCGCCTGATTGCCAAAGTGCCGACCATCGCGGCCTTCGCCTATCGCCACCGCATCGGGATGCAGTATGTCTACCCCGACAACGACCTCTCATACGAGGGCAACTTCCTCAACATGATGTTCAAGACGACGGAACTCAAGTACCAGCCGAACCCCGTGCTCGAACGCGCCCTGAGCGTCCTCTTTATCCTCCACGCCGACCACGAGCAGAACTGCTCGACCAACGCCATGCGCTCCATCGGCAGCGCGCACACCGACCCCTTCTCGGCGGTCGCCGGTGCGGCAGCCGCGCTCTACGGCCCCTTGCACGGCGGCGCGAACGAAGCCGTCCTGCGGATGCTCAAAGAGATCGGCTCGAAGGAGAAAGTGCCGGAGTATGTGGAGCGCGCCAAGAGCGGTGAGTTTCGTCTGATGGGCTTCGGCCATCGCGTCTATAAAAACTACGACCCGCGCGCGCGCATCATCAAGCAGGTCGCCTACGAAGTCTTCGAGGTGACGGGCAAAGACCCGCTCTTGGATATCGCGCTCGAACTCGAACGCATCGCGCTCGAAGACGAATATTTCGTCGAACGCAAGCTCTACCCGAACGTTGATTTCTATTCCGGCATCATCTATCAGGCGATGCGTTTCCCCGTTGACATGTTCCCCGTCCTCTTTGCCATCCCGCGCACCTCCGGCTGGATTGCTCAATGGGAGGAGATGCTCCTCGACCCCGAACAGAAGATCGCCCGCCCGCGACAGATTTATCTCGGACACCAGACGCGCGACTATCTCCCCATCGAACAACGCAACACGAACGCGAACAGTTCTTCAGCCGCCGCCGCATCCTGAAGAACGACTACCAACCGCGCCCGACATTCCGGCTCAAGCGTGCGCCTCTCGATGCAACTTATTGCATCGAGAGGCGCACGCTTCTTCGTCTGACGTTCAACTTCCGGCTTCTCACAAACAGACTCAGTTGACGAACACAAAATAGGCTTCGCCCCCGTCGTTTTTAAACTCCGCCATCGTTTGCGTGCGCGCCGTCGCCGTCTCGATTTTCGAGGGCGCGGCGGTAAGCGTCGCGGAAGGATTGGATGATGG
>DATLMV010000244.1:0-7276 GCA_035537095.1 Pyrinomonadaceae bacterium
GGACGTGCGCGGGCGCGTCGAGGAAGGCTCTGTTTCGACCCAATACGGCAAGCATGTGGCCGCGCCGGTCGTCGTCTTTTCCGCCGAAGCTCCCGGCGCGCGCGAGTTCGTCACGCTGCTGGTTCCGCGAGCGCGTCAGGCGTCGGGGGAGACGGCGCGGGCGCGGGAGATTGAGGCCGTCGGCGGTCGCGCGCTGGTGTTTGAGATAAATGCTGAAAGAAGCGACGTTCTATTGCTCGGCGCAGGCGACCGGATTGAGACGGCGCGCGTCGTCTCAGATTTCGAGTGGAGTTGGGCGCGGCTGTCGAATGATGAAGCGACGCTCGAAGAGTTGGTCTTGATTGGCGGCAGCCGTTTCAGTTTAGACGGCGACGAGTGGGTCTCGGCGCGGGGACGCGCCGGGTATGTCGCCGCACGACGCGCGGGCGACGTTTGGTCGGTCGAGACGGATGCGGGCGCGGGGTTCGGTTTCACGCCGCGACGTGCGGGCGTTCGTGTCGTCGTCAACGGCGCGGAGGCGTTTGCGATGTCGGCAGGTGAAAGTGAGAGCGTCGAGGCCCGGAGCGCGCAGGAGGTCGGCGGGTAGTTCGCATCTAAAACGTGCGGCGGCGATTGAGAAACGATATGTGTGGAATCAACGGAATAGCTTTGTCGGGTCGGAGCGCGCGGCGGATTGACGCGGGGCTCCTCGAACGGATGCGCGACGTGATCACGCATCGCGGGCCGGACGACGATGGTCTCTTTTTTGACGGCGTCGTCGGTTTGGGACATCGCCGCTTGAGTATCGTTGACGTGGCGGCGGGTCATCAGCCGATGACGAACGAGGACGGCACGCTGCAGATCATCTTCAACGGCGAGATTTATAACCACGCCGATTATCGCGCGGAACTCGAAGCGCGCGGCCACGTCTATCGCACGCATTGCGACACGGAAACGATTCTTCATCTCTACGAGGAACACGGGGCGCGCGCGGTCGAGCGGCTGCGCGGGATGTTCGCCTTCGCCATCTGGGACACGCGGCGGCGCGAGCTTTTCATCGCGCGCGACCGTCTCGGCGTCAAGCCGCTCTACTACGTCCACACCGCCGACGGCTCGCTCTATTTCGCCTCGGAGATTAAGTCGCTGTTTGCCGCGAACGCTGTCAAACCCGAGTTGAACTTCGCGGCGTTGCCCGACTATCTCGCCAATCACGCGACATCGGGCGAGGAGACTCTGTTCCGCGACGTGAAGCGTCTGCTGCCCGGTCACACCCTCATGTGGCGCGACGGGCGCGTCGAGATTGAGCAGTATTGGGACGTGCATTTTCCGTCTGACGAAGAGACGACGAGCGAGCGTCGGAGCGACGCGGATTATCTCGCGGAGTGGTCGGAGCTTTTCCGCGAGTCGGTGCGCTTGCGCTTGATGGCGGACGTGCCTCTGGGGATGTTTCTGTCGGGCGGGATTGATTCGTCGGCCATCGCCGCCCTGATGAGCGGGATGATTGACGAGCCGGTCAAGACCTTCTCCGTCGCGTTTGCCGAGAGAGAGGCCAACGAACTCGAATACGCGCGTCTCGTCGCGCGCCGCTTCAAGACGGAGCATCACGAAGTCGTCGTCAGTCCCGAAGAGTTCTTCGCCGCGCTCCCGCGTCTCGTCTGGCACGAAGACGAACCGCTCGCGCATCCTTCGAGTGTCGCGCTCTACTTCGTCTCGCATCTGGCGGCGCAGCACGTCAAGGTCGTCTTGACGGGCGAGGGCAGCGACGAGATGCTCGCCGGATACGACCGCTATCGCAAGACCGTCTACAACCTCGCGCTCGGCGAACGCTACTCGCGCCTGACGCCCGCGCTCGTGCGCGGCCTCGTCGGTCGCAGCATCGAACGCTTGCCGTCCGGCTCAAAAGCGCGACAGAAACTCTCGCGCACGTTCCTCTGTCTAGCGCCCGACATCGAGAGCATCTACTTCGACAACTTCGCCGTCTTCGGGCGCGACATGCAGCGCGAGATGTTGACCGCGCACGCGCGCGAGCAAGTGGGCGGCGAGTTGAATCCTTACGCGGGCGTGCGTCGTCGTCTGGATGGGATGGACGGCGGCGCGTCGCTCCTCAACCAGTTGCTCTACGCCGACACAAAGACGTACCTCCACGAACTGCTGATGAAGCAAGACCAGATGAGCATGGCCGCTTCGATTGAGAGCCGCGTGCCGTTTCTCGATCACAAGCTGGTCGAATACACGGCGCGGCTGCCGGAGCGGATGAAGCTGCGCGGTTGGACGACGAAATATATCCTGCGCGAGAGCATGAAGAACGTTCTGCCCGAACAGATTCTCTCGCGCCGGAAGATGGGTTTCCCCGTCCCGGTCGGCGCGTGGTTTCGCGGGCAGTTTCAAACGGTGATTGACGAATACGTGCTCGGCGCGCGCGCACTCGGTCGCGGGTTATTCGACGAAGGTTTCGTGCGTCGTCTCGTCGAGCGACACCGGAACGGCGAGAATCACGCGGAACGCCTGTGGGCGTTAGTCAATTTCGAGATGTGGCAGCGGCAGTTCATAGACGGCGAAGATACGCGCGAGCCGCAACTCGACTCACGCACGGAAGCCGCGCTGATTGGTTAGAAGGCAAAAGGCAAAAGTGAAAAGCAGAAGGTAAATCTTCAATCGGTTCTGATCCTGTTTCACATCTCTATGTTTAGTTTGAAGGGTTGAAATGAAAATTCTCTGGGTCAAAGCGGGCAAGCTCCTGCCGGTGGATACGGGCGGGAAGATTCGCTCATACAACTTGCTGCGCCAACTCGCCGCGCGGCACGAGGTCGTGCTGCTCTCTTACTACGGCGGCGCGCGCGACGAGACTTACGAAGCGGAAATCAAGCGACACCTGCCCGGCGCAGAGACCATCTACACCGCCGCGCCCGACACGACGACCCTTGAGCGAAGCATGCACTACGTGCGCTGCCTGCCCGCGCGCGCGCCGTTCGCCGTCAGCAAGTTCACTTCGCCGGAAGTCGCGCGGCGCGTCGCGGGATGGATGCAGGAGGGGCGTTTCGATACGGCCGTCTGCGACTTTCTCGCGGCCTCCCTGAACTTCCCGCGCACGCTCGCGACGCCCTCCGTGCTCTTTCAACACAACGTCGAATCTATCCTCTGGAGCAGGCAGGCGGAGCACGAGCCGAACTTGATAAAGCGTCTCGTCTTCAAAATCGAAGCCGCGAAGATGCTCGGCTACGAGCGCGCGACCGTCGGCAGATTTCAACACGTCATCGCCGTCTCCGACTTCGACCGCGAACAGATGTCCTCGATGACCGACCCCGCGCGCATCAGCGTCGTCCCGACGGGCGTTGACTTGAAGCTGTATAAAAACTCCGGCGGCGACGAGGGCGCGAGCGACGAGACGCGTGCGACGAAAAATCCGCTCGTCGTTTTTCTCGGCTCGATGGATTGGGAGGCGAACGTTGACGGCGTTGACTATTTCTGCCGCGAAATCTGGCCGCAAGTGCGGGCGGCTGTGCCCGACGCGCGCTTTCGCATCGTCGGGCGCAACCCGCGCCCGCGCGTGCTGCGGCTCGCGTCCGACTCCGTCGAGGTGACGGGCACGGTTCCGTCCGTCATCGAACACCTACGCGAGGCTTCGGTCTTCGTCGTGCCTTTGCGGGTGGGCGGCGGCACACGTCTGAAAATCTTTGAAGCGATGGCGACGGGCAAGGCCGTCGTCTCCACATCAATCGGCGCGGAAGGGCTGGACGTGCATCACGGGCGCGACATCCTTCTGGCCGACGATGCCGCGACGTTCGCCGCATCGGTCGTCAAAGTTTTGCAGGACGCCGACGAGCGTCGGCGTCTGGAACGGGCGGCGGCGGAGTTGGCCGCGCGCTACGATTGGCCGGTCATCGCCGAACGCTTTGAAGAAGTCCTCACACGCGTCGCCTCGCTCACCGCCGCGCCGCGCGAACTCGCCACCGTTCCCGCTTCCGTGAATGCGTGAATGAACAAGATTGACAGGATAAAAAATGACAGGATGAACAAGATAAAATGAGAGGAAGGGGAAACGGGTAAAGGGTCAAAAGGGGAAAAAGAGAGAGCGATTGGCTTTGACCGTTTCGCCCTTTAACCATTTCCCCTTTACCCTTTCTTATCCTGTCCATCCTGTCAGCTTTTATCCTGTCTATCTTGTTGAAATCCGATTGAGGAGAACCGTCAGGCAGCCTTATGTATAAAGGCCAACGCATCGCTACCGTCCTTCCGGCGCACAACGAGGAGCGACACATCGGCGCGGCTATCAAGACCATGCCGGAGTTTGTTGACCACATCATCGTCGTGGATGATTGCAGCCGCGACGACACGGCGGGCGCGGCGCGCGCCTCGGGCGACGAGCGCGTCCTCGTGTTGCAGCCCGAACAGAATCAGGGCGTCGGCGGCGCAACCGTGTTGGGTTATCAGAGGGGCGTCGAGTTGGGCGCGGACGTTTTGGTCAAGATGGACGGCGACGGGCAGATGGATCCCGAATATCTCGCGCCGCTGCTTGATGCTCTCGTCGAGCAGGGTTACGACTACGCGAAGGGCAACCGTTTTCTCGCGGGCGAATCGCTCGCCGAGATGCCTAAGGTCAGGCTCTTCGGCAACGTCGTCCTGACCTTCATGACCAAACTCGCCTCCGGCTACTGGCACATCTTCGACCCGCAGAACGGCTACACAGCGATTCGCGCCGATGCCCTGCGCCGGATTGATTTAAAAGCCGTGCACCGGCGTTTCTTCTTCGAGAACGACATGCTCGGGCAGTTGAACTATCAAAATCTACGCGTCAAAGACGTGGCTATCCCCGCGCGCTACGGCGACGAAGTTTCCGACCTCAACCCTTTTAAAATCGGCGTCACCTTTCCGTTTCTACTGTCGCGGCGTTTCCTGCGTCGTCTCTATCAAAAGTACGTGCTCCGAGATTTCTCCCCCATCGCGCTCTTTCTGCTCGTCGGCTTCCTGCTCTTTCTCTGGGGCACGGGCTTCGGCATCTATCTCTGGATTCGCAGCGTGCAGACCGGCCACCCGACGCCGACCGGAACCATCATGCTCGCGCTGCTGCCGCTCATTCTCGGCTTCCAACTGCTGCTGCAAGCCATCGTCTTAGACATTCATGAGACGCCGAAATAGACGCGCACAACGCGGTATCAGAAGATGACCGAAAGCGGAAACGAACTGAGAGGCAGGGGCGAACGCGCTTGGCGCGCGTACGGGCCGACGTGCGCCGTCTATCTGCTGGCGACGTGGCTGACGAATGCCGCCTTCATGGGCGACACCGACGATTACGTTGATTCGGCGGTCGCATACTTCAATGGTACGGACTATCGTTTCTGGGAGTTCGGGCATCTTTTCTGGCGTCCGTCGGGCTGGCTTCTGACGCGCGCGTGGCTGCCGCTGACGGAGCGTTTCGTCGGCACGGACATCCGCCTGAACGTTACGCTGACCTTCCTGATTCTCAACTGGCTGGCGGGACTCCTCTCGGTCGTCGCGCTCTGCGCGCTTCTCAGGCGCGTCTGCGTGCGCGCGTGGGTCGTCAACGTCGCCGTCGTCGCCTTCATCTTCACCAACGGATTTCTCAACTACGCGCAGACCGGCTGCTCCTACGTCCCCGGCCTCGCCTTTCTCATCCTTGGCCTCTACTTCATCGCGCGCGACGACGAAGCGACGCCCGAACGTTCGACGTGGCGCAACGCCGTGCCCGCCGGATTGTCGCTCGCCGTCTCCGTCTGCCTCTGGTTTCTCTACGCGTGGGCGATACCCGCCGCGCTGCTTGCGCCGCTCTTTCTCAACGGCTTCGGCAAACGACAGAGACGCCTCGTCTGGCAGGCGACGCTCGTCGGCGCACTCTTCGGCGGCATCGCTTACCTCGCCGTCATCTTGCACCTGCGAATCGGGACGCTCGCGGAGTTGCGCGCGTGGATTGCGCCGCAGGGCGCGCCGGACATCAAGGGAGTCTCGCGGATGCTCTTCGGCTTCGCGCGCTCGCTCATCTACATGGGCAACGACGGCGCGATGCTCAAAAGGTATCTGATTCAAGACCCGTTCAATCCCGTCTCGCTCGCGGATGTTTTTCGTCTCGGCCTCTGGAAGTTCGTGCTCTTCTATCTCTTCCTCGCGGCGACGCTCGGCAATCTCCTGCGCTCCGCGAAGGGACGACGGATGCTCGGGTTCTTCGTCGCCACCGGCGTTCCGGTCATCGGTTTCGCCATCGTCTTTCTCGGCGGCGACCTCGAACGCTATTTTCCAATCTATCCCGCGCTCTTCCTCGCGCTCGCCGCTTCGCTCTGCGACGAACGCGCTCACCGCGCACTCAAGATAGTCGCGCTCGTCTTCGTCGCCGCGATGATTATCACGAACGCGCGCGCGTCGGCGACGTTTGTCTTGGAGCGTCAACAGGAGCAGTCGGCGGCGCGCGTCGCCGAGTTGCGCCCGCTGCTCAAGCCGCAGAGCCGCGTCTATACGGTCAACTGGCAGGACGAACTGATCAACTTCAAACGGAGTTTTCCCTTTCATCCCTTCAACCGCGACGGCCAACTGCGTCTCAACGCGGTCGTCACGCCGAGTTCGCCTTGGCTCCCGCGCTGGCGCAGCGATTTCGCCGCCGAGACGCTCAACGTCTGGCAGGCGGGCGGCGACGTGTGGATTTCGCGGCGCGCACTTCACCCGCGCCCGCGCGTCGAGTGGAACTGGGTCGAGGGCGACGACCGGCGCATCTCTTGGACGCACTTGTATGAGTTTTTCTCGCAACTCGAACCCGGCCAGAGCGTCGGCGGCGACGACGGTTTCGTGCGCGTCGAGCGCACGCCCCGCAACGAACAAACCCTCAGCGGCTTTATCCAAGCGGAGAAACGTGAGAATGTCAGGTAGCTTCGATGAACGAGACGGATTAGCAATGATTTTAATTAACGGGAGTTGTCAATGAGATTAAGCGTCTTTGGTTTGGGCTACGTCGGTTGCGTGTCGGCGGCGTGCTTTGCGAAAGAGGGGCACGAGGTGACGGGCGTTGATGTCAACGCGACGAAGGTGGAGATCATCGGGAGCGGGCGGAGCCCGATTGTCGAGGCCGGAATCGGCGAGTTGATCGGCGAGATGGTCGCGGCGGGACGCCTGCGAGCGACGACCGACTCGACTGCCGCCGTGCACAATTCCGATATCTCTCTGGTCTGCGTCGGCACGCCTTCGAACGCGAACGGCAGCCTCGACCTCACGTACGTCAAGCGCGTCTGTCAGGATATAGGCGCGGCGCTCGAAGCGAAAAAGACGCGCCACGTCGTCGTCATACGCAGCACGA
>DATLMV010000245.1:0-8618 GCA_035537095.1 Pyrinomonadaceae bacterium
TGAATCGTGAATCGTCAATCGTGAATAGATAAAACCTCTGGTCTTTCTATTCACGATTTACTACTATCCTTCCTAGACTCCGAAGCGGATGAGATTGCGTTCGATGACGTTGAGGGAGGCGAAATCCGTGTTGCCGGTGGCGCGCGTGTCGGCCAGCCAGCGACGGAGCTTGCGCGCCTCGTCAAGCGAATTGATGCGACACGCGCCCGTCAGCGCGAGCGTCACGAGGCAATCCGGCGCGCCGTGCGTCACCAGCGCCGCCTGCAAGGCCGCCTGTTCGCGCAAATCAAGAACGAGCAGAAGATTGATTTCCATAAAAAGCAGAGGCTAGAGGTTAGCTGTCGGATGTTAGATAAATGCAGCAGCCGGTTTCGTCCGTCCTAACCTCTAACCTCTAACATCCAACATCTATCCTATTCTCTATCCGAACGAAAACAGGCCGTCCCCGTGTGGCAGAAGTGAAACGTCTCGTCCTCGAAGTCTTCGGTCTCCATCTGGATGGTGAGATGGTCAACGCCGAAGCGGTCGTGGAGTTTGGCGCGCAGTTCTTTGAGGAGGTCGGGCTGCGAGATGGCGCGCGCGTGGATGACGTGTGCGCTCAAGGCTTCGCGCCCCGCCGTGATCGTCCAGACGTGCAGGTCGTGCACGTCCTCGACGCCGTCCGTCAGTCGAATCGCGTCCTCGACCGCCGCGAGGCTGATGTGCGCGGGCGTGCCTTCGAGCAGAACGTTCGTCGCTTCGCGGATCAACTGCCAAGAACTCCAGATGATGAGCAGGCCAATCAACGCGCTGAAGAGCGGGTCGGCGGCGTACCAGCCGTAGAAGGACATCAAGAGTCCGGCGATGATTGCGCCGACCGAGCCGAACGCGTCGCCGAGGATGTGCAGCCACGCGCCGCGCACGTTGAGGTCGTGTTTGTGGTCGCCGTGCAGCAGCCACGCGCAGAAGAGATTGACGAGCAGGCCGCCGCTCGCCACGACGATCATCGCGCCGCTGCGGACGGCGGGCGGGGAGTCCCAACGCTCGTATGCTTCGTAGAGGATGACGAGGGAGACGACGACGAGCGCGACGCCGTTGACGAACGCCGCGAGGATTTCCAGACGATAGTAGCCGAAAGTCTTGCTCGGCGTCGCGGGGCGCGAACTAAACCAGACCGCCATCAGCGCGAGCGCGAGCGCGGCCACGTCCGTCAGCATGTGGCCCGCGTCCGCGAGCAACGCCAGCGAGCCCGTCCACCATCCGCCGAACGCCTCGGCCAGCATGTAGAGCGCCGTCAAGACCATCACGACGAGCAGACGCCGACGGCTGCGCGCCGCACGTCCCGTCTCGTGCGTGTGCGCGCCGTTGTGCCCTTGATGTCCGTTTGGCGAGTGCATCACTTCGTTCGAGTAGACCAGACCGCAAAATATAAACGAAAGACTGCTCCGACTCAAACTTTGCTCTGCGCAAGGTGCAGACAGATTGAAACGCAAAACGACGTTGGACGATTGAACGGAGAAGAGTCCGTTCAATCGTCCAACATCCGGCGGTCGCTCGCGGGCTGCGTAATTTAGATGTCGGTGAGGCTCAGAGCCTTGTTGAAATCCTTGTAGAGTTCGTTGAAGTCGCGGAGGTTTCGTTCCAGCAGGCGCGGAATATCTTCGAGGTCGGCGGTGTTGACGACGAGGTTGACGTGGTTGAGAAAGGCCGCCTGCTTGTCGCCCGTGCGGGCATCTTTCGAGAGGTGCACGAGGAAGACGCGACGACGCTGCGACGGTCGCATCGCCTCGATCTCGCGCGTGACGTGGGCCGCGCCCTGTTCGACGGTGTCAAACTCGGGGTCGAGAATAATCACGTCCATCCAATCGCCGCGCATCTGTTCGATGGCCTGCGCGCCCTCCTCGACGACGAAGACCTCATATTGATTGCGCGCCAGCACGCGTCCCAACAAATCCCTGTGCGGCATCGCCGTGCAGGCGAGCGCGCGACGGCGCGTCCACTTGCGCCCCGCCGACGACCCGACCTTCACCGTTTCGCCCTCGCCCGCGCCGCGCTGCAAGAGCGACGTGAGCAGGCGCACCAGTTCGCTCTCTCCGTTGGAGGCGGGCGCGGAGGCCGGAGCGACGGGCGACGCCGCCGCGTTGCCGTAAGAGTCGGGCGGCGTGTCCTGCTGGCGTGAGAGGGTGGCGGGCGCGTTGGATTTGAGTTCGCGGTGCGTGCGCGACGACGCGGGCAGGTCGCCCGTTCCGGCGAGCGCGCTGCCTTCGTTGTCGGACGCGGGCGGCTGCGCGTTGATCATGAACTGGCACTTCGGGCAACGAACCGTGAAGGGTCGCGCGGGAACTTTTCCCGCTTCCAGTTGCAAGCGCGCGGTGCAATTCGGACAGGTGACAATCATATGCGTCGGTAGAAGCGTCTGAAGTGATAAGACAGGAGCAGAGTATCCGGCGGACTGAAGCAGCGTGCGAATCAATCTATCGCGCGCCAATGCCGACGGCTTCGCTCGCCCGTTTTACTCAATCATGTCGAGCATCGAGGTCGGGCGGATGGGACGGTTGACGTTGGGGATGGGCGCGCGCGTGACGCTCGGCCTGACGGGCGCGGACGGGCCGCCGTTCATAAACTCGTCGGAGGCCGAGAGTCCTTTGAGCGCGAGTTGCAGGTTGTTCGGGTTGGTGGCGAAGTTGAGGCCGTCTTCGAGCGTGATGGTCTTGTTCTCGATCAAGTTCTTGATGACCTGATCGAACTCCTGCATCCCGTCGAGCTTGCCGTCGCGCATCGCGTCCAAGAGAGACTTGCCTTCGGACTCGCCCTCGCCGATGTACTCGCGCGTGCGCGGCGTCGAACGCAGAATCTCGACGGCGGCGATACGGCCCAAGCCGTCGGCGCGCGGAATCAGGCGTTGCGAGAGAATGTAGCGAAACGTCTGCGAAAGACGCGTGCGGATCACCTGCTCCTCGTTCTTCGGGTAGAGACCGATGATGCGGTCAATGGTTTTGGAAGCGTCAATCGTGTGCAGCGTCGAGAGCACGAGATGGCCCGTCTCGGCGGCTTCGAGCGCGATTTCGGTCGTCTCGTAGTCGCGCATCTCGCCGATGAGAATCACCTTCGGAGCCTGACGCAGGGCGGCGCGCAGGGCGGAGGGGAAGTCTTTGGCGTCGGAGCCGATTTCGCGTTGATTGATGGTGCAGTTCTTGTGTTGATGGAGAAACTCAATCGGGTCTTCGATGGTGACGATGTGATAGTGATACTTCTCGTTGATGAGATTGATGATGGCCGCGAGCGTCGAAGACTTGCCCGCGCCGGTCGGCCCCGTGACGAGGACGATGCCGTTGCGGAGTTCGCCGATGTCGGCGAGTTGCGACGGCAAAGAGAGCGCCTCTATCGAAGGGATATCGGTCGGGATAACGCGCATCACTATCGAGTAAGTGCCGCGCTGCTGGAAGATGTTGACGCGGAAACGCATCCGCGAGGGCAGCGCGTAGCTCACGTCGGTCGAACCGGCGTGCGCGAGGCGATAGGCCGCCTCGGGGTTGCCCTCCATCAAGGTCATGGCGATGATTTCGGTCTGGTAGGGCGAGAGTTTTTTCACGCCGAGCGGTTCGACCGGCGTCAGTTTGCCGTTGACCTCAACCTGCGGCGGTTGCCCGACCGAGAAATTGAGGTCGCTGATTTTGTCCGAGACGAGCAACATGCGCTCGATGATGGGCGGTAAATCGAAGAAGCTCATGCTGTTGGTTGTCCGCTCCGAAGGGTTGGAAAGGCTGGCGTTGGAGGGCTCATGCGGGGTGGGCCTTGAGAGCCGTCCGCGCGGCTCGCCCGAAGTCGAGGCGTATTGTCGCCGATTGTTTAGACAAAAGCAAGTTAAAACTTTTAACTCGTATTATTTCATCATTTACTTTCGTAAAAACGCCTTTCCGGCGCGTTCTGTTCAACACAGAACCTTCCCCGTCTCAAGACGAAAATCCGCGCGTCTCAGGACAGCAACTCACGCGTTTCAGGATAGAAATTCGCGTGTCTCAGGACAGAAATTCGCGCGTCCGGCGGGCGATTTCCGAGGGGTCGCCGCCTCGCACACCAACGAGCGCGGAGATAACGGCGAGCGAATCGGCTCCGGCGGCAAGCGTCGGGCGGGCGCGCTCGCGCGTGATGCCGCCGATGGCGACGAGCGGCAGCGTGCCGACCGCCGCGCGCACGCGCCGGAGTCCTTCGAGACCGACGACCGCGTCCGGGTTCTCTTTCGTCCCGGTCTGAAAGACGGGGCCGATGGCGATGTAGTCTATGGGCCAGCGCGCCGCCTCGATTGCCTGCGCGACCGTGTGTGTGGAGAAACCGATGATGGCCCGCGCGCCGAGCAGGCGGCGCGCGGCTGCCGGGTGCAGGTCGTCCTGTCCGAGATGGACGCCGTCGGCCCCGAGCGCGAGCGCGATGTCGGCGCGGTCGTTGACGACGAGGCGGACGCCGCGCGCGCGTGCGACGCGCAGGGCATCCTCTGCCGCCGCGTAGAACTCGCGCGGCGAGAGATGCTTCTCGCGCAACTGCACGAGGCGCGCGCCGCCGTCGCTCAGGCGCGCGACCTGTTCGGCGTGCGTCAGGCCCGAGAGCCGCGCGTCCGTGATGGCGTAGAGTTTCGGCAGCTTGAAGTCGAGCATCTTTCTGCGTCGGTTCCGGGACGAGAAATCAAACGGGGAAGCTTCAAAGATGAAACCAGCCGGAAGCGGCAACGATGAAATCAACGGGAAGCTTCGAGAGGTAAGACCGACTGAACGCTTCCGCGTCGAATATTAAGAGGAACATGCGCGGAGGGCCAAGCGTAGATTCACTCTTGATGTTTCCGGTGAATAGCGTTTAAAGTCCGTAGCCTACTCGTCTATCGCTTAAACCCTTTTCGTCAACCGCTCAACCTTTTTTAGTTTCAGGAGGCTTCCACGATGTTTAAGAGACGCAGTTCTAAGCTGGCGTTGATGATGCTGTTATGCGCCGCGTCGTTCGTTTCCCTCGCGGGCGCGGACGCACGCGCGCAGAGCGGTTTGTCGCCGCTGATTGACCGCGAAATCCTGTTCGGCAATCCCGAAATCTCGGGCGCGCAGCTTTCGCCCGACGGCAAGTTCATCGCCTTCCGCAAGCCCTTGAAGGATACGATGAACATCTGGGTCAAACGCGCGGGCGAACCTTTCGCCAGCGCGCGCCCGTTGACCAACGAGACGAAGCGACCGATTCCCAATTTCTTTTGGAGCCGCGACGGGAAGTTTATCCTGTTCGTCAAAGACAACGGCGGCGACGAGAATTTCAACGTCTACGCCGTCAATCCGAACGAGACTCCGGCGGGCGGCGCGGAGGTTCCGGCAGCGCGCAACCTGACCGACGCGCAGAAGGTGCGCGCCGTCCTCTACGCCGTCCCCAAGTCGGAACCCGATGCCATCTACGTCGGCTTGAACGACCGCGACCGCGCGTGGCACGACCTCTACAAAGTCAAAATCTCGACCGGCGAGCGCACGCTGGTTCGCCAGAACACCGAACGTCTGACGGGCTGGCTCTTCGACAACA
Source organism: Pyrinomonadaceae bacterium (assembly GCA_035537095.1). Classification (GTDB taxonomy): domain Bacteria; phylum Acidobacteriota; class Blastocatellia; order Pyrinomonadales; family Pyrinomonadaceae; genus DASWNP01. The sequence continues at coordinate 5,527 of DATLMV010000245.1, forward strand.
CAGACCGCCTCCGGCTCGCCACCCGCTCGCCGCAGAACGGCGACACGGAAATCCTGCGCGTTGACGGCGAGGGCAAATTCACGAAGGTCTATTCGTGCAACGTCTTCGAGACGTGCGGCCCCGTCGCCTTTCACAAAGACAACCGCCGCGTCTACCTGCGAACGAACAAGGGCGACGATGTTGACCTGATTCGGCTCGCACTCTTCGACCCCGAATCGCTGCGCGAAGAACCCGTCGAGGCCGACCCCTTGAAGCGCGTTGACCTCGGCGGCGTCTTTATCTCCGACGTGTCCAAAGAGGTCATCCTCACCTCCTACACGGACGACCGCGCGCGTCTCTATTTCAAAGACAAAGCCTTCGAGTCCGACTACAACCTTTTGCGGAAGCGTCTGCCGAACCGGGAGATCAGCTTCGACTCCGCGACCGCCGACGAGATGCTCTGGTTAATTACCGCCGCGAGCGACACGGAGCCGGGCGAGAAATACATGTTCGACCGCAAGACGAAAAAGTTGACGCTGCAATATCGTGTCCGCGAGAAGTTGCCGCGCGAAGCCCTCGCCGAAGTCAAACCGATTCGCTACAAGTCGTCCGACGGTCTGGAGATTCCCGCCTACCTGACGCTGCCGAGGGGCGTCGCGGCCAAAAACCTGCCGACCGTCATCATCCCGCACGGCGGCCCGTGGGGGCGTGATTACTGGGGCTATCAGTCGCTCGCGCAGTTTCTCGCCAATCGCGGCTACGCCGTCCTCCTGCCGAACTTCCGCGCCTCGACCGGCTACGGCAAACGTTTTCTCGACGCCGGAAACAAACAATGGGGCGAGCGGATGCAGGACGACATCACTTGGGGCGTCAAGCACCTGATTGCCGCAGGCATCGCCGACCCGAAACGCGTCGGCATCATGGGCGGCTCCTACGGCGGCTACGCGACGCTCGCGGGCGTCGCCTTCACGCCCGACCTCTACGCGGCGGGCGTCGCCATCGTCGCGCCTTCAAACCTGATTACCCTGCTCGAAGCCATCCCGCCCTACTGGGAATCAATCCGCACAACCTTCTATAAGCGCATGGGCGACCCGAACACGCCCGAAGGCAAAGCGCAACTGCTCAGGCAGTCGCCTTTGAGCCACGTTGACAAGATCAAGACGCCTCTGCTCGTCGTGCAGGGAGCAAACGACCCGCGCGTCAACAAACGCGAGTCCGACCAGATCGTCATCGCTCTGCGCGAGCGCGGTTTCCCCGTCGAGTACATGGTCGCGCCCGACGAGGGGCACGGCTTCGCGCGTCCCGTCAACAACATGGCGATGCTCGCGCTCGCCGAAAAATTCCTCGCCAAACATCTCGGCGGACGCTATCAGGAGACGATGACGCCCGAAGTCGCCAAACGTTTGCAGGAGATCACGGTTGACCCCAAGACCGTCCGGATGCCCGCGACGCCCGCGCCGAAGTAGTACGGCGACGGCGCACGCGCCCGTTCAAACGCGAGCCGCACGCGAGCGGCAGTTCGGTTAACATTGGGGCGGAGCGCACGTTGCGTTGACGCGTTGAAAAGAGCCCGGCGATTCGTCGTCGGGCTCTTTTCCCGTCCCCTACTGTACGAGAACGAACAGACCCGCCCGACGCCGACTGTTATCGTCTCGAACGTTCCCCCAACGCCATTTCAGTTTTCTATTGCCGCTGACCCGACCGGCAGGCTCTGTCAAAGCCCGCCGGTCAAGCTGCCTCTATCCGTTTTGCGTTTGGCCGCGAGGCGTTTGCAGACAGGCGTTTGCAGGCAGGCGTTGAGACGTTTTGAGCCGCAAAGCTCATGTCAACAGAGGAAGCCTGACATTCATTCAAGGAAGGGAACAATGAGAATCAACAGGAAATTTTCGCCCACCGGCGGCGGGATCAATAAAACATTGGCGGCAATCCTGCTGTGCCTGTTCTGCGTTGCGTTGGGCCTCTCGCACAACCCGCAGGCGGCATCCGCGAAGGGCGCGGGCGCAGCCGTCAGTTATCAAAATCTGAGCGTGACGGGAACGGTCGTCGGCGTGGGCGGGCGTTTCGGCGGGAGGTCGCGCCCGTTCCGCCTCATCATCAACAACTACACGTCCGCCGGTGAGATTGAGCGCCTCAACAGCGCGCTGCAATCGGGCGGACAAGACCAGTTGCTCAGGGTGCTCTCGGGGATGGAGGCGGGGCGGATACAGGTGGGAAACAACATCGGCGTTCCGGCCAACGCCATCATCTCCACGCCGCAGGGCGACGGCGGCAGTAAGATCACCGTCATCTACCAGCGCGACATCAGCTTTTTCGAGTTGCGCTACGGCACTCGGTCTGAGGATTACAGGTTCGGTTACGCCGAGCTTTATCTGCGCCGCAACGGCAGGGGCGAGGGCACGTTTATCCCCGCCGCACAAATCCGGCTGAGGAACGGCAACACATGGGAGGTCGAGGACTTCGGCGTCTTCCCCGCCCGCCTGATGGGCCTCGTCGCGCGCGGCAGCCTGAGAATCGGTTAAGCCCTCAGTGATTGACAGGATAATAAACAAGGGAAAAGGTTAAAGGGGCAAAAGGGGAAGGGGAAAACATCAAAGCAAGCGGCTAACTCCGACCTCTGTGCCCTTTAACCTTTTTGCCCCTTTAACCTTTCTGCTTTTTCTTTCCCTTTCCCCTTTAACCTTTTACCCTTTTCCCTTTTTTATCCTGCCTATCCTGTCCATCCCTGTTAATTCCTTCTTCATGCAGGCGGCGTGCGGGACTCCGGCCTCAAATTCACTTCAAACAGTTTGAGGATGCGCTTGTATTCGTCGGCCCAACTCGTCGGGCGCTCGAAGGCGTGGTCTTCGACGGGGTAGGGGGCGAGTTCCCAGTTCTCTTTCCTCAGTTCGATGAGGCGTTGGGTGAGGCGGACGGTGTCCTGGAAATGGACGTTGGTGTCGACCATGCCGTGGCAGATGAGGAGCGCGCCGCGCAAGCCTTCGGCGAAGTAGATGGGCGAACTCCGGCGGTAAGCTTCGAGGTCGCTCTGCGGCAGGTTGAGTATGTTCGAGGTGTAGGTGTGGTTGTAGTGCGCCCAGTCTGTGACGGGACGCAAGGCCGCCCCCGCCGCGACC
>DATLMV010000246.1:0-20638 GCA_035537095.1 Pyrinomonadaceae bacterium
CACGCCCGTCGAGCGTCTCTACACGGTGACGGCGGGCGAGGGAACCGCGCTCTTTGACGCGCGCCTCACGCCGCTCGATTCTCAAGCCAATCAAATCAACGCGACGGGCGGAACCGCGCGGGGCGAGGGCGGGCGCGTGCAAGTCACGTTCGCCGCCGGAACCTTCGCGCAAGAGCGCGACGTGCGCGTCACGTCCGTCTCGCCGCAGGGGTTGGCGAATCTTCTGCCGTACGGTTGGTCGCCCGTGCCGGGCGCAATCGTTGACGTGCGCGCCGTCGAGGGCGCGTCGGGCGCGTTCGCGTCGCCCGCGCAACTGCGCGTCGTGCAGGTGCAGGGACTCGCACAGAGTATCCCGCTCGTGCTCGCGCGTTACGACGAGACGATGCACGGCTGGATGGTGGTTGCCACGGGCTTGAACGCGGGCGCGAACGGCGCGCTCGAAGCCGACCTGCCAGCCGCAGGGCAGTATGCTTTCCTCGTCGCCGACACGGGCGCAAACGCGCCGCCCGCGCCCGTCGCGGGTCAGCCGTTAACGTCGAGCCGTCCGGCGGATTCCGCGCTCTTGGACGCCGCGACCGCGACCGCCGTCGCCACTCCCAGAACCGCCAACTACACCGCCGCCGCGCGTTCCTCGATCAACTTCGTGGCGACCGCGCCTTCGCAGCTTCCGTCGGGCGTCGCCATCGAAGCGACCTTCGGCGAGACATACAAACTGCTCGCGGGCAGAGACTCCGTGCTCGTTGACCGTCCGGCGCAGGACTTCGTGCTCTATTCATATCCGGCGGCCTCCGTCGAGCAGCCCAACCGTCTCGCCGCCTTCTTCGTCGCCAAACCGACGCGCACCGACTACACCATCGCCGAACTCTTGAACGCCAACGTGCACGTCGAGATTCGTTCGGGCAGGCAGACGAAGACGGGCGTCCTCGTCGGCGCGGGCGGCGGAACCCTGCGCGCCAGCAACGGCGCACAGTTGACCATTCCCGCCAACGCTCTACAGGGCGCGCAGCCCATCTTCTTCAACGACGTGCAGACCGAGTTCGCGGGCGCACAACTGCCCGGCGGCTATGAAATCGTCGCGGCCTTCGATGTTGACCTGACCAACACGACGCTCAATCGCGCGGGTTCGATCTCCATGCCTGCGGTGGCGGGCGACATGTCGCGCATCGTCGTCGCGCGTCTCTTGACGGTCGGCGGCCAGCGCGCGCCGAAGTTGGTGGCGCGGGCGGTCGAGGAGAACGGGCGTCTGGTGTCGAGCGTCGCGGCCCCGGCGGTTCCGCCGGGCGTCGCTCTGAGCGGCATCACGTCGAGCGGGCGTTACGTCTTTATCCGCGTGCCGCAAGCCTTCGGTTATCTCAAGGGGACGGTGACGGAGGGCGGCCCCGCCGCCAGCGTCCGCGTCTCGGCAGACCAGACGCCCTTCGTTGATGTGACGGGCGCGGACGGCAAGTTCGTCCTCGTCGGCGCTGCGGGCGCGGACGCGACGGGGACGAATCAGATCGGCGCGGCCTCGCTCACGAGCGATGCGACGGGGCGTGCCACGTCTCTGCTCGGCGCGCAGGACGCGGTCGCCGATAGTCAAATCAGTCTGGCGACGCAGCCGCTCGCCGTCGAATCCGTGTCGCCCGCAAACAGCGCGCAGAACATGATCGTGACGACGCCCGTCACCGTCACCTTCAACAAGCCCGTCTCGGCTACGAGCCTGACGGGTTCGACCTTCACGCTGACGACCGCGAGCGGCAATCCCGTCATCGGACAGATCACGGTGCTCGCGGGCAACCGCGTCGCCGTCATCACGCCCGCGACGACGCTCGCCGGTTCGACCTCCTTCAAAGTCACGGTCACTTCCGCCGTCCGCGACATCTACGGCAAGCCTCTGGCGAACCCCTTCGTCGCGACATTCACGACGGCGGGCGTCGTCAAGGTTGACGACCGTTTGAAGCCCGAGAAGATCAAGATCAACTATCCGGACGCCGACGGCATCTGCCGCATCCTGATTCCGGCGGGCGCGGTTCCCGAAGGCTCGACCATCGTCGCCATCAACAACGCGAGCGGCTCGACCGCTTCCACCGTCGCCGGAACAACCGGCGTCCAGTTGAATATTCAAGCGCAGGTCGGCGATGAGATAACGCTGATTATCCGTCAGCCCGACGGCGTCGAGTATCGCGTCTCGCAGGGCGCGTACCGGCGCAGCGACGGCTTCACGAGCGTCGGCAGCGCGGGCGGCGCGCTGACGAGCGACGACGGCGAAATCGTTCTGGACATTCCCGCCGGTGCGGTCAGCGGTCAGGCCGACATCAAGCTCGCCCCGCGCGCCGAGAGTGAAATCACCACGCCGCGCGTCGGCGATATGGCTCCCGAGGGCGTGGCCTTCGGCGGCGGCGTGACGATTCGCGCCGAGGGCAATTTCCAACTCAAAGAGGAACTCCATCTCGAACTGCCCGCGACCGGCAACGTGACGGAAGGGCAGCGCGTCGCCTTCATGCGACCGAACCGCATCACGACGGAGACGGGCGAGCAGCAGAACGTCTGGGAGCCGGTCACATCGGGCAAGGTCGAGGACGGAAAGTTCAAGACCACGTCGCCGCCCTTCATCGGTCTCTGGTTCGACCCCGGTATCTGGGAGTTCTACGTCTTCATCCCGCGCTTCATGCGCGCGGTTCACGGCACGGTGACGGAGCGCGTCCCCGGCGGCGCGCCGAAACCCATCGGCGGAGCGCGCGTCACCATCACGCAGCGTCTCGGACAGGTGATCTCCATCAGCACGACGAGCGACGCGCGCGGCGGCTTCTGCACCTTCGAGTTCTATTTCAGCACGAGCGACCCGGTCGAAGTCCGCGCGACGGTCGGCGGGCGCACGCAGGTGGCAATCGCTTCGCCCTTCTACAACACCGATCCGTTCCTCTTCGTCGGTCTCGCCGGTCTCTCCTCGATGTACGCGAACGTCATCTTCCCGCCCGAGAGCGACAGCGGGCCGGAACGCAAGCCCGCGCTCTTGCAGGTTATAGGCAAGCGGGCGGACATCGAGCCGGGCCAGCCCGACAGCCTCGTTGATTCGGGCTTCGTGCCGGTCGGCAAGCCCGTCACGGTCGCCGTGCAGACCTTCCCCGCCGTCTCCGCGCAAGGCTTCAAGGGACGCCTGCTCGTCGGCGGCACGGAGGGGCCGCGTCTCACTTGGGAACAGAAGGAGGGCGCGGGCGCTGCGCCCGGAACGGGCAGCAGCCTTTTCGTCACGACCTTCCAGGTGCTGGCCGAAGGCAACTACACGGTTGACATCGAAACCTTCACGACGCCGAACGTCGCGCCCTCGAAGGCGACTGCCGAATACAGTTTCATCAGTCTCACCAACCCGAATAATAAACCGCCGCTCGAAGGCGCGCCGAAGGTCATCTCGGTGACGCCCGCCAACAACGCCACGCAGATCGAGGTCGGCTCAAAGATTCATCTCGAATTTTCCGAGCCGGTCAAGAACCTCGTCGCGGGCACGACCGTCTTCGTGCGCGACGAAGCGGCGGGCACGCAGATCGGCGGCAAAATCACTTCCGGAGGCATCGCCGTCGGCGCGGACGAGTCGAACATCTCCGTCATAGATTTTGAACCGAGTCCCGCGCTCGAAGGCGGCAAGACCTACACCGTCAACGTCACTTCCGGCGTCGTTGATACGGAGAGCGACCCGCTTCAACCCGCGTTCAAGAGCACCTTCAAGACGTTTACGGGCGTTGTCCTCACGCCTAACAACCCGATGCCGGACGCGGCCTATCGCGTCGCCTCCGCCGGACAGTACGCGGCCACCGTCTTTAACGACAACATCGGCGGCTCGCTCCTGACCGTCTATGACATGTCGAACCCGCAAGTGCCGACCATCGCGCACAAGGGCTTCATCTCGCAGCGCGCGATTGCCATCGCGATGGCCGAGAATCAGGACGACACCTTCAAGGGCGGCGCGGAGCGCGACGGCTACAGCCGCATCGCCATCATCACCACCCACGCGCTGCCCGACATCTCGCGCGCGATGAATCTCTGGATTTACAACCTCGACGACCCCTCGACTCCCGAAGTCATCGGCGTCGTCTCGCTCTCGTTCCCCAACCGCACAACCTCCGTCCCCGGCTACGTCACCATTCACGGCAAGCGCGCCTACGTCGGCACGATGAGTCAGGGCGGGCTGGTCGTGGTTGACATCGAACAGGCCATCAGCCAATGGGCGGCGGCGGTGCGCTTCTCGCCGAACTTCAGCTTGCAGCATCCGAAAGTGAAAGCGGTGCAGCCCGACAAGGGTTTCGGCATGGAGTCGAAGCTGCAATCCATCCCCATCAACATCGGGCCGCAGAACAACGGCAATCCTTCGCCCATCACGTCCGTCTCCGTCATTGATCAGGTGGTGCAGAGCGAGCCGTTCGGCAACGACCCCCTCCGGATGCCCGTCGCCTACGTCGCAACGCCGCTCAAGCCGGAACTCTACGTGCTCGGCACGCATGAACAGAAGGACGGGCAGAACGGTTGGGCCGGAAGCGACGGCGGCGGCTACGACTTCCGCGTCCTCGGGCACAAGCCGGTCGCGCCCGTCGGCAACGTGCTCGAAGTGCGCGCCGTCAGCGGCATCACGTTCCGCGAACCGGCGACGGGACAGACGCCGAGCCATACGCGCACGGGCGACCTCGCCGTCGCTCTCGGCGCGACGCGTCTCTGGTTCTTCGATGTCAGCACCCCGACCGCCATCGCGCAACTGCCCTCGCACGCCTTCTCCGATTTAGGCATCAACGCGGGCTATGCCAAGCGCATGGAGGTCGAGGGAACGATTGCCTACATCATCTTCACAGACAAGATCGTCGCCATTGATTTCAAAGACCCGCGCCATCCCGTTCATCTCGCCACCGTCTCGAACGTCGGCGACGACCTGCGTTGGGTCTCCGTCCACGACGGCTTCATCTACTCGCTCTCGAACGGCACGGGCGGGCGCAACGGGCTCAACGTCTCGATAGCGAGCGCCGTCTCGCAGGTCTTGACCTACGGCGTCAACGCTTCGGAGCCGGATAAGGTCTGCGCCAATCCGGTCGTCATTGACCGTCAGACGAAGGTCATGGCGCAGCCCGCCGGAATCTATTTCCAAATCTTCGGGCGCGACCTGCCGCGCACCACGCAGGTCGTCATCGCGCGCGAGAAGATGATTAACCAGAGCGTGACGCGCGAAACCATCACCACCATCCCGGCCACCGTCCAGCAGGCGGAGAATCCGGGCGAAGCGGGAAGCTCGCAGAGCGTGATGATCGGACACGCGCAATGGACGACGACCACGCCCATTGACCGCTCTTGGCAATACACGGCGGAAGTCGTGCTCGACGGGCAGGCGCGCACCGAGTTTCGCGCGCGGCGTGAGCCGATTGCCTTCAGCTTCCTGATCAGCGAAGCGCAGTCCTCCTTCTACGCGCCCAAAGGTCAGACCGGCTTCTACAGCTACATGCTCGGCAACAGCGCGTCGGTCAAGCTCACCGTCAACGGCGAGAACGTCTTCGGCAACCCCGACCCGCAGAAGCCCAATCAACCGCAAGACCCGACCGACCCGCACACGCGCTCCTACGGTCTCAACGTTGACCCCGTTTTCCATAACCTGCCCGAAGGCAAATACACCTTCCTCCTGAAAGCGACGCTCGAAGGCAACCCGAACGTCACGGACGAACTGGAAGGCGAGATGGACGTGACCGGAACCGCGCCCGACATGCGTTCGCCCGGCAACGTCGTCGTCAACAACGTCGAACTCTCGAACGGCAATCTCGCGCTCACTTACGCCGACGCCGAGATCAAGAATCGCGGCCTCTCGCTCGCCGTCCTGCGCTCCTACAACAAGGACAGGGCCAACCATTTCAACCCGTTCGGCTACGGTTGGAATCACAACTACCAGATGCTTCTGACGCACAACGACCGCGACACCGACAAGTCTTGGGCGTTAGTCGGCGGCGACGGCACGGGCCAGAAGTTCCTCGAATCCAAACTCAACAACGGCGAAGTCCCGGCGGAAGACCCGCATCAGGGCAAACTCGTCAAGAACGCCGACGGCAGCTTCGACTACTACACCAAAGCCTACGTCAAGCATCACTTCCCCGGCGCGCTGGAAATCGCCTCGTCAGGTTTCTACAACTCCTCTTACATGGGCAACCTCTCCTACATCGAGGAACCCAACGGCAACCGCATCACGCTCACCTACGACGCGGAAGGGCGCATGACGCGCGCGACCGATTCATCTAATCGCTCGCTCAACTACACCTACGAGTTGGCGGAGACTCCGCTCGTCGGCGTGATGTCGCCGTCGTCGAACAACGTCATCTCGTGCACCAACAAGTCGCAGTTCAACATCGTCCGCAAGCGTTTCCTCAAGGCGCAGATCGGCAAGGCTTGGCGCATCAAGGAGATCAACGGCCCCGGCGGTCTGAAGCTGGAATATGAATACGACGCCGACGGCAATCTCGAACGGGCAACGCGCGTCGGACAGGACAGCGCGAGCGTCACGACCGGAGACAGCGTCTGGAAATATGAGTACAACCCGACCGCGCCCGAAGGTTCGGGCGTCCCGACCGTGCACTTGCTGAAATCCGTCACCAACCCGAACGACAGCGGCGACGGCAAACACAAGACGAGCTACGATTATCAGTTCGAGCAACGCCGCAGTTTCGTCAAGAGCATCAACATGCCCGAAGGCGTCACGAACACCTTCACCAACACGCTCGAAGGCTCGAACATCACGCAAACGGTCGTCAAAGACGGCAACCAGAACTCGACCACATACAAGTTCGACCGCCCGAACCGCACGACCACCGTCACGGGGCCGCGCGGCGACACCACCGTCCTCGTCTTCAACCTCAAGGGACAGCAGGAGAGCATCACCGACGCCGAAGGCATGAAGACCTCCATCGGCTACGACCTCAACTATCCCGCCTCGACCACCATCACCGGGCGCGGCGATTCAACCGGAACCCTGACGCGCTACAACGCGAAGTTCGGCAAGCTCGAACATTTCGAGGACGGCAACGGGCACGTCACCGAATACACGCTCGACGGCAAGGGCAACGTCCAACTGATAACGCTCCCCACGGGCGGGCAGATAGTCTTCGACTATCACAGCAACGGCGACATCCTGAGCATCGTTGACGAACACAACCTGACCACCAGTTTCACCTATGACGCCTACGGCAATCCGACCGTCGTCACGCGCGAAACTCGTCCGGGCGGCGAAACGGTCGTCACCCGCAACACCTACGACGTGCGCAGCCGTCTCAAGACGACGACCGACACGCTCGCGCCGAGCGTCTCGAACACCTACGACGCGCTCGACCATCTCTCGCAGGTGGACACCAGCGACCCGACCGGCATCCGCGCCTCCAACACCGCCTCCTACACACATGCACCCGGCGGGCAGGTGCTCACGCTCACAATGGCGGGCGGCGAGCAGACGCAATCCACCGTCTTCGCCTACGACGACCTCGACCGCCTGCTCCGCAAGACCGAAACCATCAGCGGAACCGGCGGCTTCACGCTCAACTATTCCTACGACGACAACTCGAATCTGACCTCCGAGAGCGACCGTCGCGGGGTGACGAAAACCTACGCCTACGACGCGTTGAACTTCTGGACGAAGACGACCGTCTCCGGCCCGTTCGGAGCCAGCGTAGTCGTCGCCGAAGCGACCGGAGTTGATAAGGTCGGCAACCCGCAGGGCGTCACAGACCAGTACGGGCAGACCGTCGGGCTCACCTACGACGGCCTCCATCGTCTCCGCGTCAAGACGCTTCCGGGCGGCTACACAGAGACTTCCGACTACGACGCCAACGGCAACATCGTCTCGACCAAGGATCGTAACAATCGTGAAACGACGATGACCTACGACGCCTTGAACCGCGTCGCGACGGAGAAAGACCCCGCCGGACGCGTCAGCACTTGGACGTACGACGACGCGAGCCGCAAGACGACCGTCGAGATGTCGCCGCAGGGGCTCACGCGCAGCGTCCAACTCGACGGCATGGAACGACCGCTCCGCGAAGAGGTCAAGCTCGGCAACGCCACCTACGTCACCTCTTACAGCTACACGGGCCGCAACGTCGAGATGACAGACCCGCGCGGAACCGTCAGCCTCAAGACGCTCTCGGCCTTCGGCGACGCGGGCGACCTCTCCGTGATGGGCACGTCGCCGGGGTGGAGCAACGAGTTGCGCTACACGGCCTTCGGCGGCCTCAAGTCGCGCAAGGACGCCAACGGGCGTTCGACTATCTACACGGTTGACGGGCTCAACCGCGCGACCGCCGTCAGCCATCCCGGCAGCGTCAGCGAGTCGTTCACCTACGACGGCGAGGGCAACGTGCTCAGCCACCGCGACCGTCGCGGCACGCTCACCGAGATGACCTACGACAATCTCGCGCGTCCCCTGACGACCAAAGTGCACGACACGTCGGGCGTCGTCCCCGTCAGCACCATCACCTATAACGACGGCAGTCACAGCGAGAGCATCACCGACGCGCGCCAGCACACGACCATCAAGGTCTATGATGCGCTGCATCGTTTGAAGTCCATCACCAACGCCGATAACAAGACCAAGTCCTTCAAGTTTGACGGCATGAACCTCCGCGAGGAGACCGACTTCCGGCAGGCCACGACCTCTTATACTTACGACGAAGTTGACCGCGTCAAGGAGATCAAAGATCGCGGCGGCAAGATCACGACCATCAACTACACCGACTCGGGCGGCACGCGCCGCGAGGTGACAGACCGTCGCGGCAACCAGCGCATCGAGATGTTCGACCCGCTCGGTCGCATCGTCAACGTCACCGACGGCGGGCAGTTGCTCTACTCCGTGGAGTACGACGGCAACAACAACCGCAAGCTGCTGGTGGACGGGCGGCAGAATCGCATCAACTACGATTACGACCCGCTCGACCGTCTGGAAACCGTCAACCATTCGTCCGTGCAAACCGAAACCTACGCCTACGACGGCGTCGGCAACGTCCTCAGCTATTCTAACGGCTTCGGCAATCCCGTCACGCAGACCTTCGACCAACTCGATCATCTCGCCACGCGCACCGACGGCGAGAGCAACACGACCACCTACAAGTACGACGGCGAAGGCTTGCTCCTCCGCAAGACCGACCCGAAGGGCGGGCGCTACGCGACCAACTACGAATACAACGCCTTCGGCTCGCTGACCAAAGTGACGGACGCCGCGCAGGGCATCTGGCAATACGAGTATTATCCCGATCAGACGGTCAAGTCGGTCAAAGACCCGCTCGGCCACACCGTCGAGTACGACTACGACGCGCTCAAGCGTCTGACGAGCGTCACGCAGCAGGCGAGCGCCAGCCTCGTCACCGCCTACGGCTACGACGCCAACGGCAACCGCACGTCCATCGTAGACCCGAAGAACCAGCGGACGAACATCGAATACGATGCGCTCGACCGCGCCAAGTCAATCCAGTATGCCAGCGCGACCGGCGCGGGGCCGCGACAGCAGAACCTCGAATACGACCCCGAAGGCAATCTCACCGCGCTCAACGAGACGACGCACAACGGCCTCGACATCGTCTCGCGCAGCTACGCGCGCACCTACGACGCGCGCAACCGTCTCGCGTCGGCTACTGACCCCTACAACCGTCGCGTCTCCTACGGCTACGACGCGGCCAACAACTTGACGAGCGTCCGCGACGCCTCCGAAAGAGAGACGGGCTACGACTACGACTCGCTCAACCGCGTCTCCACCGCGCGGCTGCCGGGCGGCGCGTCGGTCGGTTACACGTGGAAGCCGAACGGGCTGCTCGAAAGCGTCCGTTATGCCTCCGGCATGGAGCGCAACTACAGTTACGACAACGCCAGCCGTCTCCGCTCCGTCGTCAACACCATCGGCCAGAACCAGAGCGAGGAGTACGCCTACACCTACGACGGCAACTCCAACCGCACGAAGGAGACGCGCAAGTTCGGCGGGAGCGCGTTCCGCACCGTCAATTACAACTACGACGACCTCGACCGTCTCTCCGAGGCCGCCTACTCGGACGAGAACGCCAGAGGTCTGCGCGGCGAGTACTACGCCAACGCCGACTTCACCGAACTCAAGCTCGAACGGCTCGACGCGAACGTTGACTTCACATGGGCCGACGGCGCGTCGCCCGCGCCCGGCCTCGGCGCTGACAACTTCTCCGTCCGTTGGACGGGACAGGTCAAGGCGCTCCATTCGCAGGGCTACACCTTCTCGATAGTCAGCGACGAGGGCGTCCGGCTGTGGGTCAACGATCAACTCGTCATTGACCATTGGACGAGCCACACGACGACCGAAGATTCCGGCGTGATTGCCCTCGACGCGGGCCAGAAATACGACATCCGTCTGGAGTTCCGCGAAGGCACGGGCAATGCGGAAGTCCGCCTGATGTGGCAGAGCGCGAGCCAGGAGAAGCAGGTTATCCCGCGCAGCCAACTGACGCCGCCGACGCCGAAACTCAAATACGAGTACGACGCCGCAGGCAATCGCAAACGCGAGAGCGGGCGCGACAGCAACGACCGCCCCGTCAATTACAGCTTCGACTACGACGCGGCGAATCGCATGACCGACGCCCGAGGCTACGCGGGCGGCGACATCGCTTACGACTACGACAACAACGGCAATCTCGTCTCCGCGCAACAGGGCGGCCAGACGGCCCGCTATGAGTACGACGCGCGCGACCAGTTGCGCCGCGTCGTCAACTTCTCGCAGCAGGAGGTGGCGCGCTACGACTACGACTTCGAGCGTCGTCGTTTGTCTAAGACGGTCGCGGGCGCGGAGAGTCGCTTCGTCTATTCGGGCGACAATCTGATCGGCGAGTACGGGGCCGGAGGTCTGCAAAATAACCGCTACGATTACGGCCACGATCTCGTCCGCAGCGACTTGCGCGGCGAGGGCGAGCGTTGGCACTTCTCCGACGCGCTCGGCAGCGTGACGGCGCTCTCCGGCGTCGAGAACGGCGTCGCCGCCGTCGCCGCGCGCTACGAATACGGCGCGTGGGGCAACCTGATGGGCGGGGGCGGAAGCCTCAACCAGTTCGGCTACACGGGCCAGCGTGCCGACGCCGAAACGGGCCTCATGCCGCTCGGCAACGGCGAGCGTTACTACTCCTCGACGCTCGGGCGTTTCATCCAGCAGGACTCCTACATCGGCATGATGAACGCCCCGGCGACGTTGAACCGCTTCGCCTACGGCAACAACAATCCAATCGTTCACACCGACCCGTCAGGCCACATAGCGTTTCTCGCTCTGATCCCCATCGCGCTCCTCATCGGCGGGGCCATCAACAAGGGGATGACCTTCTACGCCAACTACAACTACGCCGAAGCGCGGCGCATGGAGGCCGGACTCTCAGAGGATGAGGCGGCGAGTTCTTGGTGGCTGGCGGCGAAAGATACGTCGGGCTACACGGGACTGAAACGCGCTTGGACGGGACGCGACCCCTACACGGGCCGTCACCTGAGCGGCAAGGAACGCGCATGGGAGGGCTTCTTCGGCGCGCTCGACGCGATTGACACCATCACGATGGTGGTCGGCGCGGTGCGTGCCGCGAGCACGGGAATCCGTGCGGGCGTCGGCGCTCTGCGCGGCGCGCAGGAGGTTGCCGGAGGCGCGCGGACGGCGGTCACGGCCCTCGAACGCTCGACGCAGGCCGTCAGGGCTTTGGAGAGTTCGAGGGGCTTGGTCATGCCCGGCGTCACGTCGGCGGCACGTTTCGGGCGGACGGCGGCGCTCGCCGAACGCGTCAGCGAAAGCTGGCGCGGGGCGCGCAGCGTGCTCCGCAGCGCAAAGGACGAGATCGCCAACGTCGCGCAGGACTTCCGCCTCGGCTGGCGCGCACGCCCGCGCGCCACGTATCTCGGCGCGGGCTTCGGTAGCCTGCAAGAGGTTATCGAACACGGCGGCGATGCGATGCGTGGCGTCCTGCGTGGCCGGACGGCGCGACAGGTCGCAGGCGAACTCGAAGAGGCGGCTAGCAGAGGTCTCCGTCCCGTAGATTTCGGATTGGAGACCATCGCCGACAATCCGCAACTGCACCGGATGTGGGAAGATTCGCTGAAAGCGGTCAGCCAGCCCGGCTTTAACAATGCTTACACGCGATACCTGCAAAAGCTTGAGGCGGGCGAAGCCCTCACCCAACTGGAATTGGTCAATGCCTTCAATTACGTTAGGTCAAAATTTCTCGATCAGGCGAAGGCTGCCGGACATCAGATTGCGGCGTTGCACCACTGGAACTTCGGGAAGACACGCTTCCCCAATCAGCTGGTTGACCCGCGCAACCTTGTGCCGGTTCCCGAAGGGGCCATCCATCGTCTGATTCACCGTCTGACGAGCAGCGGGACGAACTACACGAAAGACCCCATCGCGCCGATACATCAAATGCTGATTGACACCAGCGTGTATCCGCTCGCGCCGCGCTAAGGGCGACGCGCAAAGGGCCGTCGCCTGTTGAACGGACGCGCGAAGTTGGTCTGTCAACCGTTTCGGATGTCGAATCTTATCTCCGCCTGTTGTCGTTTGCGGCGGCAGGCGGGTATAAGTGGTGGTGTTCTTTGTCGAGCCTGAAAACGGTCTGGTGCGGAAAGAATATGTATCACTACGAGGACGTATATGAGCGTCTGGGACTCCCCCTGACGGCGCGGCGCATCGCGTCGGGCGAGATACGACATCCATCTGTTGCTCTGGCAGCGCCTTTTGAATGTTACGGGTTTCCTCCCGCGCTGATTCCGCTCTGGAGCGACGGCAGCGGCCCGACCTACACCGGATATTGGAAACATTGGTTTGTGCAGCGGGAGATGACCGTTGTCTTTTACGACCTTGAGGAGGGACGCGCTCATGAAGTCGCCAGAAATTTTGAGCAACTCGCATGGCTCGAAGCCTTGAACTTGCGCTCTCATCCGAGCTTTATAGCGGAAGCGGAGAGTTTCGCCAAAACGCTCGGCATCGGTAACCTTGAGCAGTTGGACGCGATAATCACTCAGACCGGCGACCTCCCCGAAGGTTTGCAGGAGTTACCCGCGTTCGGTTCGGCTTCCCCCCTGAGTTCTTGTCTCGACACCGTCAACTATACCGGCGATTTTCCCTTCGACGGCATGGCCTTGACGCCGGAACGTGTCAGGCGAATCTGCGGTCTCGAAGTGAGCGACGAGTTGCGGGAAGAGATTGCCGCGCAGGATTTCGCTCCCGAATGGTTCAAGACCGGCGAGCAGGAGCCTGTCTTCGACAAACTTCTCCGGCGCGAAGATTACGCGGGCGCTTGGATGTCTCTGAACTCCTCCGGCTGGGACTATAGCGAAGCCAAAAGCGCCCTCCGAAGGTTGAACGAGGCTGTCGCGGATGAAGCGTTCGACATCCTCGTCAAAGCTTGGACAGCCGAGCCGCACGAAGAGGCCGGAGCTTATTAAATTTTCCGCCGTCGCGCCCGCTATGCGACGAGAAATCACGCGCGTCGCTCACGGCCCGAAGCTTTACGGAAGAATAGTTTCACCAGAATCTTTTTGCAGTTAAAGACAAAGGAGCAACAACCCATGCATCACAAAGCCCGAACGCACACGAAGAACGGACTGCTATTCTTGGCCCTCTGGCTGCTGGCGGGCGCGGGGCAGGCGTCGGCACAGGAGACGAAGGCGACGCTCAAAGGTTTGATTGTCGGGCCGGACGGCGCAGCCGTCGCGGGCGCGCGCCTGACCATCGTCGAACAGGAATCGGGCCTCAATCCGCGCACCATGACCACCTCCGAGACGGGCGAATACGTCGCCGCCGACCTGACGCCGAACGTCTATCGCCTCACCGTCGAAGCCAACGGCTTCAAGACCATCGTGACCGACAGCATCGAACTGCTCGCGGGCGACGTGCAGGAGTTGAAGTTCACTCTGGAATCCGGCAGCACGCAGGACACCATCACGATTCCCCCCGCCGCCCCGCCCGTCGTCCCCCCGCCCCCGCCGCCGCCAGCGCGGTAGCGAGGAAACCCGTTCGCCGGTACAGGTAAAGTTCATCCGCTGATAAAAGAGACGCGCAGGATTCAGTCCCTACGCGTCTCTTTATCCGGCCCACGTCCGATAACGTTAGCCTCCGTATTCACTCTGCGGCCCGACGCTTCATGACAAAACGCAAGATAGTGTGCGTGCGCCTTCAAAGCCGCACAGGATAGTGTGCCCGCTCCGCTCTGCTTGTTTCGTCGAGGCTGCGACGGCGCGACGTTTACCTCCTGCGGGTCGAGCCTTTCTTCGACGCCTTCGAGCTTCCGGTTTTTCTGCTTTTAGCGGCGGAAGATTTCGCGCCTCTCGCGGCTGTCGCGGAGCTTCTTCCGGTCGCCGTCGAGCCTTTGGACGCTCCCTTTTTGCTCGAAGCCCCCGACCTCTTGGCCGCAGACTTCCTCGATGCCGACTTGGCGGTTCTCTCGACGGCTTTCGTCGCGCGCCCGACGGCCCTGTCGGTCGTCTTCGCCGCTTGATTGGCGGCGCGGCGCGTCGTCTCGGTGGCGCGCGAGGTGGCGTTTCTCGTCTGACGCGCTGCCGTCTCCACCGTCCTGCGCGCCGACGTGCGCGCCGAGGTCGCCCCGCGTCCCCCGCTCCTGCTACTACTGCTGCGCCCCTCCGGTTTGATGACCTCGCCCGCCGTCGGGCTCACCGTGCCGACCGCGCTGGCGGCGGTGTTGCGCGCGGCGTCGGTCAGACCGGCTGCCTGTTCGATGGCGTTGCCGAGCGCGCGCGAGGTCGTGTCTATGACTTCCTCGAACACCTTCATCGTCGTTTCCAACGGCTTCGAGCCTTCTTCCCCTCTGCGTTTGTTAGCCATGTAGATTCCTCCAGTTGATTTCAACCTCGAACCTCTTTTTCCGACCTTCCTCCTCGCCTGTTCCAGACAGCCGAGCAGATGCCGCTTGATCTTCTCCCTGATGACTTCGGGGCTGTTGTCGCGGCCCGCGTGGTCGCGAAACTCGTCGCAAAACTGCGCGTACTCGCCCGTGAAACGGACGCACCAGCGGTTGTTATCGCCGGACTGAGAAACGTCCGCGACGCCGCAGTCGAGTTGCAGAGCCTCGACTGCCGCCGCCGCTCCCGCGTTGATTGACTGTTCGTCCATCGCGTGCCTGTCGCCCTCCCGTCGCTCACTTCGTTTGAGTTGAAAAACTTCCCTGCGGATTATGCGGGCAAATAAAGTTTCGTCAAGCAGAAAAAAGTCTGCGACGAGAAAGACCGCGCGCAACAGTTCGCGCCGAACCCGGTTTGACTCGCAGACGCATTTTTCATATCGTCACAGGCCAACCCGTAAGCCCCGCATCTTTGACGAGAACGCATGAATCATCCGACGGAATTGTGGCGACTGCTCCGACCCCGCCAATGGGTTAAAAGCAGTTTCGTCCTGATAGGCATGCTTTTCGCCAAAGCATGGCACGAGCCGCGCATGCTGCGAAACGTGCTCCTGACCGCCGTCGCCTTCTCTCTGGTGGCGAGCGGCGTCTATGTCTTCAACGACGTGATGGACAGAGCGCAGGACGCCGCGCATCCCAAAAAGAGATTCCGCCCGCTCGCCGCCGCGACCGTCTCGACGCAGGTGGCCTTTCTTTTGCTCGCGCTCTTGTTGCTGGCGGGACTCGCGCTCGGCGTTCTGGTCTCGACGCAAGTCCTCATCCTGCTCGCGCTCTATCTTGTCATCAATCTGGGTTATTCGCTCGGTCTAAAAAATATCGTGCTGCTCGATGTCTTTCTGATTGCGGGCGGCTTCATGCTGCGGATTCTGGCGGGGACGCTCGGCGTCGGCATCGCGCCGTCGCAATGGCTGCTGCTCTGCGGGCTGATGCTCGCGCTCTTTCTCGGCTTCGCCAAGCGCCGCGCCGAACTCTATGCCCTCCCCGAAGGCAACGCCGACCAGCGCAAGGTTCTCAAGAACTATCACGCCGTCTGGCTCGACAAGATGATCGTCATCACGGCGACCTGCGTGATCCTCACCTACAGTCTCTACACGATGAGCGACAAGACGATTCAGGTGCACCGCACCGAAGCCCTCATCTACACCGCGCCCTTCGTCATGTACGCCATCTTCCGCTACCTCTACACCCTCCATCACAAAAGCGCCGGACTCGACCCCGCACAGGAAATCTTCCGCGACCCCCACATCCTCCTCTCCATCACCGGCTGGCTCCTCCTCACCCTCTGGCTCATCTCCTGACTGACGCCAAACAAAAATGGTCTAACGCGTCAGTTTGCAGATTGAGGCGCACAAGTATCGTCTGCGAGTTTCCCTCCATACAAGAGACGAGTTTCCCTCCACGCAAAAAGTTAAAGCAAGATGCTCTTCAAAAGCATCTTGAGCCTTACGGCGTTGTTGCAAAAGTCGAAGCGGCGTCAATTAGTTGAGCTTGAAAGTAGGTCTTGACTCAACATATTGCGCTGAGACCTGACTTTTGCAACAACGCGGGCAGGCCCACCGTTCCGCGTTATCGGACGCGTAGGGGATTATTGTGCGGTTAAAGCAGTTCGATCTGTGTGGCGCGGATGACGAGGCGTTCCTGCCGGAAACGCTGTTCGAGTCGGGTGCGGTATTGCTGCCACCAATGGCGGTCAAGCCGCTCGGTCATGACTTCGAAGACGACGATTTCGTCGCGGCTGAGTTCGCCGCCGCGTTCGCGCCAGACGCCCTCGGCGGGTGAACTGCGGAAGGCTGTGACGCCGCCGAAGGCTTCCGTCAATTCGTTGCGGACGAGGTCGAGGGTTTGTGTGGGAAAGGAGTTGCCGTCGTTGTCGCAGAGCGGCAGGAAGAGTTGAATCAGTTGCATGAAGGATATACCCGTTAGGTTCGATTGAGATGGGACGAGATTACCGCTGCCGGATTTTTGAGTCGAACTGTTCTCATAGATACTTTCGGCTTGGTTGGCAGATGCGTCAACGCCGACGCAAAACTTCGCAGAGGGTATTGATGAGACTGTTGCTAGTTGCGAAAATTTTGCGTGACCATGATGCCGCGCGCGCCGCCGTCCATGATGCCGATGCCGACGCGCCCGAACTCCGGTCGGAGGATGTTGGCGCGGTGGCCGGGCGAGTTCATCAGGCCCGTGTGTGCGATGGAGAGCGTGGGGGCGAGCGCGAGATTTTCTCCGGCGATGCGGAAGTTATAGCCCGATTCGCGGATGCGGTCGAAGGGGTCGCGGCCTTCGGGTGTGACGTGCGCGAAGTAGCCGCGCGCGAACATGTCGCCGGAGTGGCGGCGCGCGACCTCCCGCAGTTCGTCGTCTGGCGCGAGCGACGACAATCCGACGGCACGCCGTTCACGGTTGACGAGTTCCAACATCTGCGCCTCCAACTCCGCGCGCGGCGTCGTCTGCCCGACCTTGTAGGGCAGCGTCACGCGCTCGTCCGACTCGGGCCGGATGGTCAGGGTGTTGAGCGTCTGCTTGATGGCGTCGCTGAAGATGGGCGACAGCGCGGCCTCGAAGCGTTCGGTCGAGGCGGCGAGACGGTTGGCGAGCGCGCTCTCGCGCGCGGAATTGCGCAGGGTCTCCGGCAGCGGAATCGAGAGCAGCAGAGCCGCGACGATGGCGGCGGTGATCAACCCGCTGACGAAACCGGGCAACAGCCCGAAGAAGCGCACAACGGGTCGCTCGTGTATATCCTCCGGCAAACGCCGGAGAAGCAGATGGCCGAGCAGTTGGATGACGAGTCCCGCGACGGTCGCCGTCAGGATGAAGGCCAGAGGCATGTCCCAAGCCTCCGACCACCAGTCAACGCGCGGGCCGAGCCAGCGTGCCACCGGCTGATAAAAACGGAGCGCCGCCAAGAGGCTCCCGATCCAGCGCAGGAGATCGAGCGCGCCGAGAATGAAGCCGCGCCGCCAGCCGTACCAGACGCTCACGAGCAACAGCAGCACCAACAGAATATCAATCAGGTTTAGATTCATCGTCTCCAACGCCCCGCCGGTTCCCCCGCGTCAAACTGTTAATCCGAAAACTATTCTTTCGTATCTATCCGTTGTCCCGCTGTTGCCCGCGCGCCGCCGGGAAAGTCCGCCGCACGGCTTAGAGTTTCGCACATCTCTTGCCGGGACGTGACCGCAGGCGCGCGTGCGGGCGCAAAGAAAGTCTTGACAGCGCGGGCAAATTTAGCTTAGAAGCCAGAACAGTTTTTTTTAGCACGGCGGCGAGCGTCACCCCGACGATGCTCACGTTTTTAACGAGGAGCAGATCCACGAGCCGCCCGTCCGAGTCTCGCATCATTTAAACTCGTGTCACAGAGTTTGACGAGTGAAACTGTCAAGTGAATGCGAGTCGCCCCCAAACATCAACCACAAGCGAGAGCGAACATTGGAACAGATGCCCCGCGTCGAAATCAGAGGTCTTCCTTCCGAGAACCTCGTCGAAGCCGTGCGGCGTATCCTGACAGACCTGACGCGTCTGATCGGATACCTGAATCTCATCGAGACCACGCCGCCCAACGTCTCCCCGCCCGACCACGTCAACTCGATTTTCGAGATCGTTCAGGCCGAGTCGCTCGTCTTGATAGATTACATCGAAGACTACGCGCTCAACCTCGAAGACCTCAGCGCGTTGCTCTACGAAACGCTCGACAGCATCAGTTTCGCCATCAAACACGAACTCCGGCGCGCCTATCAAAGCGACGCTCAAGGGCCGTCTGCCGCGCCGGGAGACAATCTCCGCACGCCGTCCGCTCTGGCCGACACGCACGACCTTTTGCGCAACTGTTTCCAACAGTCATACGTCATGCTCGGCAGGTTGTTCAATCCCGCGCTCATCGGCGAGGAGATATTCAACGAACTACAGACGCGGCACGAGCAGTCGCTGGTGCTCTGGGAAGACCTGATTGACCTGCTGCAATGCGTCCGGCAGGCCGAACGCGCGTGCGACCAGAAATCCATCGCCTACCTCATCGAACTGCTCAAACAGTTTCGCGAAGGCAGCATGCACTACCTGATGCAGAAGGATTGGAACCCTTTTGAAGAGTTTGCCGAGCGCGTCATCGCCTGCCGTCGCCTCGAAGAGGTCGAGCCCATCCTCCATCAACTCGAATGCTATCTCGAAATCCTCCTCAACCACATCCGCATGCGCGCCGTCCTCGCCAACGAAGCCTCAGCCTGACCCGCCGGTCTAGCCCGCCCGCGTTCGTAAAAGTGATCTTATCGGAAATATCAGGTAAAACTTTAAGACGACGACGAGTTTGCGTCTTTGAGTTCGGAATCCGCCCGCGCAAATCTTCGGGGCGGGAGGTCTTTCGAGTTCCCCTTCTGTGTTCTATCTATCTGGCCGGATTCGAGTTAGGCCGCTTCCCTGCCCTGTGTGCGGGGTCGCTTGCCGGTTCGCCGGAAAGCGCATCGGTGGTCAAAAATTATTCGTGACGTATAGCCGCGCCGTATAGTAGTATGACCGACCGGAGAGAGGATGGACGAAGGGTTATGACTGCTGCACAAGTGAAAGAATTACGAAAAGCCCTCGGCTATACGCAGGCGAGGCTCGCGGAGGAGTTGGGCGTGACGCCCAATACGGTGGCGCGCTACGAGCGCGGCGAGTTCAAACCCTCCGCGCCGGTGCTTAAGTTGTTGAAACTCCTTGAGATGCTTGCAATCGAAAGAAAGGCGGCATGATGAAGACGATCTCTATCGCCAATCAAAAGGGCGGGGTGGGCAAGAGCACGACCGCAGCTTCGGTCGCCGCCGAACTGGCGACGCGCGGCTACGAGACGTTGCTGGTGGACGGCGACCCGCAGGCCAACGTCACCTCCCATTTTCTGGCCCCCGAGCAGATCGGGCTGTCAATCGCGGACGTTTTGATCGAGTCGGAGCAGAGGGAGAAGATTCCTCTGGAAGCCGCCATCGTCACGACGGAGATGGAGCATCTCGACCTTCTGCCGTCAAAACTCCGCTTCGCGAGGTTTGAGAAAGAGCCCGCGATTGCCATCAATCGCCTGCGTTCGAAGCTCGCGCCGCTCACCTCGACCTACGATTTCGTCATCATTGATACGCCGCCCACGCTCGGGCAGATACTGACCGCTCCCCTGCTCGCCTCCACACACATGCTCGTCCCCGTCGCCGCTTCCCCGCTCGCGCAGGACGGTCTCGACGACCTCATCAGCACCTTCGAAGAAGTCCGCAGCACCAATCCGGAACTCGAACTGCTCGGCGTCGTCTGCACGCTCTTCGACGGGCGGACTTCCGTCGCCGCAGAGTCGTTTCGCGGCCTCAAGGAACGCTACGGCGCGAAGGTTTTCGACACGATTATTCATCGCAACGTCAAACTCGAAGAGTCGCCAGCCTTTCATCAACCCGTCCAACTCTACGCGCCGACCTCGCGCGGGGCCGCGCTCTACGCCGAACTGACCGACGAGATTTTGAAGCGTCTCGGGGCGCGGAAGACGAAGGGCAAACTGAAACTCGCGGGCGAGGAGAATCGTCTCAATGGCTGAACCGAAGGCCAAACCCGCGCGGAGGGTGGCGGGCGCGCGCAAGTTTATGTTGCCGGAGCGGCCCCCGCGCGTCGCCGAAACCAACCCCGCGCGCGATATCCTTCAGGAAGCCAAAGCGCAGGAGGAGGCTCTGCGGGCCGCGACAACGGCGGCCCCCCTACCCACCCCTGCAAAGAAGAGTGCAGGGGTGTCCGATTCCCTTCCCGCGCGCGGA
>DATLMV010000247.1:0-6634 GCA_035537095.1 Pyrinomonadaceae bacterium
GCCTGAGCCCGTCGCACAGCCTTTTCCCGGCGCGCTCCAGTTGCTCGTAGACCGCCGGGTCGCGCAGCCGCCTGAGCGTCACGAGCCCGGCCGTCATCGCCAGCGGGTTGCCGGAGAGCGTGCCGGCCTGGTAGACGGCGCCCGCCGGGGCGACGTGCTCCATGATTTCGCGGCTCGCGCCGTATGCGCCGACGGGGAGACCGCCGCCGATGATCTTGCCGAGCGTGGTGATGTCGGGCGTCACGTCGTAGAGCGCCTGCGCGCCGCCGCGCGCGAGACGGAACCCGGTCATCACTTCGTCGAAGATGAGGAGCGCGCCGTGCTCGCGTGTGATGTCGCGCAGAGTTTGCAGGTAGCCCTCGCGCGGCACGACGCAGCCCATGTTGCCGACGACGGGTTCGATGATGACCGCCGCGATTGAGTCGGCGTGCGCGTCGAAAATTTCTGTGAGCGCGTTGATGTCGTTAAAGGGTGCGGTCAGGGTGTTGGCGGCGACGGAGGGCGGGACGCCGGGGCTGTCGGGGAGTCCGAGCGTGGCGACGCCGGAACCGGCCTTGACCAGAAGGCTGTCGCCGTGCCCGTGATAACAGCCCTCGAACTTCAGAATCTTGTGACGGCCCGTGACGCCGCGCGCCAGACGCAGAGCCGACATCGTCGCCTCCGTCCCGCTGTTGACCATCCGCACCATCTCGACCGAAGGCACGGCGTCGCGAATCTCCCCGGCGACCTCGATCTCCAACTCGGTCGGCGCGCCGTAGCTCGTCCCGCGCGCGAGGGCTTCGCGGATGGCTTCGATGACTTCCGGGTCGGCGTGCCCCAGAATCATCGGCCCCCAAGAGCCGACGTAATCAATATAGGTCTGCCCGTCAACATCGGTCAGCGTCGCGCCGCGCGCCTCGCGGATGAAACGCGGTGTGCCGCCGACGCCGCGAAAAGCGCGCACAGGCGAGTTGACCCCACCCGGCATCAACTCGACGGCGCGCGCGAAAAGTTTCTCCGAAGCGTCCTGTTCGTCTTTCTGTGCTGTACTCATGTGTTCAATGCTAAATGGACGGAGACGGGTAAGGCAAGAAGCGGCAGAGAGGCGAGCGACCGGAGAAACGTTGCAAAACTCACTTCTTGACATGCTTAAACAGCGAGAGTATATAGCGTCCGGCGGCAACCCTTGCCTTGTTTCCTGTTGGCGGACTCCCCTCAGTTTTCGTCAACCTCACGCTACCGGCGACGCTAATGAGTTTCCCAATCCCATTGGCAACTAACCACAGATTACGACGAGCAACAGTCCGAGAGGTGTCTTATGCATTCAAGGCTGATGATAAGTGTCGGAGTGATTGTCTTATTGCTGACCGCAGTCTTTGCGACGACGGCCCCGAAGAGGCTATCTCGTCAAAGCGAGCAGAAGGTCGCCGCGTCGCAGCTTAAAATTGCAGTCCGGCAACTGCCACACGAGGACGGCATTATCCCCGTCGAACTTCGCTGCGAAGTAGCCGAGTTGTCTGCGCCGAACACGCTGGAGCGCGCGCCGTGCATTATCATCAATCACACGAACAAATATATTAGCGGAGGGGCTGTCGCCATCTCGCTCATTGTCGAGAAGGATGGAAAATTATCTCCTGACGTGGGTTTTCAAACGTTCGACACCTTCTTGCATCCTGATTTCCGCGACGAACATAAAAATAATTTGATACCACCGGGAGGACATAGCCGCGTTCAATCCGTCGAGACCAGCTATGACGACGCTACCATTCGGGGAGTGAAGATATGGATTGACTATGTGGAGTTTGCCGACGCCGCCGCCGCCGCGCTCGGCCCGAATCGCGCGGGTTTGCGAATGCTGACGGATATCCGTGCGGGGGCGGCCAAGTATAAGAAGTGGCTGGTGCAAAAATACAATCAACGCGGGAAGTCAGTAGAAGAAATCATCCCGCTCCTCGAAAGTCAGGCTATTCCCGAAGAATTAGAGATGAAAAGCGGCGACGAAGAACAAGGGGCTATCTTCTATCGAAATTACGCGCGAAAAGCCTATCAAACTAAAGGCGCGCAAAGTCTTATCAAATACCTCAACACGGCAAACGCCGTCGCCAACAAGTAGGAGAGCGATGATGCGTAAAATCCTCACCATTATCTGCTTGTTAATTTGCTCGGCCACGAGCGGAGACGCCCAACTCCCCGTCTGCCGACATGTCTATGGATGTCGCCGCGTTGCATCTCGACTATCGAGAATCGAAGCGGACGGATGAACATGGCAACAAGTTTCGTTATCGCGGGAAAGTAGATGATGAGAAGGGGACGAAGGTCGGGCGTTGGGCGTGGGATGTGATTCTGGTTGCGGGGCGATAAGCGTCGCAGTCGAGTCCCGAAGTCAAACCGCCCGCCGGTCGTTACCGACCCTGCGGGCGGTTTCTGCTTCAACACTTCACCCGAAAATGCTGCGCCAGCGACCATCTAAGGCGGAGCCGAAGAGGAAGGCGGTGAGCGATGGTTGTTCGTGCGAGCGGTCGTAGCCGACCAGTTCGACGTAGGCGCGGCCCGTCGTCTCCGCGTTGCCGTGTCGCCCTTCGACGCGGCACGCGCCTTCCCAGTAAATGACCATCGTCGTGCCGCGCGTGTCGAGTTCCTGATCCTTCAAGACGGGCGTGACGGCGACATCAACGCCGAAGCGCGGCGCGCGCAGACGCCAGCCGCTCGGATACGTGGCCCCCGTGTGCGGGCTGAGCCATGTGCCGGCCGCTTCGAGCGTGAAGTCTTCGCGCGCGAGATGATGCGCGCGTCCCGACGGCTCGACGTACGTGCCGCTGGAGAACACGGAGGGCCGTCCCTGCGCGTCGCGGATGTGATAGACCATCAACTCCGCGCCCGTCGAGAGTTGCAGGCTAAACCAGTCCCAACCCTTCTGATTTTCGGTCGTCCGCCACGTGCCGAACTCCCTGTCCATCCACGCCGAACCCTTGAACGTCTCCGTCTCGCCGTGCCAGGTGATGTGCCCTTCGGCCTCCATCCGCGTGAAGGAGAAATAGCGCGACGCCTCGCCCTTGTCTTTGAAACTGACGCCGATGCCTTCGCGACCGTTGAGCGCGGCGGGCTTCGTGGGCTTCAAGGCCGCCTCGAAAATCAGGTCGCCGCCGAGCGTGGCGCGCAGCAGGTGGAGTCCATGCGCCTCGCGCACCGTCCAGTCGCCGAGCTTGAGCGCGAAACGCTTCGTGCTCATGAAGGCGGGCTGTTCGAGGATGCTGTTGGCGCTCTTGCGATGGTCGTAGCGAAAGGTCTGGCGTGATTCGTCGGTGACGGCGAAGTGAGCCAGATAGAGCGGGTTGGCGATGAGGCGCAGGGGGACGACGCCGAAGCGGTCGAGGTCTGTCCGCCGTTTGAAGAAGACCAACTCGAAACCGAAGCGATGCCCCGCAGCCGTCTGCATGTGTCCCGTGTAATACCACCACTCGGTCTGCGCCTCGGCGTGCGCGTAGAGGTCGCGCGGCAGTTCGACGCCTGCGTGCTCCGTCCCGTCGCGCAGCGTCGAAGCCTTGCCGACCACCACGTCCGCCAGACTATCCAACACGCTCGCCGCCGTCTGCTCGACCGATTCGATGAAATTTGCGCTCATAAAACTCTCCCCGCCCGCGTTCCCCTTCGCAAGATAAAGAGAGCCTACGCCAAAGCCGTGACGAAAGTGTGCGCCATTTGCAAAGTGAAGTTGGCGAAACGCTGGCTTCACAGAATGAGAAAGGGAAAGGACGAAAAGGGAGAATGGGAGACGGGTAAAGTTCACAGAGCGAACGCGACATCGCCGGACTGCCTTTCACCTTCCCCTTTAAACGCTTCCCCGTTTTCCCCTCCCGTCAGTTGTTCATGATGCGCTCGACCGCTTCGCGCGGTTCGACGAGGAGCGTGCGGAAGCTTGAGAGACGGACGAGGCCGGGGGCCGCGCCTTTCATCTTGGAGACGAACTTGCGCTCCGTGTAATGGACGGCGACCTTCGAGTCCTTGCGCGCGTGGCTGAAATGCGCGGCGAGTTGCGCGGCCTCGAAGATGGTGCGCTGCGGAATCTCTGCGCCCCGTTTGTGATTGCGGACGACGACGTGCGAGCCGGGATAATCGGCGGCGTGCAGCCAGCCGTCGTGCGGGCGTGCGACGCGGAAGGTGAGCCGGTCGTTGTCCTGCGCGCCGCGCCCGACGAGGATTTCGTAGCCGTCCGAAGAACGATAACGACGCGCCCCGGCCACATCTTCCGACGCCTTTTTTGCCGGAGACTTCTCGCGCCCGCCCGACGAAGCGACGCCGACAGCGTTCGCGCGGCCCTGTCCCGTCCTCTGCGCGGGACGCTTCTGCGCCTGTGTTTCCGAGAAGGCTTCGAGCGCGTGTTCATCGCGCGAGTTTCTGATGCGTTCGAGTTCGCCGCGCTGCGCTTCGAGCGCGGCGGTCTCCGCGTCGAGCGTTGCCAGACGTTCGGCTATCTCCTTCGCGGCGCGTCGCGCCTTCGTGTAGCGCGTGAAGCGGCGCGCCGCTTCGTCCTGAAGCGTGCGGTGCTCGTCAATCTCAAGCTCGACGGTCGGCATCTCGTCGGCGTAATAGTCGGTGACGCGCACTCTCGTGCCCGCGCGTTCGGCGGTCGAGATGTTGGCGAGCAGGAGGTCGCCGACGCGTTTATGCTCGTCGGCGTCGCCGTGCGCTGCGAGGTCGCGTTCGAGGTTGTGCCGGAGCTTGCGTCGTTTATCCAACGCCTGACGGATGCGCGCGGCGAGCGCAACCCCACGCGCATCGAACGCGCGCTCCTTCTCCCTCTGCCGGTAATAATCGTCCAACGCCTCGGAGAGCGAAGCGAAGCCCCCGCTCCCGACGGGCGGCCCCTGCTTCGCCGCACGCTCGCGCGGCGTCGTCTTCTGATTCGACGCAGGCTCGACGGGCGGCGTCTGGTTCGCAGCACTCTCACCCGGCGTCGTCTGTTCTGCCGCGTGCTCGCGTGTAGATGTCTGTTTTGCCGCGTGCTCGCGTGCGGGTATTTCCTCAAACACATGTTGCTCATCCGCCGGTCGCGTCACGCTCTCATCCGCCGGACGCTCGACGCCGACGGCAGCACCCGTGCGCGCGGGCGGCGCGTAGCGTTCGCCGATCTCTTGGCCCGCGCCGTGCGGGTCGCGGAGGGCGTCGAGGATGCGCGTGGCTTCGTCGAGCAGGAAGAGGTTGGCGGAGCGTCCCGTCAGTTGAACGACGAGCGTGCGCGCGTGCGCGTCGCCGAGAGCATCGTGCGCCGCAAACTTGAGATGCACGATGCGGTCAGCCGTCTCCTGCCCGACGCTTTCGAGCGTCGCGCCGCTCAGGTGCTTGCGCAGCGTGAGCGCGAACGGCGTCGGGTTGATTGACTGCTTCTCCAACTCGCGGACGGTGCGCCGGATGAGATAGAGACGCGGCTGGCTGGTTTCGACGGAGACGAAAAGATAACGACCGTCGCCCGTGCGAAAATCCGCCGCGAGCGCGGCGCGCGAGAGTTGAAACACCTTGCCCATGACGCGCCCCTTGAGCGCGCCCGCAAGTTCTCCGACGATGGCCGCGAGCGTCTGTTCGTTCACAATGGATTCGGGGGAAACTGAGAGGGTAAAAGTAAAAAGGTAAAAGGCAAAAGTAAAGGCGCGTGGGGCGCGTTGGAGGGGGAAGTCGGCGGCGTCGGCAAAAGTGGAAAGTAAAAAGGCAAAAGTAAAG
Organism: Pyrinomonadaceae bacterium; assembly: GCA_035537095.1. Lineage (GTDB taxonomy): Bacteria > Acidobacteriota > Blastocatellia > Pyrinomonadales > Pyrinomonadaceae > DASWNP01. The sequence continues at coordinate 5,695 of DATLMV010000247.1, forward strand.
GCCGGTCGCCTCACTTTTGCCTTTCGCCTTTTAGCCTTTGCGCGCGCTCTCTATTCGCGCACGACGATTGTTCCCGAGAGATGGTCGTGCACGGTGCGGCCTTCGGCGTCGAAGAGCGCGTAGATGATGCCGAGGCCGAGCGTGGCGAGCGAGAGCATGTAGAGAAGCGTGCGGCGCATGGACTGTCCGGTCGTCGGCACGAGCGCGGAGCGCGCGTCCACGGCGCGCAGGGAGAAGAGCCACATCGCGGGCGTGCGCCCGACCAGTCCGGTCGAGACGACGAAGTAGAGAAACATGACGAGCAAAACGATGCCCGTCATCGAACCCATCACGCGCGGGTCTGACCATCTGCCGCTCGTCAACTCGATGATGGCGGCGAAGGGCATCGCGCACAGAGAGACCAGCAAGAGGTCTGTGACTCCCGCGACGAAACGGCTGCCGCGCGGCGCGTGGTCGTTCTCTCGCTCGACGACGGGCACGCAGTTGGCCGCGTCGGTGATCTGTGCCTCGCGCCGTTCGAGCGAGAACTCGTCGAGCACGCCGGGGATGACGCGGCGCGGCTTCGTCTGCGCGCCCGCACGCGCGGCGGCGGCGTGGCCCGCTTCAATCTTCAACTCGACCTGCGCCGGATTGGCGACCATCCGTGCGCCCGTCTTGACGGCGGGAGCGGTCGTCGCTTCCGGCGCGGTTTCAACTTTCTGCGCCTCGACCGTCGCCTCCGTTTTCGCCGACGGCGGGGTCGTCACAACGACGAGACTCGAAGGACGCGCCGCTTCCGTCGCCTGCGCGCTCCGGGCTTCAGTCTTCGCTTCGGTCTTCGATGTTTCGGGTGCGCTCGCGGCCTCCGTCGCCGCGACGCCGAGCGACGGAGCGGGCGGCATCTCGACGGGCGCGGTCTCCACCGCCGTTTGATACTGCTCCTCGGCGACGTAAGCGACGG
>DATLMV010000248.1:0-20651 GCA_035537095.1 Pyrinomonadaceae bacterium
CAGTCCAACTCTTCGCGGATCGTTTTGATCGCGCGCTTAACGGTCGGCTTCGACATGACGTAGTGCGTCTTCGGATAGATGGGCAGACGCGAGGTGTGCTTGTGCAGAACTTCGCCGAGCAGAGGGTCAATCGTCGTGATGGTGTCAATCTCGTCGCCCCAGAGTTCGATGCGGTAGGCTTGCTCCTGATAACTCGGAAAGATTTCCACGATGTCGCCGCGCACGCGGAAACTCCCGCGCCCGAACTCTATGTCGGAGCGTTCGTATTGCAGCTCGACCAGTTTTTGCACGAGCGCGTCGCGCGCCATCTTCATGCCCGGCTCGACGAAGAGCAGCATGTTGTAATAAGCGTCGGGGTCGCCGAGGCCGTAGATGCAGGAGACGGAGGCGACGACGATCACGTCGCGGCGTTCGAAGAGAGCGCGCGTGGCGGAGAGGCGGAGGCGGTCAATCTCCTCGTTGATGGTCGCCTCTTTTTCGATGTACATGTCGGCGGCGGGGACGTAAGCCTCCGGCTGGTAGTAGTCGTAATAGGAGACGAAATACTCGACGGAGTTTTCGGGGAAGAAGTTTTTGAACTCCTGATAGAGTTGCGCGGCGAGCGTCTTGTTGTGGGCGATGACGAGCGTGGGGCGCTGCGTGCGCTGGATGACGGAGGCGACGGAGAAGGTCTTGCCGCTGCCGGTGATGCCGAGCAGGACTTGATCTTTCGCGCCGTCGTCCAAGCCGCGCACGAGCGCTTCGATGGCCTGCGGCTGATCGCCCTGCGGGGTGAAATCCGAACGAAGCTGGAAACTCATAATGACAAGTGTCGAGTGATGGATGACAAGTTAATTTCACCCGATTTTAACTTGTCACCCGTCACTTGTCACCCGTCACTGTCTCACGAAGCGGAGGTGGGCGTGGCGTTCGGCTGGCTGCTGATCTGGTAGATGGCCTCCATCACGGCGGAGCGCACTTCGGTCGGGAGCGAGCCGCGCACGGCGAGACGGCGGAAGGCCGGAAGGATCTCCTGCTGACCGCTCAGGGCAAGCAGTTTGACGACGGCGAGGCGCACCTCGTTGTCCGCGTGCGACTCGATGGCCTTGATGAGCGGCTGCACTTCGCCCGCCTTCGCCATCAGAAAGAGCAGCGAGAACGATTCGTAAGTCTTATCGCGGCTCTGTCCGGTGAGACGACCGATGGCCTCTTCGGCGAGGCCGGAGGAAGCGATTGACGCGCCGATGTTGCGCCGACGCACGGGCGCGGATTCGCGCAGGGCGCGCGTGAAGGATTCGGCGCGGTCTTCTTTGAAATTGAAGAGCGAGCGCGCGGCGGCGTCGCGCACGTCCGTTTCTTCGTCGTCGAAGGCGGCGCAGATTTGCTCGAAGGCATCGTTGCTGTCGAGTTGCGAGAGCAGTTCGATGGCCGTCACGCGTTCGCCGGGTTCGTCGCTGGCGAGCCGCTCCTGAATAGACTTGGGAACGGTTGACAGGCCCTCGTCAAAGAGGTCAACGCCCTTATCGGAGGATTTCGCGGAGACGGCTTCGCGCGCCGTCGAGGTGGCGAGCGGGGGCGGTACGGGAGCGGAATAAGTCGCGGTCTCAAACTCGTCGTCCGTCGCCTCGTCCTGCGGCGTGCCGCTCCATGTTTCGATGCCCCTTGACGTGGCGGGCGGCATGGCGCGTGTCGTCTCCGGCGCGGCTGTCGCGGCGGGCGTCGCGTGGTGCGCCGTCTCCGGCTCGTCCATGTCGAGTTCGATCCATTCGCTCGCGGCGTCGTCGTGCGCGGACTGCAATCCGGCGACGGGCGCGGCAAACGACATCTCGGATGTCGTCTCGCCATGTCGCTCAAACTCGTTCACGGCATCAACCGGCAACGGCTCGAACTCGACCATCTCCGGCTCGGCCTCGACGATGCTCGTGGCCTCCATCAACGACAACTCATCGGCAGCCGCGCGTGCTTCTTCGGCGCGGCGCGCTTCCTCTGCACGGCGCGCTTCTTCAGCCGCGCGCGCTTCCTCTGCGCGGCGTGTTTCTTCGATGAGGCGCGTTTGCTCGGCGAGTTGGGCCTCTTCCTCTGCGCGCAGTTCGGCGGCGAGACGGGCTACCTCCGCCGCGCGTTCCTCTGCGGCGACGCGTTTCTCTTCGGCCAGACGCGCTTCTTCCGCAGCGCGGGCCTCCTGCGCGAGACGCGCCTCTTCGGCGGCCCTCGCCTCCTCTGCGGCGCGTGCCTCTGCCGCCGCACGACGCGCTTCCTCCGCTGCCTGACGCTCCGCCGCGCGGCGCGACTCTTCCGCCGCGCGGGCTGCTTCTGCGGCACGCGCTTCTTCGGCAAGACGCGTTTCTTCAGCCAGTTTCGCTTCGGCGCGGCGCGCTTCTTCGGCGCGGCGCAATTCCTCTGCGGCGCGTGCTTTCTGCGCCGCGCGCTCGGCTTCGGCGGCGCGCCGGGCTTCTTCCGCCAGACGTGCCTCTTCCGCGACGCGCGCTTCTTCCGCCGCACGCGCTTGTCCGGCGATGCGTTCGGCTTGCTCTGCGGCACGCGCTTCCTCGGCAAGACGCGCTTCTTCGGCGAGGCGTGCTTCTTCGGCGTCGGCTGTTGCTGCGCCGGACGAATGGGCGACGGCTGCGCCGCCGACGATGATGGAAGCAAGTGCGCCGCCGGTGGAGACTTTATTGACGACCGAAGTCTGTTCGTCGGTGACATTGACGGCGGACGGCTGTTCGCCGGAGACGACGGCGGCGGTCGCTTCGTCAGACGGAGGCGCGGTCGTCGTGTCTATGCCAGCGGTTGCTTCGTCGAGTAGTGCGGCGGGCGCATGTGTTTCGGCGACGAGGGTCGGCGTTTCATCCGTCGCGGCGACGAGCGTGGGCGTCTCCTGTGTTTCGTCGGCGACGGGAGATGCTGATGGTGTCGTCGTCGTCTCTTGAATGGGCTGCGTTTCGGCAATCGCGGGGACGGACGCGGCGGGCGCGGCGGCGACGGCGACTCCGGCGGCGCTCGCTTCGATGGCGCGTTGAATGAGCGTGCGCGGGACTTTGTGTGTCTGATTCTTCTCGCGTTGTTGCAAGTCTTGCAGCGGTTTGACGGCTGCGGGGTCGCGCACTTCGGCGAGGGCTTCGACGCTGGCGCGGCGCACTTCGGCGGAGGTGTCCGTGAGCGCGCGGACGAGGTGCGGGGTGGCGGCGTGTTCGCCGGTCAGGCCGAGGGCGCGCGCAGACGAGGCGCGTTCGGCGGGCGCGGAGGCGGATTGCAGGTTGCGCGCGGCATCGTCGAGATAACCGTGACGGACGAAGGCGGCGCGGGCGCGTTCGCGTCGTTCGGCGTTGCGTCCGGCGAGCGCGGCGAGCAGTTCGGCGGAGACGAGTTCGCGCATCCCGACATCCGTGACGGAGAGGACGGAATCGTCGTAGCTCTCGCCCTTGATGAGTTTCTGCGTCTCATCCTGCACGCGGTCGGCGTCGAAGGCGACGGCAATCTGCTTCGACTCGTCGGCGACGCTCTGCGCCGATGCCTGACTCGCGGGCGACGATGCGCCGGTCGAGCTTTGCGCCGTCGAACTCTCGGCGGCGAGGGCTGCCGCGCCGCCCGTGAGGGCTGCGGCTGCCGCGATGGTTGATGAAGGAATTGCTGTAGAAACGTCAGGCGTGCTGGCGGCGTTGGAGGTCGCGGTCGCCTGTGATGTCGTCGCGGTCGCCTGTGATGTCGCGGTCGAAGCGGAAGATAGTTTGGCGGACGCAGTTTGTTTGACCGGCGTCGGCGTCTTGGCGGCTGGCGGGAGTTCGGGCTGTGCGGACGAGGAACGGCGCGAGGCCCAGAAGAGACCGACGCCGACGAGCAGCAGCGCGGCAATCAAAGCGAGCGGCCAGTTGCGCAGGAGCGCCGCGCCGATACCCGTCTGCGTGGCGGGCGCGGCGGCGGTCGTCGTTGCCGGGTTGACGGCGGAGATGGGCGGCGCGGGTTGTTGTACCTGCGCGAGTTGTTCCGTCGTGGGCGGCGTCGGCGTCGCAGCGGGAGACTCGACGACGCCCGGCGTCGGGAGCGGTTCCGCCGTCTGGTTCAAGATGTTCGACGGCAGGGCGGCGATGTCGCCCGATGTGTTCGTGTTGGTCTGCGCGGTCTGCTGTTTGCTGGCGGCGTCGGCGGACTGTCGCGGCGTCGGCGCGGGCGTCGGCTGCGTGCTGGCGGTGTTGGTCTTGCGCGCGTCGTTGGCGTTGGGCTGTTTCTGCGTGTTGGCGGCGTTCGCGGGCGGCGCGTTCGGCGCGGCGAACTCCACGTCGAGACGATTGAAACGCTGGTTGACGCGCGCGGACGCGCCCGGTTGCAGGCGGAAGGATAAGACGACATCCTCGCCGCGCTTCTGCACCTGCGCGTCTTCAAAACCGCGACCGCGCACGCCGCTCTTGACGGCGTTGGCGTCCGCCTTCGGCACGACGACGTAATAACGGTCGCCGCTGCGGTAAGCGGAATAGTCGTTCATCGGCGTGTCGGAGGTGATGGTGACGCGCGAGCCGCTGCCGGTGTCGCTGGTGCGCAGCGGCGTCAGTCGTCCGGCCTGCCGCGACGTGCCGGATGATGCGCCGGAGGGCGTCGCCTGCGTCGCGGGCTGCGTCTTTTTCGTTCGCGGCGTGCTCTTGCGCTGCGCGTCCGCGCCGGTCGCGGCGAAGAGTGCGCAGAGAAGCAGGGCGCAGATTGAGACGGCGGAAAGACGCCGCGCGCTACGGAGTGGGAAGGAGTCTAGTCTTTGGGGCATTGCGGTAGTCGAGTCAAAAAAGAGCAACTGTGTGTGGCGGCATTATGCAATAGGCACGCGCCTCTTGTCACCATTGATTTCGTCCGCCCCCCCGGCTCAGGCGTTGCGTCCGGCCAGCACGGCGTCGGACGGCTCCATCTGCTCAATCGCCTCCTTGAGCGCGCCGCGCACTTTCTCCGGCATCCCGCCGCGCTCGGCAAGCCGCCGCAGGGGTTCGAGAAGCTCGACGGGACGGCCCATCATGCAGAGCAGACGGATGGCGGCGAGCCGCACGTCAACGCTGCCGTGCTGCGCGATGGCTTCGAGCACGAGACTGAGTTCTCCGGCTTTAACGACCAGCGACAGCAGCGAGAAAGCTTCGTAAGCCTGCCGTCGGTCGGTGCTCGTCAGGCGGTCGAGCGCCTGCGCGGCGAGTCCCGCTTTGACGCAAGCCTGCGCCACTCCGCGCAACGTCTCGGTGCTCGCGGTTTCGATGACGCGGACGTATGCGTCGGCGCGGTCGAAGCTCAGGCGCGAGAGCGAACGCGCCGCCGCCGCACGCACTTCGCGCGCTTCGTCGGCCATCGCCTTCAAGACCGGAGCAAAGACCGACTCGTGGTCGAGCACGCCGAGACTCGTCACGGCTGCGGCGCGCACCGTCGCCTCAACGTCCGTGACCGACATCGCCGCGAGCGCGTCCACCGAACGCTGCACTTGAAACTGCGCGAGCGATTGCGCCGCGACCGTGCGCGCTTCGATGTCCGTGTCGCTCAAGCGTTCGAGCGCGTCGGCGAGCGTCTCGTTCTCCAACCATTCGGGCAACTGCTCGACATCTTCCGGAATTTCCAGACCGACGATTTCGCCCGTGAAAGATTCCCGCGCGTTGACGTAGACGAGCGGCGTGCGGCTCTCCGCAGGTTCAAATCCGTCCGGCTCCTCGGAGTCAACCGAGCAGGCGTTCAAGGCGGGACGCAGCATCGCAACCGGCATCTCCGGATACCTGCGCGCCATGTCAATCAACGCGCCGATGGCTCGCGGCAGACGCAGCGCGCCCAGACTCGACACAACTTCGGTTCGCACGACCGACTCGGGGTCGTACAAAGCTTCGAGCAGGAACGGCAGCGCGGAAGCCGATTTGACTTCGCCGAGCACGCGCGCCGCCGATGCGCGCTCGTAAGCCTCGCCCGCCAGCAACAACATCGCGCTCTGCCGCGCCACGAAACCATACTCTTCGAGCGCCGTCTGTGCGCGACGATGGCCGTCCGCTTCGACATCGCGCGAGCGCAGGGCTTTGATCAGAGAAGTTTCGATTGCACGGCGGTCATCGCTCGCACGCGAAGCCAGAACCTCTATCGAGTGAGCTTCGCCCTGCAAAAGTTTGCCGACCTCTTCGTTGATGCGATACGCGCCGAAAAGCACGGCGGGCATCGAAGAGGCCGAGGGCATCCGCGTGACGGGAGACTTCGCGTTGTTCTTGTCCGCTTTGTCGAGGGCCACGGCGGGCGGCGTGTGGCGCGTCGCCTGAGGTTCTGCGCCGACGCCGCTCTTGCGTCGCTCGCCCTCGGCGCGCGTGATGAGACGGCGGTCGCCGCCCCTGCGCCGGTCGCCCTTCGCCTGCTCGAAGAGAGTTTCGCTCTCGTCTTCCGACTCCTGCGCCTCTTTACCTTTCGCCTTGCTCTCCTCTTTCTTCTTTCCCTTGACCGTTACGCCCGCATCCTGCGCCCCGTCGTCTGCGCCCGTCGAACGGCGCCGACGATAGACGAAGAAGAAGGCCACGAAGCCCGCCGCCGTCATCCCGATCAGACCCTTCGCGGAGAAGATGAACGAAGACTGCTGCGTCGCGTTGCCGACGTCTGCGCTCTGCTGCGCGGATGCGACGCGCGTTTCGCCCGTCGCAACCTGCGCCTGCGCGTTCGACTGTTGCGCCGCTGCGTTCGCAGGAGCGACGCTCGAAGCGTTCGCTACGGGCGCGCTCGTGTCTGCGCTCGTCGCGGCGGGCAGAGCGTTGGAGACTTTGACCGGAGCGACGACGGCTGGCTTGCCTTTGGCATCTGAAACTTTCTCCGCCGCGAATCCCGCGACCGGCGCGAGACGCTGTTTGACGTTCGTCTGCGGCGCTGCGGCGCGCGCGTTCTCCGCCGTGTTCTGTCGCTCGCCGTCGCGCGTCGGAGCAGCACTAGGACGCGGCGCGCGCGCGGAAGATTCGACGGACGATGTCTTGTGCTGCGCGGGCGGCGCGTCGCCGTTTGCGCCGTCCTGTATGCCGCCGCTGACGACGAGGTCGAGACGATTGAAGCGCGGCTGCACCGTGACGCTCGCGCCCGGTTTGACCGGCACGATGAACTCCAACGAATCGCCGACGCGCTGAATCTTCACGCCGCGCGGCGCGCTGGTCGGCAACGCCGTCTGCCCCTTCGGCAGCACCACGTGAAAGCCCTCTTTGTCTTGCCACGTCTGCGCGCGCGTCAGGTTGCCGTCGGCTGAGATGGAGACGGTCGCTTCCCTGTCCGAACTGCGCGAGGCGACGCCCGTGACGCGCACCTCCGGTTCTTTGACGCGTTGCGCGCGCGGCGCACTCGAAGCACAAAACGCGATGGCTGCGCCGAGCGTGGCGACAGAACTCAGACGCGCGTATCTGGCAAGGCTGGCTCGTGTGTTTGGCATGGCTTTTAATCCGTCGGAAAACTTCAACCCGTTTGAGATGTGTCGAGGCAGGACTTTTTTCATGGCTGTGGTGTCGGCAGACAGGCTTGACTGTCTGTGGCGGAGGCGTGAGGCTGTGGATTGCGTTGGGGCGGCTGGAAACGTCTCTCGGCGTGCCGCCGTTGGTGTTTGCCCGTCCGAAGTCCGCGTGGGCGGCGAGCGGGGGCGTTGCTCGACCGTTGGGATTTGTCGGACGCGTGTTGTCTCTGACGAAGGAGAGAAAGAACCGAACGACGCCGTTTATCGCTCGTCGTTGAATTTGTAACCGATGCCCCAGACCGTCAAGACCATCTGAGGATTTTCCGGGTTGTCCTCGATCTTGGCGCGCAGGCGGTTGATGTGTGAGTCAATGGTGCGGTCGTAGCCTTCGTAGGAGTAGTCCCAGATTTTCTCTAGGAGGTATTTGCGCGGAAAGACCCTTCCCGGGTTCGATGCGAACAGCCGCAGGAGTTCAAACTCCTTCGGGGTGAGTTCGACCTGACGGTCGCCGACGCTCACTTCCCTCTTCGCCGGATCAATACGCAGTCGCCCGCGCACAATCGGCGCTTCCTCGCCCGTCCCTTCCGTGCGCGTGGCGGCACGCACACGACGCAGGACGCTCTTGATGCGAGCTTCCAGTTCACGCAAGCTGAAGGGCTTGGTGATGTAATCGTCGGCCCCCATCTCAAGGCCGAGCACCTTGTCAACCACGTCGTCCTTCGCCGTCAGCATCAGAATCGGGATGTAAGCGGCCTTCTCGCGCAACTCGCGGCAGACGGCCAATCCATCCATCTTCGGCAGCATCAAGTCGAGCACGATGGCGTCGGGACGCTCGTTGAGAGCCGCTTGCACGCCCGCCAGCCCGTCCTCCGCCGTGCGGACGGCGTAGCCCCCGCGCGAGAAATATTCGTTGATTGCCGTCAGAATATTCTCGTCGTCTTCGATGACGAGCAGCGTCAATTTGCGGTCGCCCGCCTCGGGAAGTTCGTTGTCGTCTTCCCTCGACACAGGCTGATTCGGCGCGGGTTTCGTCGTCATTGGCTGCATATTTAGCGTGGAAGAGAGCAGGGGGTGTGCTCACGGAACGCGCTCCTAAAGGTTGCCGGAGCGCCCGGCACTAGAGACTATAACAGGACAACACTATTAAACTCAAGTGTTAAGTTCGCGCCGCGCACGCCGCAGACGCGCGCGGGCACATGCGACGCGGGCGACCGGACAGAGCCGTCAACGGCGAGCCGGATTTTGAACGCAGCGAAAGCATTCCTACAGTTTCCAAAGCATTCCTCTCATCTGCCTTTCGTCGCACGCTCCGTCCGGGTCTCCGCGTCTCTTCAAAATCACGGGCGGGGTGTGATATTTACAGAGACGGCTTTTCTCAACAGGCATCCGGCGGCGGCGAACTTTGTCACGCGAACGAGTTGTCTCCGCGCCCCGCGCCGATTGCTTGACACAAAACGAACTCGAACACGAAAGGCAGCAGCGATGACGAAGGACGAACGAGAGCGACTGATTGCACAATACGCGGCGGGCTACGAGGAGGTCAGCCGGAGCCTCGAAGGTTTGACGCGCGAACATCTGACCGCGCACCCCTTAGAGGGCAAGTGGAGTGCGTGCGAAATCGTGCATCATCTCGCCGACAGCGAGATGACCAGCGCGCTGCGTCTCCGGCGTCTGCTCGTCGAAGAGAACCCCGTCATTCAAGGCTACGACCAAGACGACTACGCCGCGCGCCTGCGCTACAACGAGCGCGAGATCGAACCCGCCCTCGAAGCCCTCCGCAGCGCGCGCGCCACGACCGTCCAACTTCTCTCCGCCATGACCGAAGAAGACTGGGCGCGCGGCGGCACGCACACCGAGAGCGGCCTCTACACCACCGAAGACTGGCTCACAATCTACGCCGCCCACGCACACAACCACGCCGCCCAAATCACACGCCTGCGCGAAGAGATGAAAAAGCAGGTGACGAGCGATGAGTGACGAGTGACAAGCAAGAAGTGATGGGTAGTGAGTAAAGCGTCTCAGTCAGCTTCAAATTTATTGCTCATTGATATCTTGTCACTTATCACTCGTCACTCTATTTACTCCGCTTGACAAAAATCCGGGCGCGCGAGCACAATCGCGGCTCGCCTCCGGCGCTTCCGTAATCTTCGCAGTCTCGATAGATGCTTCCGCCGCACAGACCGACATGAACGCTCCCCGCCTTCTCGGCCAGACATCTTTGCCCGCGCTCAAACTGCTGCGACGCGGAAAGGTGCGCGACGTGTACGAGGTTGACGAGGGACGCCTCCTCGTCGTCGCCACCGACCGCATCTCCGCCTTCGATTGCATCCTGCCGACACAGATTGCGCGCAAGGGCGAAGTCCTCAACGCGCTCTCGCGTTTCTGGTTCGAGCATCTCGCACACATCACGCCGCATCACCTGCTGACGACCGATGTAGACGAGATGCCCGACGAGCTTCGTCAATACGCGCGGGAGTTGCGCGGTCGTTCGATGCTCGTCCGGCGGACGGAGGTCTTCCCTGTCGAGTGCGTCGTGCGCGGCTACCTCGCGGGCTCCGGCTGGAAAGATTATCAACAGACGGGCGAAATCTGCGGGCATCGTCTGCCCGCAGGGCTGCTCGAATCGAGCCAATTGCCGCAACCCATCTTTACTCCCGCCACCAAAGCCGAACACGGCCACGACGAAAATATTGACGCCGCGCGGATGTCTGAAATCGTCGGCGCGGATGTCACGGGTCAACTGCGCGACATCTCGCTCGCGCTCTACGCAGAGGCCGAAGCCCTCGCACGCGCGCGCGGCATTATCATCGCCGACACGAAGTTTGAGTTCGGGCGCGACGCCGACGGGCGGATTATTTTGATTGACGAGGCGTTGACCCCCGACTCGTCGCGCTTCTGGCCCGCCGACAAATACGAGCCGGGACGCCCTCAGGCATCTTTCGATAAACAGTTCGTCCGCGACTATCTGGAAACCCTCGCGTGGGATAAGCAGCCGCCCGCGCCATCGCTTCCGCCCGAAGTCGCCGCCGCCACCAGCGCGCGTTATCTTGACGCTTATCGTCTGCTCACGGGGGAAAGTCTGGCGTCCGTAGTTTGAAGTCCGGGGTCGAGAGACGAACGCTTGCGCGCCCTCAGTTCTCATTGATTCCGGCTTGCGGACTTTCGGACTCAACAGACTTTTACGAAGATGACTGTCTTTGATCTTTTCGTCGTCGCCGTCGTCGGGGCGTCTTTGATGGCGGGCGCGCTGCGGGGCTTCGTGCGCGCTCTGCTGACGGGCGCGGCCCTTCTACTCGGTCTCATCCTCGCCGCGCGCGGTTACGAAACGGCGGGCATGCTCCTGAGCGGCGTCGGGCTAGTGGAAACGACTGCGGCGGCACACGCGGGCGGCTTTCTGCTCATCGTCGGCGTCGTGCTCGTCGTCGGCTTTGTCGCCGGAACGCTGTTCAGAGGCGGCTTGCGGCGCGCGCGTCTCGAATGGTTCGACCGCGCTCTCGGCGCAGCCTTCGGACTGGTGCGCGGAATCGCTGTCTGCTCGGTTGTCTATCTTGCGTTGACGGCTTTTCCCGTCCGGCTCAGTTCCGTCGCCGATGCGCGCACCGCGCCCCTGCTCAACGCGGGCGCGCGTGTGCTCGCCGCCTGCACTTCAGCGGACGTGCGCGCGCGTTTCGTCGCCGGTTATCAACGCCTGACCAACTGAAGCTATCAACGGATGACCGACTAAAGTTGTGCCGATTCCGCGAAATTAATTGAGCATTGAACATTTATACGAGACTTGCCGGAGTCACCTATGCAAATACGCGCCCGCCTTGAAGCCTTGATCGAAGAGATGCTCGACGGCCAGATCATGCTCGACGAAGCACTCGCCGAGTTTGAAAAGCTCTACATCCAAAAAGCCCTCTCGCGCCAGAAAGACCACCTCTCACGCACCGCCACCGCCCTCGGCATCCACCGCAACACGCTCGCCAAACGCGTCGCCGCCTACCGCACACAGGAACGCGCCGCCAAAACTCCCGCACGCAAAAGCCGCAAACGATAAATCCGTCGTCACAAATAACCCCCAGTTGACAATGAAGGTCGAAATGCTATATTTTTAGCACTCGTTCCGCAAGAGTGCTAGAAAATTGATGCGCTGTTCGAAGCGTTAAGTTTCGTGCGTCTCGACGGCAATCAGACCCGGCGGGCGAGTGCTAAAAAAGAGTTTTCCTATGCAGTAATCATTCGCAGTTCATCTCACCGGAAAAATTCAGGTGACATTCGGAAAGGAGAGTTTATGGCTACCAACATCAGACCGTTGCATGATCGCGTGATTGTGCGTCGTATCGAAGAGGGCGAACAGGTGCGCGGCGGCATCATCATCCCGGACACGGCCAAAGAGAAACCGCAGGAGGGCGAAGTGATCGCCGTCGGCGAAGGCAAGCGCCGGGAAGACGGCGAGCGTCAGACTTTGGACGTGCAGGTCGGCGACCGCGTGCTGTTCGGCAAGTACAGCGGCAACGAGATCAAGCTCGACGGCGAAGAGTTTTTGATTATGCGCGAGGACGATATTCTCGGCGTCATCGAACGCGCGGGCGCGGCCTCCGGTCAGGGTAAAAAAGGCGGCAAGTAGTTTCTGAAATAAAGAACTGCTGCCGCTTTGTTGATTGATACTTACACAAAAGATTTGCAACGAGGAGACGAGTGATATGGCGAAACAAGTAGTTCATGGCGAGGAGTCGCGCGCGGCGATTTTGCGCGGCGTCAACCAGCTTGCCGATGCGGTCAAGATTACGCTCGGCCCGAAGGGTCGCAACGTCGTGCTCGACAAGAAGTTCGGCAGCCCGACGATTACCAAAGACGGCGTCACGGTGGCGAAAGAGATCGAGTTGAAAGACTCTCTCGAAAACATGGGCGCGCAGATGGTCAGAGAAGTCGCCTCGAAGACTTCCGACATCGCGGGCGACGGCACGACGACCGCGACCGTGCTCGCGCAGGCTATCTTCCGCGAGGGCGTCAAGACGGTTGCGGCGGGCGCGAACCCGATGGCCCTCAAGCGCGGCATTGACAAGGCCGTGCTGCACGCAACGAAAGAGATTGAACGCCTCTCGAAGCCGGTCAAGGGCGACATGATCGCTCAGGTCGGCACGATTTCGGCGAACGGCGACAGCACCATCGGCGAACTGATTGCCGAGGCGATGAACAAGGTCGGCAAAGACGGCGTCATCACGGTCGAAGAGTCCAAGACGATGTTGACGGAGTTGGACGTGGTCGAGGGTATGCAGTTCGACAGGGGCTATCTGTCGCCCTACTTCGTCACCGACCCCGAGCGGATGGAAGCCGCGCTCGACAATCCCCTGATTCTCATCAACGAGAAGAAGATTAGCTCGATGAAAGACCTTCTGCCCCTCTTAGAGCAGATTGCCAAGATGGGCAAGCCGCTCCTGATTATCGCGGAGGATGTCGAAGGCGAGGCGCTGGCGACGCTGGTCGTCAACAAACTGCGCGGCACTCTGAACGTCGCGGCGGTGAAGGCTCCGGGCTTCGGCGACCGTCGCAAGGCGATGCTCGAAGACATCGCAATCCTGACGGGCGGACGCGTCATCAGCGAAGACCTCGGCATCAAGCTTGAGAACGTCAAGATTGAAGACTTGGGCCGCGCCAAGAAGGTGACGATTGACAAGGACAACACGACGCTCGTCGAAGGCGGCGGCAAGGGTTCGGACATAGACGGTCGCGTCAAGACCCTCCGCGCGCAGATTGAGGACACCACTTCGGACTACGACCGTGAGAAGTTGCAGGAGCGTCTGGCGAAGTTGGTCGGCGGCGTGGCGGTGATTCGCGTCGGCGCGGCCACCGAGACGGAACTCAAGGAGAAGAAGGCACGCGTCGAGGATGCGATGCACGCGACGCGCGCGGCGGTCGAGGAAGGAATCGTTCCGGGCGGCGGCGTGGCGCTGGTGCGCGCGGCGAAGTCTCTTGAGAAATTCCGCGCCAACCAAGAGGGCGAAGGCGATCAGGACGAGCAGATCGGCGTCACCATCGTCAAGCGCGCTCTCGAAGAGCCTCTGCGCCAGATCGTGCAGAACGCGGGCAAAGAGGGCGCGGTCGTCGTCGAGCGCGTGCGCTCCGAGAAGAACGACAACTTCGGCTTCAACGCGGCGACCGAGGAGTACGAAGACCTCGTCAAAGCTGGCGTCATTGACCCCGCCAAAGTGACGCGCTCCGCGCTGCAAAACGCGGCCTCCATCGCGGGCTTGATGCTCACGACCGAGGCTCTCGTGTCGGAACTTCCCGAAGACGACAAGGGCGCTCCGGCGATGCCGGGCGGCGGTGGCGGCGGCATGGGCTTCTAAGAAGCGACGTACCGTTCAGCCTTGAGTTAGAAAAGCGGCTTCACTCTTTCAAAAGAGTGAAGCCGCTTTTTTTATGTCCTCGAAATCAACCACCGTGCGGACGCTTGCCGACCGGACAAAATCTTATCGTCGCCGCTTCTTCGCCGTCTCTTCCGCGTTCGCGCATTCGTCCCTTTACTCGGCGACGAGGTTGAAGGCTTTGTCGTCAACCGGCTCGAAGCTGAAGGTTGAGAGTTTGAAGACCCACTCCTGCGTCACGCCGTTGTTCTGGCCGTAAGCTGAGTATTGAATCTTGTATGTGTGCGGGAGCAGCAGGTTGGCTTCCGTGCGGAAGTCGGAGAAGTCTTCAATCATCTTGATGTTCGTCTCACGCTGGCGCGCCGAACTGTCTATGCCGCCCATCGGCGCGGGCACGGACTTGTCATACTGAGTGCGGACGTGTCGAAAGTTTTCGGCGTCGAAGAAGAGTGTGATTTTAAACTCCGAGCCTTTGCGCGGGATATAACGGAATTTATAGACATCGCGCCCGTCAATCTTATCCGTCCCGGCGGATTCGAGCTTCGGACTTCGTTCGCCGTTGTTCGCCAGCGGCCAAGCAGCCGACAGCGTGCCGCCGATGATGCCTTCGCGGAAAAGCTCGCTGTTGCGCATCAACACTTCGCCGAGCAGCGAGCGCACGCCGGGGCGGATGTCTCTGACTTTGAGGTCTTTGCCGTTGAAGCCCATGATGTCGTGCGGGTAGTCGGGCGCGCCGAAGGCCATGCTCAAAAGGCTCTTTTGCCCTTCGGAGGCGAGCACCGCGTTGCCGGTCGCCGTGCCGCTCCCGCCCAGACGAAACGTGAACTGTGCGACGCCCGTGATGATGCGGGAACGCGCGGCGGCGCGTGCTTCAGCCGAACCGATTGAGTTGAGATGCTTCGTCAAAAGGTCTTCGGCGTTGACCTTTTCCGCCGCCGACGTGCGGGTCGTCAAAGTCGCGGCGGCGAGTGCGACGGCGAATGTGAAGATGGCTGCGAGGGAGAGCAAGCGGCGCGCTCCGGCTCTTCGATTCTTCATTGCAATTCTCCTTTGGGGGCTTTCAATCAGAGGCCGCGAGGGTTCGGTTCATCGAATGAAGTTCGCGGCGGCCTGCATCGAACCGCATCACAGAGATTATTACGCTGACGCCCCCGACAGGTTCCAACATTCGTCTGCTGCTTTAGATGAATGAACCGTGCAAAAAATTGGACGTTGAAGTTGAGCGACGAAGGAGAGACGGGTTGATGTGGAGATGTATAAAACGGAGAGCTATCAAGCGGCGGATTGATTTTGCCCGCGACTACTTTGGCGGAAAGCGCGCTTCGATGCGGTCGCCGTTTTTCGATCCGTGCTGACGGGTCAGGTGCGGGTAGGTTTCATGCAAGGCTTCCGCATCGTCGAGATTGAGTAACGTCTCGGCTTGGCGGATCGAGTCTTCTTCGCCCTCAATCTCGGCGAAGAGTCCGAAGGGCAGTTCATCCACCACCACTTCCGCGCCGCACACGCGCCACGTCGCGCGCCGCTTTTCATAGACGAGCGCGGGACGATAGCCCAAAGCGTCGAGAATCGAAGCGAGCGCGTCGGCGTCCTCGACGCGCGTCTCATCTTCTCTCTGACGCTTGACGAGTGACGCCGACTCGAACCGTTCTTTGAAGGTCAAGACGGCGTGACCGCCGACGCGACGCAGGCGCAGCACGCGATTTCCCTGCTCCAGATTCGGGCCCGCGTAAAGAGTGTTCTCCTCGAACTCTTCGCCGCACGACTCCGCCCCGACCTCCGACAGCCTCCGCCGCAAAGCCTCCGCCTGCTCATCGCTCAAGCGATACTTCTTTTCGATTTCGACGTTCATTGATGAATCGTAAATCGTGAATCGTAAATCGTAAATAGAAAGAACTCGTTTTATCTATTCACGATTTACGATTCACGATTCACTACTGACGATTTATCAAGCTTGCCGCACCCAACGGAGAACTTCGGGGATGCTGGCGCGCTTGCCGTACATGAGCATCCCGACGCGATAGATGCGCGCGGCGAGCCACATCAGCAGGACGACCGTGCCGAAGCCGATAAAGAGCGAGAGCGCGATTTGCCAGAAGGGCGGCGTCTGCGTGACGATGCGGACGAGCATCGTGATGGGCGAGAAGAACGGGAACATCGAAACCCAGAAGGCGAACGACGAGTTGGGGCTGCGGATGACGGGGAAGGCCAGATAGAAGCCCGTCACCAGTAGAAGGATAATCGGCAACGCCAGTTGCCCGCCCTCCTGCGCGGTCGTCACCATCGCTCCGACGAGCGCGTAAATCGTCGAATAGATAAAGTATCCGAGCAGGAAGAAGAGTAAGAAATAGAGGATGAGCGAAGGCGCGATGCGCGGTATCGAAACCGGCATCCCCTGCGCCGCGAGCATCCCAGTACCGTAGAGCGCGAACGCGCCGAAGACCACGCCCCAGATTAAAAACTGCGTCAGCGCGACCAGCGAGACGCCGATCAGCTTGCCCATCATCAAGGGGAAGGCACGCACCGACGAGAACAGAATCTCGGCGATGCGCGTCTCCTTCTCTTCGATGACCGCGCCGAGGATGACCTGCCCGTACATCAGGATCGTCAGGTAGATGATGAACCCGACGGCGAACACCAGATAGAAACCCTGCCCCGAATCCTCTTTGCCGCCCACCTCGCCCGCCTTCGTCGTACGCATGTTGACAGGACTGTTGACTTCACGCATGACGCTCGGCAGGATGTTGCGCTCCGCCATGCGTTGATCGCGGACGGCGGTCGTCAGGCGGTTCTTTATCTGCCCGCGCGTGAACACGTCGCCCGTATTGCGCGCGTGATACTCGGCCTCGCCGCTCTGCAAGATGTCTGCGGGGAGGACGAGATAACCGTCGAGTTCGTCGCGGCGGATGCGCTCGTCGAGCCTGCGTCTGGTCTCCTCGATTGTGCCCTCGACGGCGACCTGCTGCACGTCGTAGCTCTGCCGCAGCGACTTGCCCGTCTGCTCCATGCGCTCCTGACTGCTCTCGTTCAAAGCCTGCGCCGCGACGCGCTCGCGCTCGGCATCCTCCTCGTCGCGTTCGTTGACAATGACTTCGCGGAGGCGTTCGGAGAGTTTGCCGCTCTGGTCAACGATGGCGAGGCGCGTCGGCCCGCCGGTCTTGATGCCTGCGATGTATGCGGGAACGACCGTGAACAGCACCAGCATCAAGGGGCCGAGCACCGTCGCCACGATGAACATGCGCGAGCGCACGCGCTGCACGTACTCACGTTTGACGACCGCCAGAAACTTGTTCATTCGCTTCCCCCAACCTGTGCGATAAAGATGTCGTTCAGGCTCGGCTCGACCAACTCGAACTTCGTCAGCGCCGCGCCCGCCGTCAAGAGACGCCGCAACAAATCCTGCGCGCTCGCGCCCTCGGCGAGAAGGACTTCTATCTCGTCGCTGTGGCGTTCGATCTTCGTCACGAGAGACTTATCGTCGAGCACGCCGTCGCCGCCCTCGATGCGGAGCGCGACCGAGTTGCGACCGAAACTGCGTTTCACCTCGCGGATGCTTCCTTCTAGCACTTTCCGCGAACGATTAATCAGACAGATGTCGTCGCAAATCCGCTCGGCCACCTCCATCTGGTGCGTCGAGAAGATGATGGTCTTGCCCTCGGCTTTGAGTTCGAGGACGATCTCTTTGAGCAGCCCGACGTTGACGGGGTCGAGGCCGGAGAAGGGTTCATCCAAGATGATGAGGTCTGGTTCGTGCATCACGGCGGCGATGAACTGGATTTTCTGCTGCATCCCCTTCGAGAGCTCCGACGCTTTCTTCTGCTTCCAGTCCGTTAATTTAACGCGCGCGAGCCAGCGGTCAATCGCTTCGTCGGCGGCGCGTCCCTTCAGGTTCTTGAGTTCGCCGAAGAAGCGCAACTGCTCGCCGACCTTCATCTTCTTATAGAGGCCGCGCTCCTCGGGCAGGTAGCCGATGCGGTCTTGAAGCGTGCGGTTCATCGGCTGGCCGAACAGTTCGACACGTCCGGAATCGGGCGCGGTGATGTTGACGATCATGCGGATGGTCGTCGTCTTGCCCGCGCCGTTCGGGCCGATGAGGCCGAAGATGCGGCCCGCGCGCACGGCGAGACTCAACTCGTTGACGGCGACAAACTCGTCGAATCTTTTCGTGACTCCGTCCAACAACAGCGTGACTTTTTGTTCGCTCAAAGCGGGACTCGACCTCCGGCGCGCGCGGTAGCAGATGCGCGGGCGCGCAAGACCAAACTGACAGGCTCGGACGTGAACTTGCGTCGTGTAATACGCGCGGCACGCGTCGAAAGTTTTATGCGACTGGCAGGCGCAAACGCGCGTGACATCTATCTTAAGGAAACTGCTTTGATAAAATTTGATGGAAGTCCTAGCGAGATTCGCGCCCGGCGTCCGCAGGTCGCGTGCTATGATGAGCTAAAGTTTCGTCTCCTTTTTGGAAGCAGGTGAAGTTTATGCCGCCCAAAGTTTCTGCCCTAACGCGAATCCTCCCGTCAATCCTGATCGCTTGCAGCCTTCTCTCGAACGTCGCGCGCGCGCAGGACGACGAGGTGGTGCGCGTCAACACGGAACTGGTGCAGACGGACGTGATGGTCTTCGACAAGCAGGGCCGCTTCGTTGACGACTTGCGCGCCGAGCAGTTTGAGTTGCGGGTGGACGGCAAGCCGCAAAGCATCTCCTTCTTCGAGCGCGTGCGCGCCGGAACGCTCGACGAAGACGCGCAACTCGCAG
This sequence comes from Pyrinomonadaceae bacterium, assembly GCA_035537095.1. Classification (GTDB taxonomy): domain Bacteria; phylum Acidobacteriota; class Blastocatellia; order Pyrinomonadales; family Pyrinomonadaceae; genus DASWNP01. Next base: position 18,499 of record DATLMV010000248.1, read on the forward strand.
CGGCGCGCGGCGGCAGTAGCAGCGTCGTCCGGCGCGTCTCGACGGAGAAAGTGAGCGGCACAGTCCGGCCTCTCGACAGGGGCCGCGTCGTCGTCTTTTTCATAGACGACCTGCATCTCTCGATGGGCAGCCTGAAGCACGCGCGCGATACGCTGCTGCGTTTCATCAACGAAGAGATGGGACAGAACGACCGCGCGGTCGTCGCTTCGGCGAGCGGGCAGCTAGGGTTTCTGCAACAGTTGACGGGCGAGAAGGCCGTACTGCGAAAAGCCGTCGCCCAACTCAGCTATCGCCCGTACAACGTGCGCGACCATGACCGACCGCCGATGTCGGAGCATCAGGCGGTCGCCGTCGAGCAGAGGGATTTTCAGGTGGTGGACTACTTCGCCGAGCAAATCCTGAAGCAGATGCCCGAGATGCGCCGCGACACGGCGGAGCAGATGGTCGCGCTACGCGCCAATCTGGTGCTGCAACAGGCGAGCGCGGTCTCCGTCAATACGCTCTCGACGCTCGAAAGTCTGATTCGCTCGTCAGCCGAGATACCGGGCCGGAAAATCGTCTTCTTCATGTCGGACGGCTTTCTGCTGCGCTCGCGCGAAACGACCGCGAGAGACCGCATGCATCGCATCGCGGACGCGGCGGCGCGCAGCGGCTCCGTCATCTACTCGATGGACACGCGCGGGCTGACCTCCGGCTTCGCCGACGCGAGCAGCGACGAGGCTTTCGATACGGGCGGGCGGCTGTCGCACATTCAGGCCAGCGAGCGGAGCGCGTTGCAAGAGCCGCTCTTTACGCTCGCCGAACAGACCGGCGGGCGCGCGCTCGTCAACACCAACGCGCTCAACGTCTCGCTCGCCAAAGCTCTCAAAGAGACCTCCGTCTATTACCTGCTCGCGTGGCGACCCGAACAGGCCGAAGGACGCGGCGCGAAATTTCGTCGCCTCGAAGTGAGCGTCAAAGGGCGTCCCGATTTGAAGGTGATGGTGCGGCGCGGTTTCTTCGACGCGCCGCCGCCCGTCGCCGCCGAAGCCAGACGCGGCAAGGAGAAAGAGAAGAAGGAGAAGGAAAAGGACGCTGACAAGGCTAAGGACGCGGAGAAGAGTTCGGAAGGCGAACTCGTCAACGCCCTGCGCGCGGCCTTCCCCAAGAGCGCGCTGCCGACCGCGCTCTCCGTCGGCTACGTGCACACGCGCAAGCACGCGACCGTCCTCAACATCTCGCTTGAGATTGACGACACCGCGCTCGATTATTCCGCCGCCAGCGGTCAACAGAACGCGCGGGCCGACGTGCTCGGCGCGGTCTTGAGTGAACAGGGCAAGCCCGTCTCAAGTTTCAAACAGCAGTTGTCGGTGCTGCCGCCGCGCACCGAAGCCGACGCCCCCGACCGGCGCATCCTCTACAGCCAGCAGATACCGCTCGCGCCCGGTCTCTATCAGGTGCGGATTGCGACGCGCGACGTGAAGAGCGGGCGCACCGGCAGCGCGATGGAGTGGATCGAGATTCCCAACGTCGCGCAGGGACAGTTCGCTTTGAGCAGCATCTTCGTCGGGTCGCGTCCGGCCAGAGAGGAGACGACTCCGGTCGCGGACAACGCCGACGACGAAGCCCCTGTGGTCGTCAGCGCCGACCGACGCTTCGCGCGCGACTCGCGAATGCGCTTTCTCCTGCACATCTACAACGCCGCGCTCAAAACAACCACCTCCGACATCGCGCTGCAAGTGCAGGTCTTCCGCGACGACCAACCCGTCATCACCACGCCGCTCAGCAAGATCAACGCCGAAGGCTTTCCCGACCAGACGCGCATCCCCTACGCGGCGGAAATCAACCTCAACTCGCTCCCCACCGGACGCTATCTCCTACAGGTCACAGCCATTGACCGCGTCGCCCGCGCCACCGCCAAACAACGGATAGACTTCACGGTTCAATAGAACAGAGGATAGATGTTGGATGTCAGATGTTAGATAAGAAGCAAACTGTCTTTATCTAACATCCAACCTCTGACATCTATCCTCACGTGAGTTCGACGTAAGAAAGTGAAGAGAGAACCCGAATTTCGTAAGATGGTGTTCGCCAAAACAAGCCATCACCGCGAAAGGGATTCTCTCATGGATATCTTAGCTCTTTTCTGCGACATAGACGACTTCTGCCTGTTC
>DATLMV010000249.1:0-4525 GCA_035537095.1 Pyrinomonadaceae bacterium
TCGCCCCACTCAGTTGCGGCGGACAACTCATTATCGCCGACAACGCCTTGCAACTGCCCACATTGAAAGCCGCCAACGAGGTCACGCTCATCAACACGGTTCCTTCGGCGATGACGGAACTGGTCAGAACAAAAGGCCTCCCCCCATCGGTCAGGACGGTCAATCTGGCGGGCGAGCCGTTGACCAATCAACTCGTGCAGAGCCTCTATGCGCAGCCGCACATCGAGTCGGTCTATAACCTCTACGGGCCATCGGAAGACACTACTTATTCGACCTACACGCTGGCGGAGAAGGGTGCGACGCGCGAGCCTTCGATCGGGCGACCCGTCGCCAACACGGAGTTGTACGTGCTGGATGCATACATGCAGCCCGTGGCCGTCGGAGTGACGGGAGAGTTGTACATCGGTGGGGACGGGTTGGCTCGGGGATATCTGAATCGTCCGGAGTTGACGGCGGAGAAGTTTGTGCCGCACCCGTTCAGCCGTGAGGGTGGAAGACGGCTGTATCGCACGGGCGACGTGGTGCGCTACCGAGTGGGTGGAGAGTTGGAGTATGTGGGGCGTGCAGACCATCAGGTGAAGGTGCGGGGTTTTCGCATCGAGTTGGGCGAGATCGAGGCAAGTCTGAGAGGACATGAGTCGGTGCGTGAGACGGTCGTCGTGGCGCGCGAGGATGTGCACGGCGAGAAGCGAATCGTGGCTTACGTCGTGCCTGCGACGGAGGGCGGATTGGCTGCCGACGAATTGCGCGGTTATTTGAAGCGACGACTGCCGGACTACATGATTCCGTCGGCGTTCGTCGCGCTCGATAACCTGCCGCTGACGCCGCACGGGAAGATCAACCGCAAGGCGTTGCCCGCGCCGGAAGGAAGCGCGGCGGAAGCGGGCGCGCAGTTCGTCGCTCCGCGCAATGCTCTGGAAGAGATGCTGGCAGACATTTGGAGTGAGATTCTGGGTCTCGCGCGAGTGGGGGTCGAGTCCGACTTCTTCGCGCTCGGAGGTCACTCATTGCTGGCGACGCGCATCGTCAGCCGTGTGCGCGAGCGATGCGGCGTCGAGTTGCCGCTGCGCGTCCTCTTCGAGTCGCCGACGGTGGCCGGACTCGCGCGTTACGTCGAGAATGCCGCCCCGCCGGATGACGAACTGCAACGTCTCTCTCTGATGTTGGAGAGATTGGAGAACATTTCGGAAGAGGACGTGAGGGCTTTGCTGTCGCTCACGGAGAGCGAGCCTCAAGCTTAGAGGGAAGGCCGGACGCCGGAGAAGTCCATGAGCAATATCGCCAAACGTATCGCCGAGCTATCGCCCGAAAGGCGCGAACTGTTCGCGCGTCTCTTGAAGCAAGAGCAGCAGGATGTTTCGCGGACGGTCATCACACCGCGCCCGCGTGAACTCAAGCATGTGCCGCTCTCGTTCGCGCAGCAGCGTCTCTGGTTTCTCCAACAGTTAAAACCCGACAGCCCCTTCTATAACATCCCCGAGGCCACATACTTCGACGGCCCGCTCGACATCTCCGCGCTGGAACGAAGCTTCACGGAGATCGTGCGCCGACACGAGGCTCTCCGCACGACGTTTCAAACTATCTACGGCCAACCCGTGCAGGTCATCGCGCCGCCCGCCGCAGCGAGGCTCGAAGTGGTTGACCTGAGCCGTCTGCCGCAGCCGGAACGCGAGCCGGAGGCGCAACGTCTGGCCCTCGAAGAAGCGCAAAAACCGTTCGATCTTTCATCCGACAAACTGCTGCGGCTGCGCCTGCTCAAACTCGACGAGACGAAACACATCCTGCTCGTCACGATGCATCACATCGTCTCCGACGGCTGGTCGCTCGACGTGCTGACGCGCGAACTCAACGCGCTCTACGCCGCTTTCCGCGAAGGGAAAAGCTCGCCGCTCGCGGAGTTGCCGGTGCAGTATGCGGACTACGCGGTATGGCAGCGCGAGTGGTTGAGCGGCGAAGTGCTGGCAGAACAGTTGGGCTACTGGCGGGGGCAGTTGGGCGGGGAGTTGCCGACTTTGGAGTTGCCGACCGACAGAGTGCGTCCCGCCGTCCAGACTTATCACGGGGCGGTCGAGATACGTGAGCTTGACGAGCGTCTGGCGCGCAAGCTGAATGAGTTGGGACGCCAGTCCGGTGCGACGCTCTTTATGACCCTGCTGGCGGCCTTCAACGTCCTGCTCGCGCGCTACAGCGGGCAGGAGGAGATTCTCGTCGGCACGCCCATCGCCGGACGCAACCGCGCGGAGATCGAAAACCTGATCGGCTTCGTCGTCAACACGCTGGCGTTGCGGACAGACCTCTCGGGCAATCCGGGCTTCCGCGAAATCCTCGCGCGCACGCGAGAGACGACGCTCGGCGCATACGCGCATCAGGACGTGCCGTTCGAGCGTCTGGTCGAGGAGTTGCAGCCGTCGCGCAGCCTGAGCCTCGCGCCGCTGTTTCAAGTTGTCTTCACCGTCCAGAATCAGCAAGCGGGGCATCTGAGTTTGCACGGGACAGAGATGGAGGCGATGCAGACCGAAACCGAAACGTCGAAGTTCGACCTGCGCCTCGCCGCCATCGAGACGGAAAACAGCCTGACGCTCTCGATGCGCTACAGCACGGAATTGTTCGACGCCGCGCGCATTCAGAGGATGCTCGAACATTTCGAGTGCTTGCTGGAATCAATCGTCGCCGACCCGTCCGCGCGGCTCTCGGAACTGTCCATCCTGAGCGAGCGCGAGCGCCGCCGGTTGCTCACAAACTGGCAGGCGGACAGCAAGGGGTTTACCGCGCATCAATGCCTGCACGAACTGTTCACCGCGCAGGCGCGAAAGACGCCCGACGCGGTCGCCGTCGTCTGCGAACAGGAACGCTTCACCTACCGCGAACTCGAAGGGAGCGCGAACCGTCTGGCGCACCGTCTGCAAAGTTCGGGTGTCGGGCCGGAAGTGCCGGTCGGGATTTGCGCCCACCGCTCGCCCGACATGATTGTCGGCGTGCTCGCCGTCCTCAAAGCGGGCGGCGCGTACCTGCCGCTCGAACCCGAACAACCGGCGGAACGTCTCGCTTTTATGCTCGCCGATTCGCGCGTGCGTGTGCTGCTCACCGAGCGCAGCCTGACGGAGAAGTTCGAGGGCAAAGCAGTCGAGGTAGTTTGTCTGGACGACGCGCTTGCGCCCGACGGCGACGGGAGCGAGGACGCGCCGACGTGCGCGGCGGGGCCGGATAATCTGGCCTACGTCATCTACACCTCCGGCTCGACCGGACAGCCGAAAGGCACACAGGTCACGCATCGCAACGTCGTGCGCTTGTTGTCCGCGACGCGCGACTGGTTCGACTTCGACGGGCGGGATGTCTGGACGCTGTTTCATTCCTTCGCCTTTGACTTCTCGGTCTGGGAACTGTGGGGGGCGTTGCTCTCGGGCGGGCGTCTGGTGATCGTCCCGTATCTCATCAGTCGTTCGCCGGAACAGTTCTATGAACTGTTGTTGGCTGAGCGCGTGACGGTGCTCAATCAGACCCCTTCCGCCTTTGGTCAACTGATGCGCGTTGACGAGCACCGTCGAGACGCGCGCTCTCTCTCTCTGCGGCTCGTCATCTTCGGCGGCGAGGCGTTGGAGTTTTCGAGTCTCAAAGGATGGGTCGAGCGACACGGCGACGAGAGGCCGCAACTCGTCAACATGTACGGCATCACCGAGACGACCGTGCACGTCACGTATCGCCCGCTCGTCAGTTCGGATACCACCCTCGCCGGAAGCGGTAGCCGCGTCGGTCGCCCGATTCCCGACCTTGAGATTTACGTGCTCGACCGCCATCTCAACCCCGTGCCGTTTGGCATTCCCGGCGAGATGTACGTCGGCGGGGCAGGCGTGGCGCGCGGTTATCTCAACCGCGCCGGACTGACCGCCGAACGCTTCGTGCCGCATCCCTTCAGCGAGCGCGCGGGCCAGCGTCTCTACAAGACCGGCGACCTCGTCCGCCTGCTCGCCGACGGCGACATCGAGTATCTCGGGCGCATTGACCAGCAGGTGAAGATTCGCGGTTTTCGTATCGAACTCGGCGAGATCGAGAAGGCGCTCGCCGGACATCCGTCGGTCGGCGCGTGCGTCGTCATCGCGCGCGAAGACGAGCCGGGCGACAAACGCCTGACCGCTTATCTCGTCGGTCGGCAGCAACCCGTTCCCAATGTCAACGAGTTGCGCGACTTTCTCGGCAGGCATCTGCCGGAACACATGATTCCGGCGGCGTTCGTCTGGCTCGATGCTCTGCCGCTCACGACGAACGGCAAGATTGACCGCCGCGCGCTGCCCGCGCCCGGACAGGCCCGCCCCGCGTTGGAGCGCAGCTACCTTGCGCCCCGCGACACATTGGAGGCCGCGCTCGCGGAGATGTGGAGGGAGCTTCTCGGCATCGAGCAGGTGGGCGTCGAGGACGACTTCTTCGGTCTCGGAGGGGATTCGATCAAGGGCGCGATTTTCATCAATCGCCTGCAAGAGAGACTCGGCGAGATAGTCCACGTCATCACCATCTTCCAGTCGCCGACGAT